>CAZRIO010000042.1:0-2717 GCA_964600185.1 uncultured Candidatus Saccharibacteria bacterium | reverse complement strand
CTCGTCGTCACCAAATGGGACGAAGCCGAGGGCAAAGACGCCTTTACCCGTGACTCACTTGCGCCGCAAATTGCTCAATCGTACGACTTTATTCCATGGGCACCGCTTATTTTCACCAGCTCTGTTACCGGTCAAAACGTTACCAAAATTTTTGAACTCGCTATGGAAATCGACCAGCGGCGCGCCCAGCTCATTCCAACCCGCGAACTGAACCAATGGCTGCGTCACATCGTTGACAAACACCCACCAGCAGGGCTCAAAAACCGCGCGCCAAAACTCAACTACATAACACAGGAAACTGACAATCCCATTCCTGCATTCAAGGTGTTCGGCAGCCACACCAAGTTCCTCCATTGGAGCTACAAACGCTACATGGACCGCGAAATTCGCGAACGCTGGCACTACGAAGGCTCGCCAATTCAATTCTGGTTTATCGAAAAGCACGAAACGCACAAACACGGCAACAGCCCGACAAAAGAACCGCGTACTAAATAGTACGTCTGATACGTCGCAAACAGCTTGTAGTAGTATGTCCGTGCTCAAACACTGCGGATGGAATACCGCAAGACTAGCGCGCGTTGACATACTACTACAAGCTGTTTGCACCCATAACTCCTAGTGACAGAGGTGGCTGTCTTGCCGTATACTACCCCTATGGCATTTTTGCAAAACCGCCCGAACGTCGGGCAAGCAACTCAGTTTTATACACTCGGACAGAATAAAACCATTCTCGTGGTCGGCCTCGGTAATGTCGGTAAAGAGTACGTCAACACACGGCACAACATTGGTTTCGCGTGCGTCGATGCATTTGCTGAAACAAACAATTTCGACAAGTGGATCGAAAAGAAAGACCTCAAAGCATTTTTCACCAGTGGCACGCTCGGCGACACGCGCGTTATCATAATTAAGCCGACAACACTTATGAACCTGAGCGGGCAAGCAGTGCAAGCCGCTGCTTCGTTTTATAAAATCGATCCGGAGCGGGTGATTGTCATCCACGACGAACTCGACATTCCGTTTGGTCAAATTCGCACACGGGTCGGCGGCAGCAGTGCCGGACACAATGGCGTTAAATCGGTGACCGGTGTGATTGGCGAAAACTACGGCCGACTTCGTGTCGGCATCGGTCCCAAAACACCCGAGCAAATCGACAGCGCCGATTTCGTACTCGGCCGTTTCACCAAAGAACAACAAGCCGAAATAAACAATTTGACCCGAGAAACCAATGCCATCCTCAGCGAATATATCTTCGGCAACGCCCAATTACCACACGAAACCCGCAGTTTTATTGTTTAGATTCACCTAAAGCTTGCGCATGGCCTTCTCGCATTACTTGATGCATAGCGCGAACTGAGGGCACCTCTTCGGGCAATATAATCCCCATGTGAGCTATGCTTCTAAAAGTCTCTACTTCTTCGAGGTTACGCCATACTTCAGACCGCAGCAGAAACCGTCTTGTCACATTAACATGCAAGCTTTGATATTTTCTTTCCAAGTCTTTGTGGTATCCGCCAATGGTAGCAAGGCCATTGATGTCACGATAGGGTGATCGACCAGCCTCTTTTTCTAACATTCTGAGACCAAATTTTGCTGGGGAGAACCATTCCCGGTGCAGCACCATACTCGTCGATGCAGCAGCGGCGAGGGCGGTAGCAGCAGACCCCAATATCATACGCCGCGCCCGAGTAAATGTGCCTTCAATTGGTCGACCGTCACTCGCAACATCAGCCGGAAAACACTCAGTGTTCCGACCAGCCAGCGCTATGGCATAGTACTGCCTATGATGAAAACTGTCGGCCCTACTTTCTTTGCCCGCTAGATCCAGATAGCTCGCAAAATCTTCGCGACCTTGTGCCCGTATCCTTGCTAAACGCACTCCGGCGGTGTCATGTTCTACTGCTGTAGGCACGATCCGATAATGACTTGCCTCGTATCCATAATAATCGGCTTCGGCTACTTTTTTCTCGAACCAGCCTAGTTGTGGATCACCCAAATCTGCAGCCTCCCTGTGGCGACCATAGGCAATCTCAAGATTAATATTTGCCCCGTTCATACGGAGATATTCATACCCAGCATGCAGATACGGGTCTTCTTCTATCCATGCGGGTGGGACATTCGGATTTATACGATCGCCACTGACCGGGTCGGTCAAAATAAAACCGCCGTCGCGCGTTGGCTCCGCCCAGCGTTCTGGGTTTGCAAAAACATTCTCGCCACTACTCATAAGTTATATATTATACCATAAAGTTATTAAAATAGAAGGGTGGTGACCTATCCTTGCATGTCGGCAATGTAGCCGGGACGTTCACGCATCATTTCTGCGCAATAGGCATCCCGTTCGTTTGCCATAGCGCCAAGAAAGCCGATCACATGTGCAGCGTGTTGTAGACGTGCATCAGGATCCACAGGTACAACACCCGCTTTTTCAAGGGCTATAATATTTTCTATCTGTAATTCCATGGCCGCTCGAGCAGCACCATAAAATATATAACTGTCGTCACCTTCAGCCGTTATAGCTGGATCAAGTCCAAACCGGCGTTGTTCAAAAATAGAGAATTGCGCTTTACCATCAAAAAATTTCATAACTATCCTTACATAGATTCCATGTAATGAGACTCGCGTCAGCGCACACGGAAGGCAAGTCTAATAAAATCATAACAAAAACGGCCGACGAGAGGGGGTGGGCACCGCTCGCCGGCCTATTACACCCTTCAACC
>CAZRIO010000041.1:0-3047 GCA_964600185.1 uncultured Candidatus Saccharibacteria bacterium | reverse complement strand
TGATCATCACCGACTTACCAGAACCGGTCTGACCAGCCACCAAAAGGTGCGGCATTTTGGCGAGGTCGGCAACTACTGAATTACCTGCAATATCTTTACCGATTGCAAAGCCGAGCGGACTGCTAATATCGCTCCACTCTCGTGATTGCACAAGTGAACTCAAGCGCACTACTGCCGGCTTCACGTTTGGTACCTCGATACCAACGGCTCGCTTGCCCGGAATCGGCGCCTCAATGCGGATCGAGTGCGCTGCTAAATCGAGCGCTAAGTTATTCTCCAGGGCAGTAATTTTGGTAAGCTTCACGCCAGTTGGCGGTTTCAGCGTGTACTGCGTTACGCGCGGGCCGACGTTCGCCCCTTCCATTTCAACGCTAATATTAAAGTTTTGAAATGTATCGTGAATAAGTTGCGCGCTAGCTTTGACGTCACCTGGATCGGCTTTTTCCTGCTTTTGATTAAGCAAGTTAACACTTGGGAACTGCCAGTTGGGATCACTCGCCGTGGTGAGTGCTTCGTGACTTTCGTTGCCGCTGAGTTTTTGCGCAGTGTTTTTGAGGCTCGCCATGCGTGGCTGCTTTTCGCGGTCTTGGCCGTTGTGTTCGACCGGGACGCCTTCGTTCAGTTTGAATCCATTGGATTCAGCACGAGCTTTGAGTTTACCGAGTTCGCTGCCCTCGCCTGCTTCATCATCTTCACGCTCAGCGCGTTTGAACAAGCTGCCAAGTTTGAGTAAAACTTTGGGCGAAATACTAAACGAGAAGAACAGCGCCAGCACGGTGAACACAAAAAACATTAGTGAGGCTGGGAACTTGTCGAGAAGCCCCAATACCACGCTGCCGACACCGTGGCCGACCTGACCACCGTGACCACCACGAATGCTGCCGTCAGCGAGCTTTGTCGCAAAGGCCGTCATCAACCAGCTCGCCGCAAAGACAAGCAAAGCGATCATACTCAATAAGTTAGCGAGAGGGATTTTGCGGTCCTCACTCTTGAACTTGTACCCGCCCCAGTACGCAAGCGCGAATGGCAGCAAATACGCCGCCCAGCCAAACGTCCAGTAGCCGCCATGGAATAAGTTCTTAGGGAGTGGACCACCGGTACCGAAGCCGCCAAGCAGCAGAAATATCGCCAAAATAAAGAGCAGTATTGCCCCCGCGAGCGGCCAGAACGCCGATTCTTCAGATACCGGTGCGACAACTTTCTTTGATCGTGTTTGTTTTTTCTTCTTTGCCATTACAGTTTGATTCTAGCAGATTACCGCTATTGGTTATAACTATTATTATAGCAAAAATTACAACTTATGTCAAAGCGCTTGTGTTTGGCTAGTCAACGCGGGCGTCTTGGGCCAGTAATCGAGCGCGCATCTCTTTGAAACGCCGTTCTTGCTCGGCAGCAATCTCTTCACCAGACTTGGTTTGTGCACTTTGGTGCACAGTTTTTGCCTCTACCTTACCGCCAATAACATTCACCACAGGGATGACGATCGGGCTGCGCTGCGTTTGTTCAAACAAGTAGTGCGTAACGTGGTCTTTGAGTTCGGCCTTGAAACGGTCGAGGTCGACTCGTTTGAATCGTTGGCTTACCGCACGGCGTAGTTCACCGCGGAGGCCATTCATGAGTTCTTCGTTATCTCGCATGTAAATGAATCCGCGCGAGATAATGTCGGGGCTGGTCAGCAAATTGCCCGATTTCTTGTCGACAGTCAGAACGACGGCGACAAAACCTTCTTCGCTGAGTAGTACGCGGTCTTTGACCACCACACTGTTTACGATCGCGCCAGTTTGGTCGACCAAAATCGTACCGCTCGGCACGGTGCCGGCGAGTTCCATTTTGTCGGGTGTCAGTGCAATGATGTCACCGTTATCGGCGTTCACACAGTTTTGGCGTGGTACGCCGTTTTCAATCGCCAGGTCAATATGACGCTGCTTTACACGAAATGCGCCGTAAATAGGAATGAAGAATTTCGGCTTCGTGTATTGAATCATCTCAACGTATTCGTCTTGTGAAGCGTGACCTGAAACGTGTAAGGGGCCGACGTGGTCGAGTTCGTGGTTGCGGTGTTCGAAAACGTGCACGCCTTTGCGCGTCAAACCGTCAACCATGTCACCGATGAGGCTATCGTTACCGCTTTCCGGGATTGGCGTACTCGAGAGCACAACAGTATCCTGCTCTTTGAGTTTGACGTGTTTATGTTCCCCGCTCGCCATGCGCTGCAAGGCTGAACTTGGCTCACCCTGGCTACCGGTACAGACCACAACTACATGTTGATCTTTCATAGTGGCAACCGAAGCAATCGGAATGAATGTGCCTTTTGGAATTTTCATAAAGCCGTGGCGCACTGCCATTTCAAGCGTGCTCACCATGCTGCGACCGTCCATGGCGACTTTACGGCCATTGTGAACAGCGGCGTTAACGATCATCTGGACACGGTTCATGTTGGTGCTAAACAAACCGACGAAGATACGACCGGGTGCTTGTTGCATAATGTCGATAAAGCTCTGCTCGATGGTGCTTTCCGATGGCGTTCGGCCAAGGCGTTCCACTGTGGTACTCTCGCTCATCAAAGCCAGAACACCTTCGTCACCGAGCTCTTTCAGGCGTTCGATGTCGCTGCGTTCGTGGTCGAGCGGGTTTTGGTCGAAACGGAAGTCGCCGGTGTTGATCAAGCGACCAACCGGTGTGTCGAGCACAATACAAGTGCTGCCCGGAATAGAGTGCGTCACGCGCACAAGTTCGACGTAAAATTCGCCGACTTTGAGGCGTTCGTGCGTGGTTTCGTTCATCGTAACAGTTTGGAGCGCAAAGCCTTCTGGCATTGGCAAACCAAAGTTTTCAAAGATTTCTTCAACACGGCCGATAGTAAATTTCGAGCCGTAAATCGGTGCCGGGAATTTCGGCACAATGTGTGGCAAGCCACCGATGTGGTCAAGGTGTCCGTGTGTAATCACATAGCCGCGTAGTTTTTCGCGAATGCTTTCCAGGTACGTCGTGTCGGCGATGCCGTAGTTAATACCGGGCAAATCGACACCGAGGTCGTTACCACAGTC
>CAZRIO010000040.1:0-3983 GCA_964600185.1 uncultured Candidatus Saccharibacteria bacterium | reverse complement strand
GATGTTACAAACTGCCGCGTTCGATCACTTCTTCGTAAAAGGATTTGGTTTGAGTAGCAACTTGATCAACGATATAAGCAGCGACCTTCTTGGGATCCAAAAATTCGTCAAATGCGGCGGGACGATTTCCCTCCCAGAATGGAGTTTGCATGCCACCGGGCATAAAGAGCGCGACTTTACAGTGAGAATCAATCCTTTCCGCTTCGAGTCCAAGACTCCTTGTAAAACCAGTCTGTGCATGTTTTGTGGCAGCGTACACCGCCTCATCTTTGCGTGGTTTAAAACCACTCGTAGAGCTAACAACCACAAGATGTGAAGTGGTATCTGCCGTGAGCATTTTTTGCCATATTGCTTGAATCACCGGGAGGACATTACCAAAATTCACTGCAGCCATTTTTTCGGGGTGCTGTTGTACGGCAAAATCGCCCTGGTAGCCAACACCGGTAAGCCAATACAAGTCCAGCTTGTCATCCATTTTATGCAAATACTCAACGAGTCGTTCAATATCTGTAGGGTCTGCAAAATCAGCCCTCATTCCCAAGCCATGTGTCTCATCATAGGACCGTCCAACTACAAATGTTTGCTCACCGCGCGCCTGAAACACCTTTGCGATTTCTCTTCCTAATCCGCTCGTACCACCAAGAATTACTGTCATCATGCCTACGAGTATAGCACGACGATACAATCAGTTGAGCAATACTACCGGTGTTGCTATACTGAAAGTAACAAATTTCTTGAGGAGTAACTTGTGAAAAAGCTGTGGCAGTTCTTGCGTCAATATCAGCAATTTAGTTGGGCGCTTTTAGTGGCGATTGCGGCCTTGCCGCTTGAGTTACAAGGCAAACATTTTATCGCCCATCTTTTGCTCGGAACGGCTGCAATCGTATCAGTTTTGCCATTAATTTGGAGTATGTTCCGTGATCTGCAAAGCGGCAAATACGGTGTCGACATTTTAGCCGCCACTGCCATCATCACCGCTGTTATTATGGGCGAATATTGGGCCGCTATCGTCGTGGTTCTAATGTTAACCGGCGGCGAATCACTCGAAGATTACGCTGAACGACGCGCCGAGCGCGAACTTGATACACTTTTGTCCCGCGCACCACAAAAAGCACACATTATTCGTGGTCGCAAAACCATCGACGTGACAGTAAGCGAAGTGCAAGTTGGCGACAAAATTATCATCAAAACAGGCGAAATGGCACCGGTGGATGCGATCGTACTCGAAGGCAATGCCGATTTCGACGAAGCCAGTCTGACCGGCGAAAGCATGCCACAGCCTAAAACTACCGACGATCAATTATTGAGCGGCTCACTCAGTATCAACGGTGTTATTATCGCCCGCGCTACGCAAACAGCAGAAAACAGTCAGTACGAACAGATCATAAAACTGGTACGATCAGCACAGCATAGTCAAGCGCCATTTGTCCGACTCGCCGATCGATATGCCGTGCCGTTCACGCTTTTGTCGTTCACAATCGCCCTCGCTGCATGGGTAATCAGCCATCAGTCGATCCGCTTTTTGGAAGTGCTCGTAGTTGCCACACCGTGCCCGCTTATTTTGGCAGCACCGATCGCCATCATTTCCGGCATGAGCCGCAGTGCAAAACACGGTATCATTATCAAAACCGGTTCAGCCCTCGAACGCCTTGCTAACGCCAAAACGTTTGCTTTTGATAAAACAGGAACACTTACCCGCGGCACACTTACCGTTTCCAGCGTCAAAACATATAACGGTTTTAAAAATGACGACGTACTGCGTGCCGCGGCGACCCTTGAGCAGCACTCTACCCATATTGTCGCGAGCGCGGTTATCGCTGCCGCAACAGCTAAAAAACTCTCAGTCGGCAAGCCACGACACGTCAAGGAAACACCCGGTCAAGGTCTCGAAGGCACGGTCAGCGGCAAACGTATCGTTATTGGCCGGCTTGGCATGCTCGAAAAACATGACATCACCTTGCCGGATACCTTTAACGCGAAATCAATCGACAAAACTGCCGCCCTTGTTGCCATCAACGGTAAACTTGCCGGTGTCATTAGCTTTGAAGATGAAATTCGTGAAGAAAGTAAAGCAACTTTGCAAATCCTCCGGGAAGCCGGCGTTAAAAACTTCCTGATGGTCACAGGCGACAATAAAAGTGTCGCAAAGACCATCGCCCGTAAGCTTGGTATTAGTAACATTACCGCCGAGGCATTACCCGGTGACAAACTACGTGCCGTTGATGCAGTCGAAGAAAATCTGCGCCCCGTCACTTTTGTGGGTGACGGCGTTAACGACGCGCCAGTTTTGACGGCCGCGGATGTCGGCATTGCACTTGGCGCTCGCGGTTCCGCCGCTGCAAGTGAATCGGCCGACGTCGTCATTATGCTCGACGATCTTGACCGCGTCGGACACGCTATGACGATCGCCAAACGTACATTTTTCATTGCCCGACAGAGTATTTTAATCGGCATCGCCTTGAGCGTCGTACTCATGCTCATATTTGCAACCGGCAAATTCAAACCGCTGTATGGCGCCATTATTCAAGAAGTCGTGGATGTAATCGTAATCTTTAATGCACTACGCGCGCACGGCAGCGGGAAGCGCTAAAAGAACTTCAAAAGGCCGGCTACAACCAGCGGAACCAATAGATTATCGGTGCCGTACACGGCAACATTCTCAACCAATGTCGTGATGACAGGGACGGCTATAAAAAGCTGCCAATCATGAGTGTTGGTCACTGCAAAATAAGCACTCGTAATTATCACCGAAACTACAAAAAAGGTAAGCGTTCCGACCAAGCTTTTTTGGTTACCAAAGACTTTGTATTGTGTGTGTGTTCGTTTGCCGTACTTCACGCCGATCACCGCCGCAAATCCGTCTGCTAGTCCCAGGTGCAACATCGCAGCCGCGAAAATCCAGTGACTTCCATCGAAAAATGCCAGAATACCGATGGCGATCGCGAACAGAATTTCACCAAACGATCGGCGGTTCACCGTATGGATAGATTGAAAAACTTTATACTGAATAACAATCGCTACCACAAAGAGCATAGCCAGGCTCATCAGTCCGATTTCCCACCACTTAAAATAAAACGGCCAGGTCGCTACGACAACACCCGCCGTCATGTGCACGATTTTGCGCGTCACCTCCGAATGAATTTTCTGACGGGTGCGCGAAATATACTCAATAATTCCGAGAAAGGTAAAAGCAGCCAAGATGGACAGCGCTGACAAAAGCATACTGTGTATTGTAAAACTTCTGGGGAGAAAATACAGTCAACAAATACAAACCCTCCGCCAGACGAATCATGAAAGCCAATTTTATGAATCAAGTGGCCGCAGGAAGCGACAGGGTGATGATACTTGAACTATTGAATATGTACCTGTTTACCGTCAAAATATCCTTCGACTGTCTTTAATTCAATAGGAGGCTCAACGGGAGTGATGGTACCTTCCTGTTTTGCTTTGGCTATAACCTCATTACTTTTTATAGGAGAAACGCCTTCCGCGGTTGCAATAGTGATGTGGGGATGTTCGTTGCTCGTGATCTCATCTCCATCTGGTGACTCGACTATAGCCGCATGCACTCCTTCTGTCACAACGTGTCCCGTGATATATAGGGTGCGTTCTCGACCAGGTTCAATTCCTTCTTTACCATCCGCTGGCATGAACTCTTTGGTTACATGATGTGCATGCACTTTACTTCCTTCGCCACTGATAGCCGGTGGTAATTGAGATAACAACTCCTCTTGATTTTGTACAATGTGACCGGTGTAAATTACCTTCTCCGACATTTTCTCTCCTAACATCTTGATGATGTTTCTATTATATTCGATGCCGTACCCGACACACTCAGTAAAAATAGGTAAACAGGCCGAGGCGCGAAAACGTGGGCGATTTACAGATACGAGAACCGTATGTGACGCTGCTAAAAACTAAGAAATCCTAAATGGTCGGGGTGAGAGGACTTGAACCTCCGACCTCAGCGTCCCGAACGCTGC
>CAZRIO010000039.1:0-4654 GCA_964600185.1 uncultured Candidatus Saccharibacteria bacterium | reverse complement strand
CAGTGCGTTCGCGGGATCAGAAAGTAGCAGCCCATCCCAGCCATGTTCGGGCGATGCTCCGTAGTCTGTGGTTAGCTTTTTGTCAAGTTGAGCGACTGAAGAGAATAGTGCGCCCGGTATGTCGTTAACAGAGGGGAGCGGCAAAATAGTGCCAGGCACGGGCACGGCGTCAAAAGTGTGCGGCGCTTCTGTAATGCGTGCTATCGTTTCTTTAAATCGAGCGCGCCGGTCTGTTTGTATCTTGCTTTGCGTGGGTGGAACATAGGTCTTCGGAGGTTCATTATTGGCAATTTTTTCTTGCATCTGGTCGGCTCGCGTATGAAATGCAATGGATTGGCGGAGAAACATAACGATCAGCCGTGCAAATGGCACATCCGGATGCGTTTCTTTTGTTTTCATCAATGTCTCGAGGCTGTGTAAATGCAATGCCCCTGAGATCCCGGTAAGTTCAACATCCTGTCGCTTGCAGCCGTTTTCACGAGCAGCTGCCAGCAGTGCCAGATGTTCTGCAATGAACTTGCCTACAACAGTTTTCTGGAATGCTTCGGGCCGATCGGTGAGTGCAACATTTCCATCCGGCAGATGCTCACCGATAATTTGCGTGATGCGTGCGAGTCTATTAACTTGAAGTTCAATACTTTGCTTGTGTGACACGTCGAGGTAAGTTTCGCTCTCAGGAACTTCAGCCGGCATGAGGTCGCGATATCGTGACATAAGGCTGGGTTCATCAACCTGCGTGCGCGGATTTCGTGCCATGAAACTGTATGCAGGCGAAGGGACAACGGTAAGATGTCGGTTAAAAGTGCGTACACCTTCCATATACGTGTCCTGATCGGTCGAGGTAACCGCCGAGACGACACTTTCGGCGATTTTTTTAGTGTAAGCAGTTCGAATGACATTGCGGGCAGCTTGAAGTGAATCACGCGCGTCCGTGACTTCACTCGGAACTGGCTGCGGAGTATTTTGCTGTGTTTGGGCGTGCTCAATTTGCTCAGCCGTAGGAGTAAAATGTCCGTTTGTAAAGGTTGCACCTTCGCGGATGAGCTCGGCATCACTTACCAGACGCATGATTTCAAGGTCGCCTGGCTTTGCGGGTTGGTTGAACGATTCCATAGCTATGTACGATACCATATTTTTAAAACAGTCCCACCCCATATTTTGCTTATGCTACAATAGGCGTTAGAACAAAACGCTAAGATGCAATAAGCGAGGAAGCATGAATCCAGATGACAACGCACCGCAAAAACCGGTAATGCCGACTACTGGCAACCAGGAACCTGAACGGCCGACGCCTTGGGTGCCATCATCAGAGTCAGACGCTCCTGCCGATACGGGAGTCGTAGGTGACGCAAGTGGTCCGGTGGCACCAAATGACGGGGCCTATGGTAACGGCGCCCTTAATACTGACACTTTTGGTGAGCCTAGCTTGCCACCGCAACCTGGTCCTGGTGCACCACAGCCGCCAATGCCTCCAGCCTTCGATACGGCGATGCCTCCTACTGGTCCTACGCCGCCTCCCACACCGCTTCCTGGTGCTGTACCCGATCCTGGCTTACCGCCTCAACAGCCGTTTTCGCCCACGCCTCCGGCTCCTGGTCAGCCTGGAATGCTAGGCGGCGCACCACAGTTTGGTGCACCCGTGCAACCGGGCATGCCTGACGGCAACACGCCGATTGTACCTATTCCGGAACAAGCGCCTCCTGCCGGCGTAAACCACACGAGTCCTGTACTCATGATTGGATTACTGGCCTTCGGCGTTCTCCTCATCATTGGTTTTATTGTCTATTTGTTCGTCAGATAGCAGGAGCCTTACAACGCAAAAACAGTCTCACTCTGGATGGCACTGTTTTTGCGTTTTGTAAAAATAAGGGTGTACAATATATTCTGTAATGTCTCGTATTGAATTTAGTGCCCCAGCCGATCTCCATCCTGTCTTATCCAGACACCTCACCGAAGCGATTAGCGATAACAACTGGCTTGCAGGACAATACGTAGATCTTCAGGCGGCTCGTGGCGAGTTTACTACCGAATACGGACTCAATTTGCCAAATCCGGACGCAGTTATCGGTGCAGATGTAATTGATAAAATACCTTTCTACAAGCCCGATGCCGCCGGAAAAGCCAAACGCCGGGCTAATGAACTTGATCGTCGCTTCGATAATTTGCGCAGACATCATAATGAAATTATGCAGGAGTCTGAAGCATCACTTTGGGAGGTGCAGCCGGTGCTGGAGGCGCACATGTCAGATTTCATAGCTACCGCGGCAGTTATTGAAACGGTAACGCCATATGACGGCACTGGCCAGGTCATCGCTGACCGAGTCCGTAGTACATTCGACCAAATGAAATGGCGGCTCGCTTTCTTGCAGCCCGAGATGACTGTACTGGGATTTGAAGCGATAGGAACAGAACAAATGGTGGCATTCGGCGGCGTTATTCAAGCGGTCGACATGCGCCGTGCGCCCAACACCACTGCAGTAATTCTCGATGTTAAAACCGGAGATGAACGTACACATCAACGGACATTGCCGAGTCTCTTACATCCAGCAGATCCCGGCTATTTATTTGCGCGCCGCGAACAATCGGCATTTGTTGAACAAGCGCGAGACCATGGCATCGGGATAGCCGAAATTGATCAATCGCTTGCGGCGGTATGGAAGCCGACCGTCCAAGCACAACCATAACGACGCATTTTGTGCTATCATAGCTCGTATAAGTAATGACAAACCGGGGTAACAACGAGTAATGAGTAAAGTTGCGCATTATCTACAAGAGCACTTGATGGGTGAGGTGACTGTTTCGGCAGATGCACGACGCTATTTTTCAACTGACGGTAGTGTATTTACACTGACGCCATCGCTCGTGGTGTACCCTCGAAACGAGAACGATGTCCGCAAAGCCGCGCGATTTTCATGGCAGCTGGCAGAGCGCGGGCGCATTATTCCGATTACTGCTCGCGGAGCAGGAACTGACCAAGCTGGCGCCGCGCTCGGGAGCGGCATAATATTGGCGTTCCCGGCGCACATGAACCGCGTGCTCGAACTCGACGATAAAACTGGCGTTGTCGTGGTTGAGCCGGGCGCAAACTACGGTAAATTACAGCAGGCATTGCATACACACGATCGCTTTTTGCCGCCTTTTCCATCTTCGTTTGAATATTCCACAATCGGCGGCGCCGTTGCTAACAATGCGAGCGGTGAGAAAACCTTTAAATATGGCGACACCCGCGAATATGTTCGTGGTTTGCACGTTGTTTTGGCAAATGGTGAGTTGATCGAAACCGGCCGTCTCAGCAAGCGCGACCTCAATAAGAAGTTGGGTCTTTCGACATTTGAAGGTGAAATATATCGTGCACTCGACGCGCTAATCGAGGAGAATCAGAAATTACTTGAAGATTTTCAACTGAGCGTTACGAAAAACTCAGCCGGCTACGCATTATCTTTAGTAAAACAAAAGGACGGCTCTTTTGATTTGACGCCACTTTTGGTCGGCTCGCAAGGAACGCTGGGTATTGTGACAGAGGTTGCCCTCGACACAGAGGCATACACGCCAGACTCAACATTGCTCGTCGGCTACTTTGATTCGATTCAAGCTGCGCAAGCTGCTGTGGTTGATTTCCGCGCTATGCCAGAATTGCCATGTGCTATCGAGATGGTCGACGATCAATTACTCGACCTTGTGGATAAACTCAATCCGAACCAACTGAAAGAAGTAATTGAAAAGCCATTCCCGCGCGTTGTGCTGCTGGTGGAATTTGACACTGCCAATGAGCGAGCGCAAAAGAAATTGCTCAAACAGGCGACCAAAATCTTGGAAAAACACGCGACGAGTCATCGCATGGAATCGGATCCTTTGCAGAAGGAACAGCTGTGGAAAATTCGTCATGCTTCGGCGACAGTTGCGGCGCACAGCGAGGGTAATCTCAAGGCTGTGCCGATTATCGAAGATGGTGTGGTGCCGATTGAAAAGTTCAGTGAATATCTGGAAGGCGTTTACGAATTGTTTGCGAAGCAACGTTTGCACGCAGCCGTTTGGGGACATGCCGGCGACGCTAATATTCACATGCAACCATTTTTAGACTTGTCCCAGGTTGGTGATCGCCAAAAAGCTTTCCGGTTGATCGACGATTATTACAACTTGGTCATTAGTTTGGGTGGTAGCACGAGCGGCGAACACAACGACGGGCGATTGCGTGGACCGTATCTTTCGCGGTTATATGGCGCAGAAATGTACGGCGTATTCCAAAAAGTGAAGCAGATTTTTGATCCGTACAGTACGCTCAACCCGGGTGTAAAAATCAATGTGACACTGGATCAGATTAAGCCGCTCCTCCGCCAGACTTACACGCTCGATCATTTGCATGATCACATGCCGCATTCATAAGGGTGATGTAAACGGCTGGCGCTGCGCTGCAGGCTACTTCAATGCGCATGCATGTGACGCTTTTCTTTGAAAGATGTGGCTATCTTGTTTTATCTATGACATGAGACACTCAGCATTTCAGCAGCCTGCAGCGCAGCGCCAGCATCTTCTAAAAACACTTGAGTTTTTTGCAAAAAACAGATAAGATAGCAGAGTTATTTACCAGATGGCAATGCCATCAAAGACCACGCGGACGTGGCGGAATTGGTAGACGCGCTACCTTGAGGTGGTA
>CAZRIO010000038.1:0-4962 GCA_964600185.1 uncultured Candidatus Saccharibacteria bacterium | reverse complement strand
CCTCTGACCTCTTCCACGTCAAGGAAGCGCTCTAGCCAACTGAGCTAAGAGCCCATAAAACAGATAAAACTATACTTGATTGACACCCAAAACGCAAGCCCTTTCACCGGTCGTTTCACCTACACATCATTGACACATATGCCATCCTCTGCTACTATAGATCAGTTAAGAGGCTTATTGGTGAGTACCAAAAAACCAAGCACGCTTGATACATTCAAGCTGTTTTATGAGGAGTTGTCATTCGCTTCTCAGATAACCAGAATTCGAAGAATCCGATCAATCGCTAAATAGCATGATCAGAAGACCCCCTAAGACATTCGTCTTAGGGGGATTTTTGTACCTTTCCCCAATTATATGAGCACTTTTCCACTAGCATTTTAAATAGTCGTATGACAATATATAGACATGGTTTGTTTATATTGCGGCGGCAACACGCGGGTTGCGAACTCAAGACTTCAGAAGCGACAGAATACGACCTGGCGCCGCAGATTGTGCGACGTATGTAAAAACAGCTTCACCACACGTGAACAGCCAGTCCTACCAACAAGCGTACTAGTACAGAAAAAATCCAAAAAACGCCCTGAGGCGTTTAATCGTGACCATTTATTCCTAAGCCTCTTTGAAGCCTGCAAACACCGCCCTCGGGCGCTCACCGAGTGTGCCGCACTTACGGAAACAGTGACTGCAGTTGTTCTAAAAACGATCCATGATGGCGCAATAGACCGGGACGCCATCGTCGCCATCGCCCATGAGACGCTTGCCAACTTTGACACGACAGCAGCAGCGCTGTATACCGCCTATCATCCTGAAAACAGTTAGTTAAGTAACTTAGATTAGGAAATGACGTCACCCTTTTCGGTGACAACTGCTTTTTGTGTTACATCAAACTTATCGATATAACGACCGAACATGAGTCGGGTCTGTGAATTCAAAGCGGCAAAAGAGTTGAATACAATGGTCGTGATTGGCAAATATCCCCACTGCAAAAGCATGAATATGGTGCGGTGCCGCTTGTAGCGCTCAGGGCGTGGCGGTAAAGTTTTGAGACAAACGAATATCGTAGCAATCCCCGCAAAGAGTGCAACAGTTTGAATGCGGCTCACGAGGAGCGGTAACTCATTGGCAGCATAGCTTTGTGGATGGAAAAATGCAGGAATAAAACCGCCTACGAGCACTAAAATTGGCCCTACAGCCCAGGTAACGTGACCCTCAATTGTACGAAGGAGCTTCACAAAAAGATCGTGTTTCGGTACTTTATTTGGCTTAAAGTAACCCTTGCTCACAATATACGCAATGTCGGAAGCACCCCAAGTCCACCTTCGAAGCTGTAAAAACTGTGCTCTTAGTGTCTTCATATAGGTGTCAGCGAGCACAGCGTCTTGGTAAATTGGCACATGGAGCGGATATACGCGGTAATCACCATCAAACCTAAAGTATGCCCGCCAGAACTGGTGGCCATCTTCAACGATTGTTCGTGTACTCCAAAAATCAGTTTCAATAAGCGAGGCCATGCCCTGCGCATGTGACGAAAAGTTTCTCAGCGAATGTTGTCGTAGTGATTGCACCAAGTGGTAAAACGAGTTACCGGTGGCAAGTACGCGCGACGGTGCCGGCGCATCCCAGATATTATTATTGTAAATAGAAACTGGTTGGAATGAAGATCGAACGGGGTCGTCACATGCAACGTACACATAACTTAGCGCAGCAAGATATTCTTTGTCTGGTCGGTTATCTGAATCAAGCGTAGTTACAACGACTCGCAACGGATCAATCTTTTCTTTTTCTAAGTACGTTTTGAGCGCACGACCGGCATAGGTTACATTACCACCCTTACCAATAACTTCATTCGGGATATTGTTGGGGTGCCCGACGGCCATAGCGTGAAAAAATTTATCTTTGTACTGCGCAATAAGCTCTTTCGATTGTTTTGCCACCCGCTCACCGCCGCGTTCTTCATAGGCCAACACCAGGATGACGTTCTTCATGTCATAATTCGACTTCAAGATTGACTGAATCGTAGGCTCCAGAACTTCGCGACTTTCATTATATGTCGCAACAATGATTGCATGAATAACATCTTTGGGCTGCACAATTGGGGGTTTTACACTCCGGCGAAGCACCTGATCAATATGCCATTTTGGGCGAGAGGCATTCGCGTCCGACACTTTGGCTTCTTGTATTTCATCTAATAGTTCACGCCAATTCAGCCCGCGATGGTGACGCATTTCTCGGTATCCATGAAGAGACCGAATCGCGGTCGCAAATACACGTGTAAAGTTAACTAACAGGTATAGCAGCACAAAGAGCGCAGCAAGCGTCACATTTATAAAACTCAAAATAAAAGGCAGCGCCAGCATAAACCAGCTCAGCGCGCCGGGTAAAATCTCGAAAAGCCGATACCGGGTATCACGATCTTTTTTAAGTGGAATCTCGATATCTGTCATATTAGCGGAGTACAAGAAGCGCGTTACTTACGATGACTGCGAGTAGGAGCAATGGGAGACCTAAGCTCAGTACAGCAATTGAGAGCTCTCGACGAATGGGATATGTTCGGATACTGAGGGCAATTTGCGCACCAAGTGTGATAACAGCAAACAGCGCGAAAGCTACCAGATTACCCACGCCGCCCTGCTTGAAAGCGCCGATACCGAGATTTGCCCGGTACTGCACAATATAACCTTGCCCGCCTGTGCCTGCGCCGAGGCGAAGGAGCACAAGAATAATGCAAAGAAATGCAAGAAATCCGTTGATACTTAACAACAGAAGAATGAGTCGATCATGAAAATATTTTTTTGAAGTTGGCATATTCGCAAGTTCTATTGTAAGCCTTTGCTCGGCGTTCGCATAGTCCGTAATGGTTCAAAATTGGTGCGGGTACTGGGAGTCGAACCCAGATCTCAGCCTTGGGAAGGCTACATAATAGCCGCTATACGATACCCGCATATAAAATGGAGCCACCTTGGGGATTCGAACCCCAGACCCCCGCTTTACGAAAGCGATGCTCTAGCCAACTGAGCTAAGGTGGCAACAAATCGGATGTATTATAACAAACTCCTCTGGCATCGCGCCACTGGTATTTCTTAAGCACCTTCTATCAAACTTAATCGAGGTCAGCATAAGCAACTTTTGCAAGGATACAAAAGACGCTTCATAAGTACCCTACCCCTGTTACAGTTGAACACTATTTTTGTTCAATACGGGATTCGGCGTTCTTTTTGACTGCATTATTGCTGATACCGATTGCAGAAATAGCAGCACCAATAAAGAGCAAGATTGCCGTCGCCACAAGGCCACGACGGAATCCATCGAGCGTTATGGTAGGCCCGATAATAATACCGACCGCCGCAATGGCGATAAGACCGGCAATCCGCGCAATCGCATTATTCGTTGCCGATGCCACGCCCGCCTGCTCTGCTCGAATTGAACCAAGAACGGCACTCGTAAGCGGCGTGACGGTTACCGACAATCCCAGCCCAAACAGCGCGATTCCCGGTAACAATTGCGTCCAATATGAAACCGGCTGACTTACTCGCAGCATAAATAAAAATCCAGCGCCGGCAATCAGAGGTCCGAGCGCCATGAAAATACGCGGTCCAAAGGTGCTGGATAAACTGCCTAGACGCGGCGACAACACGAACATGATAAGCGTCGACGGTACGAGAGCAAAGCCCGCAACAACCGCCGAGTAGCCCTCAATCTGTTGCAAGAAAATCACAATCAAAAATGTCGCAACTGATAAGCCGGCATAAATACTGGTTGTAGCGATATTTCCGACACTAAAGTTGCGTGATTGAAAAAGTTCAAGCGGAAGCATGGGATCACGGGTACGCCGTTCGTGCAGTAAAAATAACGCGAGTACCAATACGCCACCTATGATAGAACCCCACACCATGGGATTCGCCCATCCATAGTGAGACTGCTCAATCAGTCCGTACACGGGACCGGCAAGCCCCAGTCCCCCTAGCACAACCCCCAGCCAATCAATACGAACGGTTTTCCGAATGTGTTCCGGTAGGTCAAGCCCTCGCATAAGCCAAAGAGCCGCGGCAATTGGCAATACATTGATAGCAAAAATGGCGCGCCACGAGAAAAGATCGATTAACGAGCCGCCGAGCAATGGACCCACGATGAATGCAATTCCCGTCCAGCTCGTCCAAATACCAATTGCTCGCCCCTGGGCTTTGCCGTTAAAAGCACCGATGATCAGCGCGAGCGAGCTGGGCACTAAAAGCGCACCGGCAACACCCTGCAAAGTGCGACTGGCGATGAGCAGTCCGCTGTTGGGCGCAAGCGCACAGAAAATTGATGCAATTAAGAATCCTAGAAGTCCAAAGGCTAATATTTTCTTACGACCAAACAGATCAGAAAACGAACCGGCGACCAGCATAAGTGATCCCAGGGTCATAAGATATGCATCGACCACCCACTGCTGAACCGCAAGGCCACCCCCAAGATCGCGCACGATTGCCGGCAAGCCTACATTGACTACAGAACCATCTAAAAATGCAACGAATGAAGCCAGAATACTTATCAGTAAAACCAGTCGTTGTTGCTTTGTCATTATATGAAGTATAGCAGAACTGGCGATTTGTCTCTGGCTCTTACTCCGCGCATACTTCGGTCTGACAAGCAAAGGTGCCTACCGGCGGCGTCTGTGACGTAAAACCATAGAATTCGACAACTTCCTCAAAATCGTGCGGGTTTACTCCGACAACGAGTTTGTGGGGATCGTTTTCGGTAAATGTCACGACGACCGGTCCACGAGCTAACACATCACGAGGAATGTCGACACGTTCCTCTGGCCCATAGAGCTTTTGAACTGATACGCCAGCTGCATCAGCGCTAAGTCGTGCTCCTTCATCGAGTTGAAATATTGCCGGATCGTCGAGCAGTCGTTCTCCATTCCCAATATAATGCGGTCGTTCTAAGGTGCCGCGAACCAGCAAAGGTTCTCCGGGCAGC
>CAZRIO010000037.1:0-5345 GCA_964600185.1 uncultured Candidatus Saccharibacteria bacterium | reverse complement strand
AAAAGTGGAGGGTAACAACTTGTTCAAGATGGCACGCTCTAAAACAATCTAACAATTGTTAGAAATGGGGGATATAAGGTGCGTGAATTCGTCATTACGACGCTCACAAGTTGCAATTCTACCAAATATATGTCTTTGTGTCAATACCTTTTGCATGTTTTTGACTAAAAAGCGACTTTACATTTATAAATAAACTTACGCTTATTGTGTGTATGTTGCAGTTTTGTGGCATTTCATGGCAGTATGATTCCGGCCTAAAATAAGGAGTTACGATTGCAAATTATCGAGCAAAACGACCATGATTTTCCAGAACAATTACGCCACATGGCCGACCCGCCAGCACAGTTATATGTTTCTGGCGCAAATTTAAGCGAAATTTTATTTCTGCCGCGGATTGCGATTGTCGGGAGTCGAAAGATTTCGCCATATGGCCGGGCAGTGACTGCGCGGTTTGCCCGTGAATTGGCCGAGCTGGGCGTGATGATTATTAGCGGACTCGCATTCGGTGTTGACGCTTGCGCACATCGGGCCGCTCTCGAAGCAGGCGGCCGCACAGCCGCCGTACTCGCTTGCGGCGTTGACCGTATATATCCGGCGAGCCATCACCACCTCGCGCAGGATATGCTCAAGCAGGGTGGGGCGCTTATAAGCGAATATGCGTCGGGTACGATTCCTTACAAAGACCACTTCATAGCTCGCAATCGTATAGTTTCAGGGCTTGCCGACGGGGTACTAATTACTGAAGCGGCGCAAAAGAGCGGCAGCCTCCACACAGCACGGTTTGCGCTCGAACAGGGCAAGGAAGTATTTGCCGTGCCCGGTAACATCACGAGTGAAACATCGGTGGGCACAAACATGCTTATTCGCATGGGCGCCACGCCTGTTACCGAGCTCGCAGACATATTGCATGCGCTGAACTGGCAATCGCTTACGGGGCAGCCTAAGAACGCACCACGGGGCAATTCTGCGCCCGAGCAACTTGTGCTCGATCTTTTGGCGGGCGGCTGTCATGAGGGCGCTGCATTGCTCGCACGAAGTAACTTGGATGTGTCGCTGTTCAACCAGACGCTCACTATGCTCGAAATAACCGGAAAAGTTTTTGCAAATGGCAATGACCACTGGAGTTTGCGCTGATATGCATAGTCATTATGGTGTACAATGGCTGTATGGCATCAACGATTGGCGCACGCGGACCCGTCTTAGGCGGCTTAGCGTTTGGCTTTATTATCGGCAATTTTATCGGCAGCCTCATCGACCACCATATCTTTACCGGACTCGCCAGCTTTGGCTTGGGCCTTTTAGGTGCGGGACTCGGTGTTTGGGCCGGCTACAAAATCAGCCAACACCTATAACTCTTATTGTATACAAAAAGAACAGCGAAGGGAGGTGCGCTGTTCTTTTGTGCTAAAATTTTGCCGTTTTAGGCGACTTCGGCTTGGCGGGCAACACTTAGTTGGGCGGCAACATCAACTGTTGACACAACAACTTGTTCTGCAGCACCAGCACCATGAATTTCTTGTGCAGTGATCGCAGCCTCGCCTACAACAGGCGCCATAGCTGTGAGTTTTGCTTCACGCTGTTGTTCGGCGATTGCAACGCCTTCAGCAAGATAAGCGCGAATCTCGTCTTGTGTGCGGGCCGGACCACGTAATTCACCGAATGCGTTATACGGGGTACCGGGACCACGATGTTGATAAGGTACAATCATACACTTCTCCTATTTCTGCCCAAACAAAAACCGCTTCCTACTGGAGGTAGCGGCCGATTTTTGGGTGGCGTCTTGCCTTCGTAACTTTAACTATTTTGTTTTACACCCAGATGCCAAACCATGTCAATATTATTTTGCAAATACAGACTGGCTGGAGAGAAATAATTTTGCATATAAGGAAAAGTTGCGTATTATAGGCAATTGCGTATAAGCTAAGCAAATAAACATGAGCAAGAACCTAGTTATAGTAGAGAGCCCCGCAAAGGCCAAAACCATTGAAAAGTATTTAGGCAAAGATTACTCGGTGAAGAGTAGCTTCGGCCATATTCGTGATTTGCCAAAAAAGGGCATGAATATCGATATCGAGCATAACTTTGCTCCCTCTTATGAAATTAATGCTGACAAAAAGAAGGTCGTTGCTGAACTTCGCAAGGCCGCCAAAGAAGCCGACGACATTTTGCTCGCAAGCGACCCCGACCGCGAAGGGGAAGCGATTGCCTGGCATTTAACACAGGCGCTCAAGCTTGATCCTAAAAAGACCAAGCGCGTGGTATTTCACGAAATTACCAAATCGGCCATCGAAGAAGCCATCAAAAATCCAGGCCACATCGATCTCGAACTCGTTGACGCCTACCAAGCACGCCGCGTACTCGATCGCCTCGTCGGTTATGAACTTTCACCAGTGTTATGGAAAAAAATTCGCACTGGGCTCAGCGCTGGCCGCGTGCAATCTGTTGAAGTCCGTTTGATCGCCGAACGTGAACGCGAAATCCGTGAATTCCAGGCCGAGAGTTCATATCGCATTATCGCTATTTTTACGGTGGACGGACAAGACCTCAAAGCCGAACTCGCAACCAAATTACCCGACAAAGAAACCGCGCATACATTCCTCGAGGACGCTGCCAAGGCCATCTTTATCGTTAGTAGCATCGCCCAAAAACCTGGCTCGCGTAACCCAAGCGCACCATTTACCACGAGTACTTTACAACAAGAAGCCTCACGCCGGCTCGGCTACAGCATTAAACAGACCATGACGCTCGCGCAGCGCTTGTACGAAAACGGTAATATCACCTACATGCGTACCGACAGCACTATTTTGTCCGGTTTTGCGATCAAAGCCGCCGAAGAACTCATCAAAAAAGAGTACGGCGACAAATATCATCAAGTTCGCCAGTTTAAGACTAAGAACGAAAGTGCCCAAGAAGCCCACGAAGCTATTCGTCCTACCAACTTCTCAACACTGAGCGCTGGCGCAGACGAACAACAAAAGAAACTGTATCAACTGATCTGGCAGCGCGCTTTGGCAAGTCAAATGGCACCAGCCGCCACCCAGCGCACCGAAATCACCATCGATGTATCTGGCCGCAGCGAAAAACTTACCGCTAAAGGCGAAATCTTAACCTTCGACGGTTTTCTAAAGGTATACGGCGGCGGCAAAGACGACACCTTATTACCAGCAGTCAAAGAGGGCGATAAACTCGAACTCGCCACTATGTCCGCGACCGAAACGTTCTCACGTCCGCCGGCTCGCTATTCCGAAGCTTCTCTCGTAAAAAAACTTGAAGAGCTTGGCATTGGCCGCCCGAGTACTTATGCCTCAACCATCTCAACAGTACAAACACGCGGGTATGTCGAAAAGACTGACCTAGAAGGCGTGGAGCGCACCGTACAAACGCTCACCCTTGAAAAGGGCGTCGTTAAAGACGAGCCAATCACCGAAATTACCGGCGCTGACCGCAATAAACTCGTACCAACCCACTTGGCCGAAGTCACCACCGACTTCCTTATGAAATACTTCCCGAGCATCGTTGACTACGAATTTACCGCCAAAGCCGAAGCCGATTTCGACCATATCGCCAGCGGGGAACAACAGTGGGAAAAGATGATCGCCGACTTTTATAAAGATTTTCACCCGCTTATTGCCGGTGCAGAAGGCGCATCACGACAAGAGGTAAGCCAAGCGCGACTCTTAGGCGAAGACCCCAAAACGCACAAGCCCGTTTACGCACGATTTGGTCGTTATGGCCCCATGTTACAACGCGGTGAAGTCGAAGACGACGAAAAACCTGCTTTTGCACCATTGCCAACAGGGGCGAAGCTCGAAACCGTCACACTCGAAGAAGCACTCGTTATGTTTGCACTGCCGCGCACTGTCGGTACCACCGACAAAGGCGAGGAAATCAAAGCCAACATCGGTCGTTTCGGACCGTACATTCAAGTTGGCAAAACATTTGTCAGTATCAAACCACTCGATCCATTCAGTATCGACGAAGCCGAGGCGCGCAAGCTCTACGCCGCCAAACTCGAAAAGGATGCCAACAAGTACATTCAAGAGTTCGCAAGCGGCATCAAAGTAGTAAATGGACCATATGGACCATATATTACCGACGGCAAAAAGAACGCGAAGATCCCTAAAGACACCGAACCCGCCAAGTTGACCGAAGAAGAGTGTAAGAAGATCCTGGCCGAAGCACCCGCTAAAAAGCGCTTCACGCGCCGCCGCGCCCCAAAGAAAAGTTAAATTTCTCATTAACTATCTGTGATTGTCAAGCATAAGAGACTTGCCACAATTAACTTCTTATTTTCTCGCGATATTTCTACAACATAAATCGCATATTATTGCTCATTTTATGCTACAATAGGTTTTAGAAGACTAAAGTTTGACTTTTACAATTATTAGTTTTATAATTGGTGAAAAGTTAGCGATTAACAGACAGGGAAGTGACACACATGGCAGAAGTCCAAGCTGAACAGGCGATAGTCAACACCGAGACAATTGTGCAAGAGATTCTTTCACACATTGAGCGGGAACGCGAACGAGAAATCATCGCGCGGCGTTTTGGGCTTTTTGACCGAAAAGAAACGCTTGAGCAAATCGGTGAACTGTTGAACATCACTCGCGAACGCGTTCGTCAGCTCGAAAAATCAGTACTTGCACGTTTGCAAACAAGCGCCGAAGAAGGCGATTTACCACACACAGAAGGTCTGCAAGACACTTTTGTGCGGGAATTGAATGAACTTGGCACCATCGCACGTGTCGCCGATCTGAGCGCTCGTCTGACAGCAGAGAACTCACGAACCGACCAATCACGGATTGCGTTCTTGGCTCGCCTGTGTCCACAACTGGTTGTTATCGAAGACAACGACGATTACTGCCAGGCAGTCGGTATTGTTAGTGTACGTGACGAAAAACACGTTAAGGCCGACATTGCCAGCCTTGTTGCTGCTATCAAAAAAGTTGGCGAACCAACCACTATTGATGCCGTTGCCAGCGCCGTTGGCGGCAGCACGAGCGAAGCTCAAGCCCTTGCCAGCGTATCGAAAAACCTCGCAACCTTGAACGGTCGCTGGGGTCTCGTGAAGTGGTCGATGGTCAATCCTAAGAACATTCGCGATAAGATCTACGTTATCCTCAAAGAACACGGCAAACACATGCACTTCAACGAAATTGCTGGAGCCATCAAGCAGTCCGACTTTAAGCGCAAAGACGTCACCACCCAGGCGATTCACAACGAACTCATCAAAGACAAACGCTTTGTCTTGATAGGGCGGGGGATTTACGCCCTCAAAGAATGGGGTTATGCCAAGGGAACGGTTGCTGACATCATCCCCTAAGTACTTCGCGAAGCAGGTGAAC
>CAZRIO010000036.1:0-5947 GCA_964600185.1 uncultured Candidatus Saccharibacteria bacterium | reverse complement strand
AAACAAAAACAAAAAACGCCGACAGGTAGCGATAAAAGTCGACGTCCTTTTCATGGAGGGCCATCTGGGACTTGAACCCAGGACACACTGCTTAAGAGGCAGGTGCTATAACCAGCTGAGCTAATGGCCCGTACGAGAGCGTAGTATAACACCTCTCGGGAGTTTAGACAAGATATGAGCGCGAAGCAAAAGTGCGTCCGCGCTCATATAAATTACCAGTTAAGGGTGCTGCCGTCGCTGCTGCTTGAGCCGTTGCTGTCGCTGCCCGAATCGCTGTTGTAATCGCCACCATTGAGGGTGCCGCTACCTTGCAAGTTGTTGTTCTTGTTGAGCTCATCTAACTGTTGTTGCACGCGTGTGTTGTAGTCCTTGTTGAGTTTTGAGCTATTGTTGCTGGCGATGCCAACGAATACTCCCAAAGCGACAAGTGGGATGATCAAAATCAGCGCGAGATAGTTAAGCCAGTGTGTTGGTGGCTTGGCCTGACCAGAGCGCTCAAGTGCGGTGAGATCTTGGTATCGACCAAACAGTGGTGCGATAGCAGTAGTTGGCCCAAGCAAACCACCACCACTCATGAATTCACCGGCAAAAATTGCACCGAGCATTTCCATGGTGTGGCCTTTGGTAAGGCGCCAACTTCGCTTAACCGAGGCAAATGCGCCGAGGTTTTCCTCCATCATCACCACAAGGGTAAGTGACAGACGGCCCAGCGCGATGAGCCCAGGAATAATTAACAGTGCGAAACCGACTGCGATAGCCAAAAATGCTACGATCGCCGCACCGGTCAATGGCAGTGCTTTAGCCGTTGCTTGCTTTATGGCTTGTTTTACGCTGATGGTTTGACCGCGGGTGCTTGCGCTACCGACGCTCATGTAACTACCGACGCTAATGGCAATAAACGCCAAATAACCTATCATGCCGATGAGTCCGATCAGGACGCTCACAAAAGAGTTATGAATCATAGCTCCAATGAAAAATACCAATATGAAGGCGACAAAGAATATTGCGCCCAACACGAGCCCGAGCAACAAGGCTGTCGCAGGGTTTGCTTGTAAAATTGATACGATACCGCGCGCATTCACGAGGAATGGGTTTGATTGATATGTTGTACTGACAGTTTGCGGAACAACGTGTTCCGCTGGTTGAGGAGCTTGTGCTCCGTTTGATTCTTGCATTTTAGTATATCCCCTTAAGGTCATTTTAATCATATCACAAGCTTTTCACTGTTTGCACGCACATCTGCCAACTTTATGACACATCTGTTACAATAGGGGTGATGAAAATATTAAATGGCCTCGAATTAGCCGGCTTTATTAAACAGCGACAAGCCCACACGGTACGCGGATTGCGCCAGGCGAACGGCGTTGTGCCGAAGCTTGCGATTGTGGCAACTATCGACCATCCCGTTATCAACGTCTACATGCGCATGAAAAAACGATATGGTGCCGATATTTTGATCGATGTTGATATTCATAAAGTTGCCCAAGCCGACGCAATCAGCACAATCAAACAGCTCAACGACGATCCCGCCGTTCACGGTATAATTGTGCAATTACCGCTGGAAAATCCGGCCGAAACCGAAACAATTGTAAATACTGTGGCGCCCGAAAAAGACGTTGATGCCTTAGGGCGAGATGCGCAGTTCGATCCGGCAACGCCGATGGCAATCTTGTGGCTGCTTGCCGGTTACAATATTTCACTGGAAGGCAAGAAAGTGCTCCTGATTGGCCGCGGAAAATTGGTCGGTGCGCCCCTCGAACGAATGCTAACGGCCTCAGATATTACTGTTTCTGTTGCGGATCGCTCGACTGCCGACCTCAAGGCCGAAACTCTCCAAGCCGACGTTATTATTACAGCCACCGGTAGCCCTGCAATTCTTTATTCTGACATGATCAAGCCCGGTGCTATTGTGGTGGACGCTGGCGTCGCAGGCGAAGAGGGCAAGACGGTGGGCGATGTTGCCCCCGAGGTTTACGAGCGTGATGACCTCAGTATTACTCCTACCAAAGGCGGGGTTGGGCCGCTCACGGTATGCGCATTATTTGAAAACGTTATTCGCGCTGCACGCCGCATCTCCGAAACTGAAACTGAAGTCTCTTCCGAAAATCCCGAAAGCGAATAAGATGAAAATCGGTGTCTTTGACTCAGGCATTGGCGGGCTGAGTATGGCGAATGCCATTGAAAAAGCCATGCCAGAGCACGAAATTATTTTCATGAACGACCAGCAGCATGTGCCGTATGGCTCAAAAACACCGCAAGAAATTATGGGATACGTTGTGCCGATCTTTGATGCGCTCGTCGCCCGCGGTTGTGTGACGATTGTGATTGCTTGCAATACGGTGAGTACGGCGCTCATCACAGAACTTCGCGCTCGCTACACCATTCCGCTCATCGCCATTGAACCTATGGTCAAAACTGCTGCCAGCCTGACAAAAACAGGGGTGATCGCCGTGTGTGCCACGCCACGGACGCTTGCAACAAAACGCTATGAATGGCTCAAAAACACCTACGCACCTGAGATTACAGTGCTTGAGCCTGATTGCAGCGACTGGGCGTACATGATCGAGCACAAACAAGTGGACGATCAAAAAATTCGTACTCGTATCGAGCAAGCGCTCTCAGAGAATGCTGACGTGATTGTCCTTGGGTGTACACACTATCACTGGATCGAGCAAGAAATAAAAGCGATGGCTGCAGGCAGAGCACAAGTTGTTCAGCCAGAGCAGGCGATCGTCGCTCAGCTTACACGAGTGCTTGCACCGCTCGCTTAAATTCGGCGCCCCGAACTTTATAATTCGGGAACATGCCAAAGCTTGCGCATGCCGGAGAAAGCAAAACTACCTCGCCGGGTTTGGCGAGTTTTCGTGCGGTTGCCACAATACTTTCCATCGTGTTTCCACCAGGAGTGATGGCGGTAAAGCTTGCTTCGTGCAAAGCCGTCTCGATGAGCGGTGCAGTTTCGCCAATAGTGATGACCTGCGAAACATTATTTTTGGCGACTGCTTCACCGAGCGATTCAAACGGAATGCCCTTATTTGAACCACCGAGAATAATAATTTTAGGTTGCGAAAAAGCTTCGAGCGCAACAATGGCGGTCTGCGGTGCGGTGCCGAACGAGTCGTCAAAGTATGACACGCCCTCAAATTCGCGTACAAATTCCAGCCGGTGCTCGAGCCCGCTAAAGGTGCTCAAAACCCGCCGGATGGCATCGGTATCCTGCGTCACTTGCCAGACGGCCGTTACTGCGGCGCAGATGTTTTGCCAGTTATGCGCTCCACGTAGTTTTAGCTCCGTAACATCGCATAACCGTTGGTTGTCGATCATGATATGCCCCTCGGCGACATAGGCGCCAGGAGGGGTGAAATAGGCGAGCTTCGCGCCGGGACTCGCGCTGGCGACACGGTGAGAGTTAGTATTTTCGGCATAGTAAATTGCTATGTCAGAAGGATTTTGAAAACGGAACAGATTAGCTTTTGCCTCGAGGTAATCATCCATGTCTATGTGCCAGTTGAGATGTTCTGGCGCGACCATCAAACAGACGCTAATTCGTGGACTGTAGTGAAGATCGTACAACTGGAAGCTCGACATTTCGAGCACAATCCAGCTATCGGCGGTCACGTGGGGTAAAAATTCAAGCGGTGATAAACCTATATTTCCGCCCAGGAACACTTCTTTCCCGGTAGCGCGCAGCATTTCCGCAATCAAAGTCGAGGTCGTGCCTTTGCCCTTCGTGCCCGTCACACCAATAACGTTTTTGGTTGGACAAACGCGTAAAAACTCGTTCATAACAGAGGTGATTTTATCGCCAACGTGCGGATTACCCGCCAAAATCACATCCGGGTTAATACCAGCACTCCGTACGATCAGATCAAATTCGTCGAGACCGTTTAGATAGCCGGAGCCCAGCCGTGCCTCGGCGTAGCTCGGAACGGCAATGTCTTCGCCTTGGTCGCAAATAGTAATCTGGTCGCCAAGATGCTTCCAATATTCTGCGGCCGATTGGCCCTCAATCCCGTATCCAATAATCGCAACTTTCATACGATAACTATACCCACAGTCCTGGCTCGAATGCAAAAATTGAGCGGCTTATGATTAATTAAGTTTGCTTTTTACGAGTTCTGCCACTTGTCGCGGCGTCATATCAGCTTTCAAAATAAGCGCGCTGACCCCGAGTTTTCGGACATCTTCAGGAATTTCTTGTTCACCCTTGTTGGTAAGGACGATAACTTTGATGTTTTTACCCCATGGTGTGTTGCGCAGGCGAGCGAGCATCTCGTCACCGTTCATTTCGGGCATCATAAGGTCAAGCAAGATAATATCGGGTTTCATGGATTCAGCAAGTTCGAGGCCGAGTTTGCCGTTTTCGGCGGTTTCAACTTCGTATCCTTCCGCTTCAAATTTGATGCGGTACATCTGGGAGATTGCTTGATCGTCCTCGATGATTGCTACTTTTATCATGCTTGCCCCTCTTTCTATCTAACTATAGCACTTTGCTTGCTTACGATAGGTATATCATCAGGTTGAATTTTGGCCAAGTATTTCGTGTACTATCTGAATTACTTGGGCGGGTGTGTGATGTGCTTTGACGATGTAACGGTCAACGTTTAAAAAACGAAGCGCTTGGGGCGCCTCATCTTTACTCAGGTTGGTAAGCACGACGACGCGCATGTCGCTGCCCCAGTCGGCAGCCCGCAGTCGGATGAGCATTTCAGCGCCGTTCATGACCGGCATCATGAGGTCAAGCAGGATGAGATCCGGTTTGAAACGTTCGGCAACTTCCAGTCCGAGCAATCCGTTATTTGCAACCGCGACTGTAAAGCCCTCTTTTTCAAGCTTGAACCGGTACATGGTTTGGATGTCGGTGTCATCTTCGATAACTGCAATTTTCAATGTCATAATATGGCTCTTTATTTCAAAAGTACTGCCCTTAGAAGTACCACATATTCGTCTATCGCTGCAAGCTTAGACCGAAAATACAACGGAAAACATAAGCAGAATGGTGAATGTGTCACTGTATTGTGTCCGTGCTCAAACACTGCGGATGGAATACCGCAAACTGCGCGCGTTGACACAATAAAGTGTCACACTCATCAACAGAACGATATTGCTAATGTTTATATTTCATGATATAGTATGGTCATTATGAAGCATGAAATCACTCGTACTCGCGAACCAAATCCTGCTACTCACCGTATCTCTTCACTTGGCCGATCCGCCCTCCGCATATTGCCACACCAGCGTCGACGTCAACAATTTGAACAAGCCATGGGCACAGACGAACAGCGTCGTGAGGCTTATAAAGGTTTGCGCAATATTTGTGTCGACCAATTTGCCGCCGCCGCTGAAACTGGCAAAGTAGTTTCGGTACCAACTCCTGAATCGGAAGGTAAACAAGATCGCCTCGTTTTTGAAACTCCGGGCGAAGCCGGGCAGCGCCGCCTTATGATCGTTGACCGTCACACACCACTAGAGGCTTCGCCAATTCTTGGCGATCAGTTCTATAACATACGTTTTTTCCAACCTCAGCAGCCTGATCAGACTCGCAAGAGCATCGAGATTGGATTAAGCGACCCTCTCATCAAGGTGGCCGATATTCGCTACACGGAAGTAGTGCGTACTAATGACCGGACGATGGAAGCATTGGCCGAAAATCCTGCAACTTCTACCGCGGCATTTGGCTCGCAAAACAACGGCGACAGGCAACTTTTAAGCGCTGATTTAGCTGCGGGTTTGACCTTAGCATTACGCGAGAGTGACCCAATTGATCCGAATTTATTACGGGCTGCAACCGTTGTTGAGCAGGCTTTACCGGAGTTACCGGCCGGTTCTCGGTGATTTGACACATAACATGTGTATGTTGTATAATATTGACTTTTTTAACCAATAGGCGTACTATACAAGTAACCTCATCGTAGGTCGTGGATTAGTAGAATAAACGGCTCTAAGT
>CAZRIO010000035.1:0-8271 GCA_964600185.1 uncultured Candidatus Saccharibacteria bacterium | reverse complement strand
CTACGCGATTCCGATCTATCTTGAACGTAACCGCCAAAGACAAGGGTTCGGGCAAAGAACAGTCGATCACTATTTCCGGCAGCGGTAACCTCGATAAAGAATCGGTTGAAAAGATGGCCAAAGAAGCTGAAGCAAATGCCGACGAGGACAAAAAGAAGCGCGAAGCGGTTGAGGCTCGCAACTTGCTCGATAACAGCGTATACCAAGCCGAGAAGATGGCGCGTGACTACAAAGAGAAACTGAGCGAAGAAGACCTCAAAACATTGACAAATGCTGTAGAAGATGCTAAAAAGGTGGCTGGTGATGATAAAGCCGGCAAGGACGCACTCGAAGCGGCTGCCAAAGACCTGAACGATAAACTCATGCCGATCGGTGCAAAAATGTACGAGCAAGCTGAGAAAGACGAAAAGGCCGAAGGCGGTGACGATTCGAAAGACGACAAGTCTGAAAAGTCTGACAAAAAAGACAAGAAAGACACCGTCGAAGGCGAAGTTGTCGACGAAGAAAAGTAAATAATCCAGGGCGGCAGAAAGTACAGTATTTCAGAACATGAGTGAAACAGATCCAGGTGGGGGAGCCGAGCACGTAGATGCGTCAGCAGTACACGAAGAACAAGTACGGACAGTTGATAGCGTTGTGCTTGCTACTACCGTCGAAGTAAGCGATCCTCCCGAACCTATGACCGAAGAGCCGCACACACTTCGCCGCCCTCTTGACGCAAAAATCGCGGATATTTTTTCGAGAATGGGTGGTCCAGAAACTCCTGAAGATGAATTAGATGAACTGGAAGAGCGCTTCCGTCGGGGCTTACTCGAAGAAGAAAATGCTGCCCGTGTTGTGATCGATGATCTTCGGAAAGAGCAGGGAGATCTCGCCAAAAGCAACGATCAGGCCTTAAGGAATCTGGGGATCAAGCGTGAAACTTTAGGTCGGCTTGATGGATTAGTACAAACAGCTGATGCTGAATTGGCGCTCAAAAAAGCACATTTAGCACGCGCTCATGAGGCGCTCATCAAGCTCGGTACAGAGGGTGGTACCGCTGAAGAAATTGAAACAGTCATGGCTGAAATTGATCCAGAAGCCGCCGAAAGACTCGTGAGTGCTCGCCATGGGTTACGCGAAAAACCAGTAGTTCCTGAGCCGGAGCCGGAGCCAGAACCGGAGCCAACGCGTGAGCTTAAGCCGGTAGCGACTGATGGCGAACCAGACCACAGCCAAGATGTAACCCGTGAGCTTACACCCGTAACCCCACAAGGCGACCAACGTCCTGAGGTCACGCAGCCGTGGGATGCGCAAGCAAGTTTTGCGCAAGAACAACCTGGTGCAGATGCAGGCGACCCTCTTATCGATGTCAGCACTAAAGATGGTGGAGCTGCGGCGGCTTACCTGGCACGCATTCAAAAATTGCGAAACGAGCAATCCGGCCAACCCGGCCAAACGGCTAAACCTGACTACGAGTGGCCAAAACAACAATAACACCGCTTTAGCACGCGCAGGGTGGAATAATAGCGTAAAATAGTAGGGTACTATGGCAAAACGAGATTACTACGAAGTTTTAGGTGTCAATAAAGACGCGAGCGCCGACGAAATCAAGAAGGCGTTTCGCCGTCAGGCCATACAATATCACCCCGACAAAGAAGGCGGCGACGAAGCCAAATTCAAAGAGGTGAATGAGGCCTATGAAGTGCTCAAAGACACCTCTAAACGTCAACGTTATGACCAATTTGGTCACGCTGGCGTAGGCGGAAGTGCGGCGAGCGACGGCAATCCATTTGCTGGATTTGGCGGGGCTGGCGGCCAAAACGTAAACTTCGATTTTGGTGATCTCGGCCTTGGCGATATTTTTGAAAGTTTCTTTGGTGGCCAAAATGGCGGTCGTGGGCGCGGACAAGCACGTGGGCGCGACGTCGAATCACGCGTAGAAATCACTTTTGAAGAAGCAATCTTTGGCACCGAAAAAACCATTCATCTTGATCTTGAAGATACCTGTGAACACTGTAAGGGGACGACGGCTGAACCGGGCTACGAACTCAAAACCTGTGACACCTGTAAGGGTGCCGGCCAAGTCGTAAATGTCGTTAAAACGATTTTCGGCAATATTCAACAGGCTGCCCCCTGCCCGACTTGTCATGGTAAAGGCAAAGTTCCTGAAAAAGTTTGTAGTGTGTGCCGCGGCAAGGGTACGGTGCGAAAACCGCAGGACGTTACGCTCAAAATCCCGGCCGGTATTGACGACGGTGCTACGATTCGCCTTCGTGAACATGGCGAAGCAGTTGCCAACGGACCAAAAGGCGATTTGTATGTAAATGTCCGCGTTAAAGCGCACAAAAAGTTCACGCGCGAAAGCGATCTTATCCTGAGTGAAGAACACATCGATATGGTGCAAGCGACACTTGGTACTGAAATCGAAGTCGAGACTGTCGACGGCCCGCTACGCATGAAAATTCCTGCAGGGACACAAAGTGGTACAGATTTTAAATTGAGCAGTCATGGCGTGCCACACTTGCGTGGCAGCACGCGCGGTGCGCACATCGTGACCATTGTTGTTGATACGCCGCAGAATATCAGCAAAGAACAGCGAGCGCTGCTTGAGCAATTCGATTCGCTTGGCGGCAAAAAGCACTTCTGGCAGAAATAGCCTCGCTAAAAGCATTTTTGTTACAGTAGGTGCTGTGTTATTCTAGTGCTTTATGTCTGAAAACCAGCCACTCGTTGCCATTAATCTCCCCGAAGCGCCAGCGCACCGGACGCGACCCGAAGAAGAGCGTCTTGTACGCTGGGGACGGCCCGAACTTACCATGGCTCTCTATGATGTAGGGGTTGATGTTGTGTTTACACCTAATAAAAGTGCCTATGATTCAGCCGAAGGTGTAGTCGCGGCGCTTCGCCCAACCTATGAGCGAACGGTCAAAGGTTACGGCGTACGGATTGAGCCCGAAGAGCTACCGATACCCGATATTGATGTAGTCTGGAATATGGGAGAAATAATTGGCGATGACGTGCCCGAAGTCAATCATCCGTTAATCCGCGGTTTTACGCATGATAAGCTTCGATTCAACCGTTTACTCGGTGAAATTGGAATTACGAAAGCGCACGCTCATTGGGGTGGGGGCGATATTACAGCGGCATTCGATAGGATATCTTCCGATCAGGTCGTTGTTAAACCACGCAAGGGACGCGAAAGTGAGCATGTGCATGTCGGTTCAAAGCAGGATATTTTAGACAAGATTGCCAACGGTGAAATTAATGGTTCTACTGGTGATTGGATTGTTGAAGAGCGCCTTTTATTTAATGGTTTGCCGGTCAGAGCCCGCGACAAACAACAGCAAGAGATTTTATATGAGGCCGTGAAGGATGGTAAGCCGGCGGAGCTGCGGACGCTATTTTATGGCCGTGACGAAACGGGTGAACTTGTGCGTAGTTACGTTGCGCGAATTGCGGCCGATGGCGGCAACACACTTGCGATGAATCGTTGGATATTTATTGATGAAGCTGTGATTCCGGAAGCGGTTCAAACGCAAGATGCGAAAATATATGAAGCGGTAGTTCGCGAAACTGGTGTTCCAGATATGCATGTCGCTCTTGACCGAGCTCATGTGTATTACGGTAACCATCAACGATGGGTACCTATGGAAATGAATAGTGTTCCGGCGCTGGTACGAACTGCAGGCGACCCGGTTGTGGCTGCAGACCAAGCGCGTAAACTCGCCGGATTTTTGCGGCGCGAAGCATTACGAGCCCGATCGTAGCAATTGTTCGCGAAAGTTCACATTTGAGGATCCTTTGCTGGCGCACGCACGGGGGCACAAATTGGCGGCAATGCTGCACAAAATAGCAATCCGAAAATAATACATGGCTCACCCGGCACAATAACAGAGGTAATGCTATTGATTTTAAGCTATTATTATGGTATTATAAATGCATAGTAAGTAACGTCGCCTAACCAGCGGCGTATAATTTTAAAAGCATGACACAACAGCAACCCACGATTATCGCCGTTACGGGCACCAAAGGCAAGACAACGGTTGTCACGGCACTTGCTGACATTTTTCGGCGGATGGAATGTGGCGTGTTGCATGTAGATACGTCCGGTCATTTTGTAAACGGCGTACGGCGTAGTCATGCGGCTGATTCATTTAGAATCTGGGGCATTAAAACGGTCACAGCTATGCCTGGTAAATACTTGGGTGATTTTTTACACGAACCTGCATTGCAGAAAAATCCTGTCGCAGTATTGGAAAGCTCATTTAGTTCTCATATGACAGGGCTTGGCTATAAATCTCATAAAGTCGGCGTATTTTTAAACGTTTTTAACGATCACATCAACCCCGATGGTCCCATAAAATCGCGTCTTGATTTGGCTAAGGCAAAATCATTTATCTTTTCCTCGATTGCATCGCACGGCTCTGCTGTTTTTAACGCCGACGATGACATGATTTGTAAGATGCTTAGTAAAATTCCCAGCGAACGTAATGTACAACTGATACCCTGCGGTCGTGATTTTGCATATTTTGATCTTTCGAGACATCTTAAAAACGGTGGTGTTGCGGTTACGATACAAGGAAATAATGTAGTCTTGCGCCAAGCATCAGGCGAAAAAATACTATGCGATCTACGGATGATCCCGTGGACATTTAACGGTACATTTGAACCATCGATCATGAATGTATTGCATGTATGCGGTGCCGTCTATGGTTATTTTGATGGCGCGCTACCACCCAACTTTCGCCTGCTTATCGAAGCGACAGAATTGCCATCTGAAGCTGGCCGACTCGTGGTTATGAAAAACGAAAATGGCGTAACAGTCATTGGTGATTATGCGCACGAAACACAGTCGCTGCAGGCAATTGCAAAACTAGGAAAAACATTCTGTGAGCCCGGGAGTAAGGTAGTTGGCGTAGTTCGTTTATCGCACGAACGCAGTGAAGATGATCTACGCACTACCGGCTGTGTCATTGGTGCGGCTTTTGATGAAGTTGTCGTTTACGATAAGATTGACGGTCATTTTCGCAAGCCGTCTCGGCCGCTTAATAAACGCTATCCACAGGCTGTGGGCCGTGTTTCAGAACTTGTAGCGGAAGGTGCAAGACGGCATAATACGCATGTAAGTCGCATCATTCGAGAGGATAAAGCACTTGCTTATGCAGCTGAAATTGCTCAGCCCGGAGATGTCGTAGTGGCAATTCTGAATGATAACGTCCCAAGAAGCCTTAGCTTCATCGAACAAAGCTTTAAAGTGGTAACACAGGAGGTGATATGAGAAAAGTCTTGTTTATTTTTGCGGACTCGTCAGTGAAAAAAGGCCTTGCTGATGCTGAAAAGTTACGAGAGATTGTTCAGCACGAAGCCGATCTCGAGAATCAAGACCTCAAAGTCTTTGTAACATATGCGCGAAGCTTGTCGTATTTTGTCTCGAACGACCACAGTGTCATTTATGATCACCGTAATCGCAGAGATCTCAAGGATTATGATTTTGTGTATTTCCGTAAAGCCGGTTCGGTGATGCAGCAGATGCTTTCTTGTGCGGTGTATTTGAAGCAACACGGAATCCCATTTGTTGACCAGGAAATTTTTACAGCCAATTCACGTAATAAATTGAGTCAGATGTTCAAATTGCAGTCGGTCGGTGTGTCGATTCCTGTTACCTTTTTCTGCCGACATAAAACCCGCATGTTGCGCCTCATCCGCACCAAATTTAAAAGCGAATTACAGTTTCCGCTGATCGCGAAAGCCACGGGTGGTACGCGTGGTGATGAAAATTATTTGATTAAAAGTCTTGAAGAACTTGAGCAACTGATTAGAAATAGTCATCGACATTTTTTGATTCAGGCATTTGTACCTAACGACGGTGATTATCGGGTGCTCGTTATGAACGGTGGAATTAAGGGAGTTATTCGGCGTCTTGCGCAAAATAATTCGCATCTTAATAATACGTCACAGGGCGGTGAAGCAATATGGCTCGAACCGACTGAGCTCAGCGATGTTGTACGGCAAGAAGCGGTGCTATCGGCAAATGTCTTAAAGCGTGATATTGCCGGCGTCGATATAATTTTGGATAAAAATACCGGGCAGCACTATGTGCTTGAAGTGAATCGCGCGCCGCAAATTGAAAATGCTTCATTTCCTGAGAAAAAGGCTAAATTGTTGCTGCGAGCGATCAATAGGAGCATACAAAATCACGTACCTACCGCAGCAAACGTCATTTCGCTTGGCCAAGAAAAGGTGGTTATTGGGCGATTTGAAAAAATGGTGCTGCCAGGTGACCATGAGGTAATTGCTAAAATTGACACCGGTGCCGATACGTCGAGTGTCCATTGTGAACGCATTGAACTTACCGATACAGATGGCGAGCGGCTGTTGCGCTATTCGTTCGACAAAACTGGTGATCAGTGGTTTGAAACACATGATTTTTCAGACAAGCTCATTAAATCTTCTAACGGACAGACGTCGCATCGCTACCAGGTGATGCTCGATGTCGTAATTGGTACACAAAACTATGCATGCAGTGTTACACTAAGTAACCGCCAAGCTATGGCGTACGGTGTGTTACTCGGCAGGCGTTTCCTTCGCGACAATAAAATGATTGTTGATGTTGCGCGTCGCTTTGTTTTGACGCGCCAGAAAGGTAAGCTAAACATATGAGAATTGCAATTCTTTCTCGTGGCCCCGCGAATTACACGACGAAACGACTCAAAGAAGAAGCCGAACTTCGTGGTCATGAAGTACAAATAATTAATTACGCCAAGTGTTACATGACCGTCGAAAAAGGTAATCCGATTGTGTATTACAAGGGTGAAGAACTGAATGATTTTGACGCGGTTATTCCACGCATTGCGCAAAGTTACACGAAGTATGGCTGTGCGGTTGTACGTCAGTTTGAAATGCGTGATGTGTATACCACGAACAAATCGATTGCAATTGATCGTTCACGGAATAAGCTCCGTTCGTATCAGTTGCTCGCGAAGGCTGATGTTGGCGTGCCAAAAACCGTGTTTGCGCACGAAACTGCCGACCTCGAAGACGTTATCGCCAAAGCCGGTGGTGCACCACTCATCGTAAAAGTTGCCCGCGGTACACACGGAAACGGTGTCGTGTTGGCCGAGACCAACAAAGCCGCCAAAGCTGTAATGCAGGCGTTTTATGTTGAGGGCGTGAGCTTTTTAGTGCAGGAATTCGTCAAGGAATCGGCCGGTGAAGATATCCGTGCATTGGTTGTTGGTCGCCAAGTCGTGGCGAGCATTAAACGCCAAAGTTTGGACGACGATTTTCGTTCTAACACACATCAAGGTGGCGTGGGTACGGTCGTAAAATTAACACCCGAAGAAGAACGCACTGCGGTGAAAGCGGCCAAAGCTATGGGGCTCGCCATTTGCGGCGTCGACATGATGCGCAGTGAGCGCGGACCGTTAGTACTTGAGGTAAACTCTTCGGCAAGCATCAAGACGCCAGAGCTTCTTACGAAGCGAAACGTCGCCGCCAAAATCATCGAATATATTGAACGAAACGCTAACCAACGCAATCGCAAAGACCGCGTCGGCGCGTAACTTAACTCCTTTCGAGGTGCGTATATTGCTTACGTTTTAAGGCACTGAGTGCTATCATAAAGCATATGTCGCACGATATACCATTACTGATATTGCTCTTTGCGCCACTGGTTGTATTTACGCTTTTAGGCGTGAACGCGGCTGTGGTTTTTCTGAGTCTCTGTTTGGGTCAGGTTTTGGTTCAGTATGTTGGAAGTGAGCTTATTTCTGGCTTAACAACGCTCTCGCCTCACTTTAGCGAGGTGAATAAAAGCTTGGTGCAGCTTGGTTTGTTGTTTGCCCCGGCAGTAGCCTCAACGGTAATCATGATCGGGAGTGTTCGGGGTAACGGCAAGAAGATCCTCAACGCTTTACCTTCGGTTGGCGTAGGTCTGTTGGCTGCGCTTATGAGCGTGCCGTTATTTGCGCCTGGACTTCGGAAGGCGGTGCAGGCAGGCTCATTTTGGCAGCAACTCAGCCGAGCACAGGCGCTCGCCGTCGGCATTACGGCGCTCATCAGTTTAGTTTTTTTGTGGACACAACGACGAAGTGTGAAGTCACTCGAGGGAGGCGGTGGCAAACATCGTAGATAGTATGTAAAGTTACCTTGCAAAAACATTGACATTTTACCCAAAAAAGCGCTAAAATAAGGTGTTTTCGCGCGCCAGTCACATCTGGCAAAGCGTGAAGCCGATGGGGGCCCATAGCTCAGCCGGTTAGAGCACCTGCCTTTTAAGCAGGGTGTCCT
>CAZRIO010000034.1:0-8463 GCA_964600185.1 uncultured Candidatus Saccharibacteria bacterium | reverse complement strand
CGGCACCGGTGATCATGTTCTTAACGTAGTCGGCGTGACCAGGCATGTCGACGTGTGCGTAGTGACGCTTTTCGCTCTCATACTCGTTATGAGCGGTAGCGATGGTAATACCACGCTGGCGCTCTTCTGGAGCGTTATCAATTTGGTCGTAAGCTACGGCCTTGTTAGTTGCGCTTGGTAGGCGCTTTGCGAGGACAGTAGTGATTGCTGCTGTCAGAGTAGTTTTACCGTGGTCAACGTGGCCCATGGTACCAACGTTAACGTGTGGCTTGCTACGGTCAAATGTATCTGCCATTAAGATGACTCCTTTTAATTAGTACTGTTTGGCTCATGAGTAATAAACTCACACCAGTGACCAAAGTATTGTACCGAAAACTACCGGAGGTGTAAAGTAAAAATTGCATTTTCGCCATAGACGGTGCATACTTGCAATCATGTTGGTACACAACAAAGCCATTATTGTCATTATTATCCCCCAAGCCGGGTGATTTTTGGCGCACTAAATAACATTTAGACCAATCAATCCCCGGAACAACCCCGGGGATTTTTATTTGTAAAGAAATAACGAGGAGAATCATGACCGCAGTAGCAGAACAAACCCACCTAACACCGGAGTACCTTGTCGGCGCCGAGCTATATGAACAGGTACAAGACAGCATGTATGCTTTGTACAATCTTCGCCCGTTTGCCCGCGACGAGTTTGTATGCGACCCCTCCTTGCTCGTGCGTGAGCCAATGTTCCGTGATGCGCTACCGACCACGCCACTCACTGAGCGCTATGACGTCGGCGGCGACACTGCCCGCGTCTTTGAAAAAAATGAAGCCACCCGCGAAACCGGCTCCTTCAAAGAACAAGGCGCCTTTTGGGCGAGCTGGAACGCGTTTCAGGAGAACCCGCAAACTCGAGTATTTGCTGCATACAGTGCCGGTAATCACGCCGCTGGGGTTAATAAATTCGTCAAATATCTGAACGAAGGCATCGCCATGGGCTTCATACCTCGCCCCGAAGGTGTTTCGCAAGAAGAATGGTACAAACCAGCAACAATGCACGCTTTTTGTAAGACCACGGCGAGCGCCGAAAAAACAGAAAAGCTTGATAAAAACGGTGCACACGTAAACCAGCACGATGAGTTTGGTCTCGAAATTGAATCACTCGATACCGCCAAAAAAGTAGCCGAACGTTTCGTCGACAGGTCGGAAGTTCCCACTGCGCTCATTCCGCCATATGCCAATGCACATGTCATGGCAGGCCAAGCAAACGTGCTCTTAAGTACGGTCATGCAACTGCGGGAGGCTGGTATGGATTTGCGTGCTAAACCTACAGTGCTTTATGTGGGTGCTGGCGGAAACGGCCTGGCCAATGGTACGGCAGTCGCGCTCGACCAACTTGTTGAAATGGGCGTTATGCATCCAGCGTCGCATGTCGTGGCATGTCAGATGGAAAACTGCGATGGCTCGCGCCGCGGCGTGGAGCGGCTCGATCAAGGCAACAGCGATATGACAAATTTGTTTGTAAATGCCGACGGCATAAATGAATTTGACGGAAGTGCCGACGGAACCGCCGTCGAAGTTCCGGACCTCGGCAATCTATTACTCGCACAGCACTTGCTAGACAAAGGTCGTATGCGATTCATGACGGTAACAAAAGCTGAAACCGGGCGTGATATGGAACGCGCTGCCGTGTTAGGTGTTCAGGAAGAACCTGCGGCGGCACTCGCCGGCGCTGCGCTGCGCAAAGATCTCAAACGTTCTACTTGGGAAGAGCCCTTTGACGGATACGCGGTGCATGTGGTCAGCGGCGGTAATGCAAGCGAAAGCACACGGGTGGAGTTCGCAGAGGCTGCTAAAAGTCTTCCGCACAGACTGGGCCAGGTTGCAGCGCAAGAAACCGTACCTGCAAGTTCAGGTAAAAAACTCCAACGTAATGGTGTTGAGTTTGTTATGTCGACCGCAGTACTTGCTGGCAGCATACGACGAACTTGGGTGGCTCCCCCAAGAACCCAATCTGTCGCAAAACGTTGACGGTCGGAATCCTACTCTTCTTCGTCAGTCGCTGGCGCTACGCTCGGCATTTCAGTATCTTGGATTGAACGACACACATAAATAATCGTGTGAAATAATGTTGCGATAGCTTCGGGTGAAAGTGGGCCGGCGCTACTTTCTACCACATTATTAATCACTTCGTTTTCACGTTCAGGCCGGTAGATTGTCGAGCTCCCTTTTGCAATGCGGACTTGCAGTGATAACTGCGCTCGCTTGTTTAGGAGTGCTACGAGTTCTTCATCGATAACATCAATTTGTTTACGAAGGTTGGTAATTTGGGTCATATCTTCCATCATCATATGATATCTGTTCAGGCAGACAAAAACCACCCTTTTTACAGATGGTTTTTAATGCGGCGATTTATTTTCGCGCTTTATTTTGTGGGCGCTAGCTTTGAGCGCAGTTGTTCTAAGTCGTCGCCAGGAAATAACGGGCGCGGTAAAATAACGCAGATTTTGCTCGCCCTTTGGCGCAATACTATAAATTCACCCTGTTCGGCGGCTGACCGAAATACATCATAGGCAATTTTAGAAGAAGCCTGAGGCATGCCCAAAACGAGTTCTGTTGTGTTGAGCGTGGCGGTAATTTTTGAACCGACCGGAAATGCGATTTTAAATCGTTGCTGGAGTTTTTTGTAACGTGACCAGGGCAATAATACAAAAGCCAGTACAGCGTACCCTACCGCATAAAAAAGGCTGTGGAACGCAAACCCGACGTAAATACTAAATATCAGCATTAATGCGTAGGTCACGACGACCACAGGCTGACGAAACTGAAAGCGTAAAAAAGCACGCGCCATGTCACTCGCAGTAGTTTCGGTAATGGTAAAACTTCGTGCTTTGGACATGGCGCTTTCTATGTGTTCTTATTTAGCGTGCTTTGCGATGATGGCTTCAGTAACGTGGCCAGGAACATCGGCGTAGTGGTCAAGCTCCATGCTTGAGCTTGCGCGACCTTGCGTGGTTGAGCGCAAGTTGGTTGTGTAACCAAATAGTTCACCAAGTGGTACGAAGGCAGTTATTTCTTTCACGCCGCCGGGGAGGTCTTCCATCGATTCGATGCGACCGCGCTTACTGTTGAGGTCACCGATGACGTCACCCATGAATTGCTCAGGAGTTACGACAACGACTTTCATGACTGGCTCAAGCAATACAGGGTTTGCTTTCTTAACACCGTCTTGAAGCGCCATCGAACCGGCGATCTTGAAGGCCATTTCGCTCGAGTCAACTTCGTGGTAGCTACCGTCGTACAGTTCAACCTTGAGGTCAACGACTGGGTAGCCAGCGATCACACCGTTGTTCATCGCTTCTTCGATACCTTGTTGAACAGGCTTGATGTATTCGCCAGGAACGACACCACCCTTGATCGAGTTGATGAATTCGAAGCCAGCGCCCTTTTCGTTCTGCGAAAGGCGCAGCCAGACGTCACCATATTGACCACGACCACCAGATTGGCGGACGAATTTACCTTGAACTTCTACGGCATCTTTGCGAATCGTTTCGCGGTAAGCAACCTGTGGTTGACCAATGTTAGCCTCGACATTGAATTCGCGCTTCATGCGGTCAACGAGGATTTCAAGGTGCAACTCACCCATACCACTAATGATGGTCTGGCCGGTTTCGTCGTCAACTTTAACGCGGAAGGTTGGGTCTTCTTCGGCTAAGCGTTGGAGCGCGAGACTCATCTTTTCTTGGTCGGCTTTGGTCTTTGGCTCGATTGCGATCGAAACCGGTGGTTCTGGGAATTCGATCGATTCAAGCACGATCGGGTTGTTAAGGTCACAGATGGTGTTACCAGTGGTGGTGTTCTTAAGACCAACGATGGCAGCAATGTCACCAGCGGCAACTTCAGTTACGTCTTCGCGCTTGTCGGCCTGCATACGAACGAGGCGGCCGATGCGTTCTTTTTCGCCAGATGAGGCGTTGAGTACGTATGAACCGGCAGTAATCTTACCGGAGTAGACACGGAAGTACGCGAGCTTACCAACAAATGGGTCGGTAGCGATCTTTGAAACGAGGGCTGCAAACGGTTCGCTTTCGGATGGTTTGCGTTCAATTTCGTCGCCAGTTTTTGGATGCGTGCCCCAGTTTGAGCCACGGTCTTCAGGACTTGGCAAAAGTTCGACAACGAGGTCGAGCAATTTTTCAACGATCACACCACGACCGTCACCACCAGTTACGGCAAAGAAGTTACCAGACAAAATGGCAGCGCGGACGGCTTGCTTGATTTCGTCTTCGGTAAGGCCGTCTTCACCAACTTCGAAGAACTTCTCAAGCAAAGCTTCATCTTCGGCAACCGCGTTTTCAATAAGAAGACTGCGGTACTTCTTGGCTTTGTCGAGCATGTCGGCAGGAATTTCACCTTCAACGAGTTCGTGGTCGGTGAACTCTTTGTAGGTGTAGGCTTTCATCGTTACGAGGTCGATAACACCGTTGATGCTCTGCTCGAACCCAATTGGCAGGTGGATTGGGAACGCGCGCTTGTTGAGGCGTGAGTGGATCGACTCGAGTGACTTGTAGAAATCGCCACCAGTTTGGTTGATCTTGTTGATGAAACAGATACGAGGCACGCCGTATTTGTCTGCTTGGCGCCAAACGGTTTCGGACTGACTTTCCACACCCATCTTACCGTCGAAGACTACAACGGCACCGTCGAGTACACGCAGTGAGCGTTCCACTTCGACCGTAAAGTCGATGTGACCAGGGGTGTCGATAATGTTAATCTGCTTGCCCTTCCAGTAGCAAGTCACGGCCGCGGATACGATAGTGATACCGCGTTCGCGCTCTTGAGCCATCCAGTCGGTCGTTGTTCCACCTTCGTGAACGGCACCAATTTTGTGCTTTAGACCGGTTCGGTACAAAATACCTTCGGTTGTAGTAGTTTTACCGGCGTCAATGTGCGCGATAATACCAATGTTTCGTAGATCCTGTAATTTGTATTTGGTTCCTGCCATGGTAGTCTTCGTTATTGCCTTTCTTTAATAACCCGCCGCCTTTTTATATGTAGTCCAATTTTGGACAAACAGAAAGAACGGCACTTAGAATCTATTTTAACAGAAACACCACTGTTATGCTAGCTGTTCGTCTATCGGCATTGCTGGAGGCAGAATATCGGGTAGTAGCATCGTTCGCGCGATGGTGTCACCAAGTAATGTCTCGGCAGCCGGATCTCGCCGCGACACGATACTCATATCAAGGGCGCTGTTAACGAATAGTTCATTATCGGGGTCCGCTCCGATGGTCTGTCTCGCCTCATCGAGGTCATGAGCAAGGAATCCTAGGAAACTCGTTATTGATCGATCCCGATGCACAACACGTAAGAACGGCATTTTTTCTGCAGCCACCGCATCGGGGTAGCCATAGAGCTGCCAATCCTCATCCGCTAATACTCTCTCACGTGTGCCAACGGGCGGGAGGTTAGGTTCTCCCACTTCTGCACCTTGATTTATTAAAAGTGCTGCGCCGGTTAGCTGCTGTATTACCCTCCGCTGACCGTATTTTAGCGTAAGCCAGGTCAAAGACGAGCCAAGCGTGAGAATTCTTGATTTGGGTTCATCAATATATTTCTTCTGCTCGGCAGAGTCAGTAAAAACGGTACCTTTATAACTCATATAATCACCATCTAGATAGAGGGAAACACCCGCGAGAGCGTCACTGGCACTACATGCCACCCTTTGCGCAAATCCCTTTTCTGTCGCGTACCTTTGCGTAGATGTTGCGATATTCATTTTTGGAAAAATCGTACGGTCATAAGGGTCAAAGTCTATGTTTTCATTTTTGATGGTGCCCGGGACACTCTGACGTGTTATAGGATCCTGCCAGAATAGAAGGCCATGGTGATCGCTGTGCTGCATTGATTCCGCAAGGGCGTCTAATAGGGTGTCCGATACTGTCTTATCATCTCCACTCTCTCTGTTATCCACAACCCTCAGGCCTGAACGCTGCTTTTGTGCGCGAACATTGGGTTTCCGCCTCGCCGCACTGGAAGCAGGTTCCTTATCGAGTGGCCATTCAGGCATTGTTTTCCCCCACGCTGGTTGTCTTTTTCTTCGGCTCATGTTACTTCCTTACAAAAAGAGCCACGGTTCTCTACCATGGCTCTTTGTTCTCTTCTTCTCTTCTTTACTATCCTCGTGCAAAGTGTGCGAAGGCACGGTTGGCTTCCGCCATCTTGTGTGTGTCTTCTTTCTTTTTCACTGCAGAGCCTTGGCTGTTGTATGCGTCAACGAGCTCAAGTGCGATACGGTCTGCCATGCTCATACCTTTACGGGCGCGAGCAGCTTGCACGAACCACATGGTCGTCAAGTGGTTTTGGCGCTGACCTTTAACTTCGAAAGGAATTTGGTAGTTTGCACCACCGACACGGCGAGAGCGAGTCTCGAGGTGTGGCTGCACGTTTTTGAGGGCTTGCTCAAAAACTTCGATTGGGTTTTCTACCTTCAATTTGACAGCTGCTTTTTGCATACCGGTGTACACGAGGCGCTCAGCAATTTGCTTTTTGCCATCGCGCATAACGCGATTGATAAGGCGCTGCACCTGAACACTGTTATACAGGCGGTCAGGTTGAATATCGCGAACTAACGCTTTGGTAACTTTCCGTGGCATTACTTGCTCTCCTTCTTCGCACCGTACTTACTGCGGCCTTGCTTGCGGTTTTGAACGCCTTGAAGGTCGAGGGTACCACGAACGATGTGGTAGCGAACACCTGGAAGGTCGGGTACGCGGCCACCGCGCACGAGAACTACAGCGTGCTCTTGCAAGTTGTGACCTTCGCCACCGATGTAAGCCCAGACTTCGTAACCGTTGCCCAAGCGAACGCGAGCAACTTTACGCATAGCCGAGTTAGGCTTCTTTGGTGTTTTGGTCGTAACCTTCACACAAACACCACGCTTGAAAGGCGCAGCCTTTTCGTAGTTTTTGTTCTTGAGGTTGTTGACAACCTTCTGGAGGGCTGGTGACTTCGATTTAGTCGTCACCTTGACGCGCGGTTTGCGCACCAATTGGTTGATTGTTGGCATGATATCTCCTTTGTCTTCCGCCATGGGAAAGTGTCGTTTGCGCCAACAACTCGACACTCTTTTGATCCCGGCTCGGATTTATATACTTATAAAGAATAACAGATATGATCCTATATTTCAACTACGTATATAAAGCTACTGTATCTGATATTCAGGATAGTTACGCACGGGTTCCCGCATGGCGCCAATAAGCCCATAGAGCGCCATATTCGCCTCATAGCGTGCAGCTTCGCTATCTACAAGTGCTGCTGCTTGTTCGTTATTCGTAATGCCAAAGGTTTTTATCGGGTGGTGAGGAGGCACAATAAGTGGAACGAGTCGTTCGCCCTTCTCATCTTCAAAATCGAGCGGCTCAACGGTAACCTGCATGTCCATGCTCCGGCCTTGGAGTACAACATCGGGAAGTACGCCAAGCGCTGCCGGAAGTCGACTTTCACTTATACGTATGGCTCTTGGGTTACTGTCGTCTTCCGATCTTGTAGGTCGGACCATAAAAAATTCGGCGCCGATGGCCTGCGATTTTTTAGTAAAGTCATAATCTGAAATATCGCCAATTGCCTGTGGCCTTGCTCCCATTCTGCGCAATCGTACGGCAGGTACTTCATGCTCTACATGGATGTCGGTCATACCGGTAAGTGCAATGAGACCCGTGCTGTGTCGGTGAACCTTGCGTTCAGTTATACCGTATTCACTGTCACCGCCGTAACGCGTTTCAGTGAGAATGTTGCCCCCATGAGCATCAAGTGCAGCAACGGCACGGTTCCATGTCGAAAGAGTCCGCGGATAAATATCAGGGGCGAGACGATCACGAACCTCTTGGTTGCCGGCTTGCCTAATGGCTTCACCTTCGTAGTACTTTGCTAGTACAACCGGGTTTATGTTCCTTGGTAATCGATATCTATCAGACATAATGACATATTATATCATATATATACTTATTAATCAATACACGACAAGAGCGCCACGAGTGTGACGCTCTGTATCGGATATTTGTGCTGTGCTTACGCTACAGCAGCGAGGTCTTCGGAGTCCTCAGGGAGAACGCCGTCCTCTTCTTGGAGTTCTTTGTCATCTTTACGGTAGCCAGTTCCAACTGGAATCTTGCGACCCAAGATCACGTTTTCCTTCAAGCCGTACAATTTGTCGACGCGACCACTCGTTGCAGCAGCGATCAAGACACGGGTGGTGTCCTGGAACGATGCAGCACTCAAGAATGAGTCGGTTGACAGGCTGGCCTTGGTAATACCGAGGATCAGTTGTACTGGCTTGGCAGGGGTCTTGCCCTCAGCAAGCAATGCTTCGTTGGCTTCCGCCACGGCTAGCTTGGACACCACGTCACCGGTTACGAATTCGCTGTCACCAGCTTCTTCGATCTGAACCCGGCTAAACATCTGGCGCACGAA
>CAZRIO010000033.1:0-9630 GCA_964600185.1 uncultured Candidatus Saccharibacteria bacterium | reverse complement strand
CGACCTTTGGTACCGGAAACCAACGCTCTATCCAGCTGAGCTACGGGCGCGTAACAGCGTCATTATATCAGATCTGATAAAAGCTTCCTCCTCTTATCACGACGCGCTATAATGCGGTCATGAAACCCGTCGCGCTCGTTGGTATCGTAAATGTCACCCCGGATAGTTTTAGTGATGGCGGTTTACACGAGCAAACCTCCGATGCCGTACAGCACGCTGAAACTTTGTTTCGAGACGGGGCGAGCATCGTCGATATTGGCGCCGAATCAACCAATCCCCGCTCGCATGCAATTGCCATTGACGAAGAGTGGCGGCGACTCGAACCGGTACTTGCGCGACTTCTACCGAAACACGCCGGAAGTATTTCTATCGACACGTATCATCCCGAGATTATTAGCCGCGCAGCTGAAACTTTTGGGCCTACTTTTATCGCCAACGACGTGACCGGCATGAACAATCCCCTCATGCGACAAACCGCCGCTCGTTGGCACTTGCGCTGCATTGTGAGTCACTTGCCGGCGCGATTTGGGACTGACATCCAAGCCGCCCACAAAGACGCCACAATGAATGACGAGCATGCCGTTTTACAAGAGTTATTAACCCGATATGAGCAGCTCACAGCACTCGGTATTTCTAAAAGCGACATCGTGTTAGACCCGGGCATAGGCTTCGGAAAAACCATGGAACTTAATCGGCGACTGCTGACGTTCGCACGACTTTTACCAGATAACGATGTCATGATCGGCTACTCACGCAAACGCTTTTTGGGCGAACATCGCTTTGAACAGCAGCCGAATCTCGACGCTGCCGATATCGCAGTGCAAGCTGGCGCAAAATACCTTCGCGTGCATGACGTTAAAAGCCACGCATTACATCTTGGCATCAAATAACTGACTTACTTCTCGTCTTCGGGCTTTTTGTTCGGGCCGGGAGCTAACTGCTTCGGCGCGGGCGGATTGTCGAACTGGTGAAGCGCTTCGGTGAGCACGTTCATAACGTTCTTGGCTTGGTCGCGACTCATGCCAATACGCGCAATGGCGAGTGGCTGATTGCCATTTCCGGGGCCAGTTTGTGAAAAATTCATAACCACGCCGCCGGGGTTTACTGAAATATGCACGCTGTCACTGTAAATAACCCGTGGATCGATGCCCATAAGCATGATCGTCGGGCGGTTGTTGTTCTCTTCGACTTCTTGCGCGGGCGGGCGGTCGTAGCCGGCCAGCAACCATAAATTGGCGGCTTCTTCCTCGCGCATACCGAAATGGCTGATCAAAAGCAGCAAAATGTCTTCACTTGGTCGCTCTTGGCCTTGTTCGATTCGCTGTAATTTTGCTTCATCGATCTCAATGGCACCGCACACGTCTGCAACACTCTCTTGGAGTTTCTGGCGAATGGTTTTCAGCCGAGTTCCAAGCGATTGGAATGGTGGATGTTTGGGTTGCTCACTCATATAGAGTCATAATACCCGTTTACCCCTAGCGGAGCAAATAAAAAGCGGTATACTGTACATAATGAAAGTGCTTGAAAACGTCCCCCTTCGCGATTACGCCACAATGCGCCTTGGTGGTCCAGCGCGCTATTTAACAGTGGTGAAAAAGCTTGTCGACCTCGAAGAAGCAGCTAACTGGGCATTGGACCGAAGATTGCCAATTTTAATGTTAGGCGGCGGTTCAAATATTATCGTTCGCGACGAGGGTTTTCCCGGGCTAGTCATCATAAATCACCTCAAAGGTTTTGATATCATCGAAGATACTCCCGAAGGCGCCGTTGTCCGCATCGCCGCAGGGGAAAATTGGGACGAAGCCGTGGAACGAACAGTTCGTCACCGTTTAAGTGGTATTGAAGCACTCTCACTCATTCCCGGATCGACGGGCGCAACTCCTGTACAAAATGTCGGCGCATATGGTCAGGAAATTGCCGATACATTTATCGAACTCCAGGCTTACGATTTACAGACGCGGCAACTCGTCACGCTTAGCAAGGAAGACTGCGGGTTCAGTTATCGCAACAGCATTTTTAAACCACTCGGCAACCGCCGATACCTCATCGTCAACATTACACTCGGCCTTTTCAAAGAAAATCCCACGCCGCCATTTTACCCGCGTTTGCAAAAATTTCTTGACGATCACCACATCACCAAATACACACCGCAAATTATCCGTGATGCCGTGATTGCGATTCGTACACAGCGCCTCCCTGACCCCGAGAAAATTCCGAATACAGGTTCGTTCTTCAAAAACCCTTTGGTGAGTAAATGGTTATATGACGATCTGCGAGCAAAATATCCGGACATTCCTGGCTACGACCAACCCGATGGCCAGATTAAAATTCCGGCTGGCTGGTTGCTCGATAAAGCCGGCCTCCGCAACTATGCCGATTATGGCATGCGAACCTACGTCAACAATGCATTGGTCTTTGTAAACGAAGATGCGCGCAGTTATGCTGATCTGGCACGCTTCCGCGATGAAATCTGTAATGTGATTGAAACACGGTTTCGTATCAAGCTTGAACAAGAGCCTGAACTTATCTAAATATTCTTGACTTTTCCCCCTAAAAGGAATACCCTACACACATTATGAGTAGGTCTCCTGAGGCCCCAGGAGACGATATTCTCCATGCGGTCGTTGACGCCCAAACAAGCGAAGCCCGAGTGCGCACTTGTTTTTGGGAGCGTACTCGGCGGAACAAAATAAGTGGCCGTCCATATTCGGTGTTTTTTTATAAAAACATGCCGCCGCCGCCTCCGCAAAACCGTACGCCGACCATTGTTAATGAAACGATTGAGCTAGAGGCCGACCCCAACCTTCCGGGGTATCGCGAGCCCGACTACGGACGCTTCTACAGATGTATACCGCAGCGCGGTAAGCACCATGACGGTCTGATGAATGTGTGCGTGCCCGACATTTTTGGTCCAGACGATTTCAAGGCCGTCCATGAATATATCCTCAATCGGTTCCAAAGGGAAATCACGCTGGGAAGTCCACAAGTGGACAGTACAAATAATACCGTCTTACCGGCACAAGCCATTATGTTTGAACCGCCGCACCGCCGACCCAACGTTATCGAACAGCACATTGTCTGTGCAGTGGCCGGTCATTTAGCGCTCGACAAATATATCTCTTAAGAAAATAATTAATTACTTCCACAAACAAGCTTGTTTTTTGGAGGCATTTAATGCAATAATGATGGCTTTGTTATAACCTGTTACACATAGGAGATGTATGTCATCAGCACATGGCCCGGAATTCGGCTCGGGCGCGCCACTACAACCACGACACGCAGAAGCAGCAGCTACTCCGCCAGCCCCAGAATCACTCGCTTGGACAGCAGATCCTTACCTCAGCGGAGTAGCAAGAACCGATACACCCGACAGCGGGAATGACGTATATACCGAGGTGAAAACCGCCGTAACTGGCTCTTTCGGGATTGTTCCCAGCAATGCTTCGCTTGAGGTCGACACTACCGCACCATCATTCGAGGAGATTCCACTTTCCACCGGTGACGAGGAGGCTGCATTGCCAGTTGGCGATCCCGAAGCAACCGTAGAAGTAGCCCCGGTCATGCCTGCCGATCCCACCCTAACTGCACCGGCAGCCGAATCAGATGCAGACACGGTGACGTTCGCCCCTGTTGAAATACCCGCCGTCATAGAAGATGGTACACAAGTTGTGGCTGAAGATATGAGGCCCGAACCGGTGACAACTGAAGAAGTTACCGCGCCTGAACCAGCACAACCCGGGCAGCCAGAAGAAGAACAACCCACTACAAGCGTAGTCTTAGGTGGGAAAATCCGACCAGCAGCACCTTCTGTAGGCCGCCATGTACTCTCTGGAACCATCGAACCATTGCCGGAAGTACCGCAGACTCTCACACATCTCCCTGAACGCGTCCCTGGCGAACAGTTAGTCAAATCGTTGCCAGAGCCACAGATTACTCGTAAAGGCTTCCCCAGACGCATCCCTGGAGCTCAATTAGGGGAAGGTGTTATTCGCGCTCAACGTGTAGGTATTAACGCGGACGGTATGATCCGGGCTAGGCGTGCAGGAGTAGCGTCAGTTGCCGCAGAAGTGGCCGCTCTCGCCGAGATGGGCATAACCCGCGATACACCTCAAATGCCTCCACATACACCACCCGATCAAGGTGAGTTACCAAAGAGTCCATTGATCCCTACGGGCATACGGTACAGTGATCTTGTTGACGGCGTGCGCGCAGCCCTGAGGGCGACCGGCCTCATCCCTACTGCCCCGCCGATTACAGGCATACTTCAACAAGGTATGGACGCACGAGCGAAACCCCAAGGCAAAACGACATTTTGGCCAGGTAACGTACCTGTAGCAACGCCACTTGACGAAATCAAACCAGATACCGAGTAATCGCTAACGATCGCTTGGCAACGGAAACTTCGTTGAAAAATCAATAACTTCAGCACGTATTGCGGCGAGCTTTGTCTCGTCGTTTCGTGATTGCAACGCATCGTACATCCAGCGCGCAATCAAATCCATATCAGCTTCCTTGAGCCCACGTGTCGTGATTGCCGGCGTGCCTAATCGAATACCGCTCGGACGAAATGGCGGCAACGGATCATCAGGAATGACATTTTTATTGAGGTTCAAACCAATCTTATCGAGCACCGATTCGGCCTCACCACCGTGAAAACCAAAGCTTTTTTGCACATCAGCCAAAACCATGTGGTTGTCGGTGCCATTCGTAACAAGCTTGAAACCCTTGTCCATGAGCGCCTTGGCAAGTGCCTGCGAGTTTTTAAGAATCTGCTTGGCATATTCCTGGAATTCTGGCTGGCTGGCTTCGTAAAAACTCACTGCTTTTGCGGCAATAACGTGTTCGAGCGGACCGCCCTGAACACCAGGAAATACCGTACGATCCACCAGAACCGGCAAGTTTTCAACCGTTTTTTCCGGAGCTTTCAAAGGATTACCGACCTTGCCTCGCGTAAGAATCATGCCGCCGCGCGGTCCACGGAGCGTTTTGTGCGTCGTGGTCGTCACAATATGAAAGCCGTAATCAAAGGGGTTTTTAAGTTGTTTACCGGCGATCAGACCAGCGATGTGCGCCATGTCCATCATCAAAACTGCATTTACTTCCTTGGCGATTTCGGCAAACTTGGCGTAATCAAGTTCGCGCGGGAACGACGAAAAGCCGGCCAAAATAATCTTTGGCTTATGTTTGACTGCCAATGCCCGCAACTGTTCGTAGTCGATTTCTCCGGTTTCCGGGTCTTTCATGCCGTACCGAATAAAGTTGAATAGTTTGGCGAGTACCGTACCTGGACGGCCATGCGTCAAGTGACCGCCATGACTCAATTCCATACCCAAAATAGTGTCACCGGGATCAAGCCACGAGTGATACGCTGCTTCGTTTGCCTGTGCGCCCGAATGCGGCTGCACGTTAGCATGATCGGCGCCAAAGAGCGCTTTGGCGCGGTCGATTGCCAATTGTTCTACTTGGTCGGTGTTTTCTTGGCCGCCATAGTAGCGTCTGCCCGGAAAACCTTCCGAATATTTGTTTGTGAACACGCTGCCCATAGTGTCGAGTACCTGGCGGCTCACATAGTTTTCACTCGGGATTAGCTCAAGTCCCTCGCGTTGTCGTTTTTCTTCGGCGGCTACTAGAGCCGCAATTGCGTCGTCAAATACTGCCATCACATAAATCCTCTTAAATTTCCCCAAATTGTGATGCAAGCTAGATCATATTTTTATTCTACACCGCATTGCCGTTTGAGCCCAAGTTGTGATTTTTACTAGTAGAATATTACTGCAGTTTTGCCCGAAATGCCTTGGCGAAATACTTGAAACTAATATCATATATGGTATTATCTGAGGGTTATGAACAATCCGAACGAAAAAATTGGACACCTTATCTCTCAGATACGACAAGAGCGCGGCTTAACACAAGCTGAGTTCGCTCGTCGTCTCGCAACCTCACAATCAGCCGTAAACCGCATGGAGCGCGGCAAACAAAACCTCAGCCTGGAAACACTGGGCCGCATTAGCGATGTGCTCAACAAACAACTTTTGAGCTTGAACGAGCAAGGACTCAACCTCCGCATCGACGGCGGACACGAATTAAGCGGTGAAATCACTCTTAAAACCAGCAAAAACGCCGCCGTTGGTCTGTTGTGTGCGAGCCTTTTGAACTACGGTGTGACGCGTTTCACCAACTTCCCCAAGATCGAGGAAGTCTACCGCATCATCGAAGTACTCGAAAGCATGGGCGTGCAAGTTAAATGGACCGGCAACGATGTGGAAATTCGCCGTCCCGAAAAACTTGACCTCGAGAACTTAAACGCCGAAGCCGCTCGCAAAACTCGCAGCGTTTTGATGTTTATGGGGCCGTTGCTGCACGACTATGAGGCTTTCAAAATTCCTTATGCCGGTGGTTGTAAGCTCGGTGAACGAACTGTAACACCACACTTGTACGCGCTCGAAGAATTCGGCGTGGATATTGTCGCTACCCAGGGCCACTACGAAGTTACCGTTAACAAAAAACCAGCTGGTCGTATCGTGTTATACGAACCAGGCGATACCGCCACCGAGAACGCTTTGTTTGCCGCAGCACGCACCACCGAAGAAACAATCATCGAATTCGCTTCGGCCAACTATATGGTGCAAGACATCTGTTTCTTCTTGCAGAAACTCGGCGTACGTATTGATGGTATCGGCACAACTACCCTTACCGTCCGTGGCGTCGACTTTATCAAGAAGAACGTGACGTATGCGCCCGCAGAAGATCCCATTGAAGCAATGTTCTTTACCGCTGCCGCCATAACGACTAACTCCGAAATCACGATCCGTCGCGTGCCGATTAGTTTCATGTCGCTTGAACTCATGAAACTCAAAAAGATGGGGCTGCAGTACGATGAAAGCGAGCGTTACAAAGCCGAAAATGGCAAAACCGATCTCATTGATCTGGTTGTCCATAAACATAACGGCAAGCTTCGCGCCTCACCTGAAAAAATTCATCCGCTGCCATATCCGGGCTTAAACGCCGATAACCTGCCATATTTCGTGCCAATCGCTGGCGTCGCCAAAGGCCGCACGCTCATCCACGACTGGATGTACGAAAACCGCGCCATTTATTATACCGAAATGACCAAAGTTGGCATGCAGGTCGAATTGGCCGATCCACACCGTTTGTACATCAACGGCCCGACCAAGTTCAGCAAAGCCGACGTGGTTTGTCCGCCCGCGCTGCGCCCAGCCAGCTTATTGCTCATCGGTATGCTCGCCGCCGACGGTATCTCGATTTTGCGCAATGTGTACACCATCAACCGCGGTTACGAAGACCTCGCAGAACGGTTAAATAGCATTGGCGCCAATATTACCGTTCTCCACGAGATGTAGTCTGCTATAATACTCCTGTCAACTCCGATCTGCGAGTGTTGTATAAAGGCTATTATGCCAGCCTTCCAAGCTGGAGATGCGGGTTCGATTCCCGCCACTCGCACCAAAGTCGGAGATCCATGAGCAAAAACCTCATCATCATTACTGGAGTTGGCAATTGGGATCGCATATATGCTTTCTTCGCTTTTATTTGGCAATTTTATGGCTACACGGCGCATGTTGGCGCTTTTCGATGGGAAGATTCTGCAGCCACTCTTGATACAAAAATGCAAAAACTGTTGGCCGACATCGATGCTATGCGCGGCCCGGTTTACTTGATTGGTGTCTCTGCGGGCGGTACGGTTGCTATCAACGCACTGGCCGCTCGTCCTGACAAGGTTACAAAAGTTGCAACTCTTTGCAGCCCGCTCAGAACGATGACCAGTCTTGGCAATCCGTTGCTCGCCAAATCGATTGCGAAGCTACCAAACAGTTTTACAAAACTTGAACATTCAACCCGTAAGATTATTTCCGTGCATGCCACGCGAGACAACACGGTCAACCCAGCCCTCAGCAAAATCACCGGTGTTCGCGATTATCGACTCCTGACGCGCGGACATGCTTTTACCCTCTTTACCGGTATGACTTTGTTTAGTTACCCGATTCGTAAATTTTTCCGCAGTTAAAGCCAGGCCACACCTCTGGTATAATGACGCTAGGCCTGCCCCGGTAGCTCAGTTGGATAGAGCAAGAGACTTCTAAGCTCAAGGTCGGGGGTTCAAATCCCTCCCGGGGCGCCAATGTACGTTTATGACTGGTATATTATGAATACTTCGCTTCGTGTACACGTATCATGTCATCAATAACCTGTGGCCATGGTTCTTCATGGAGACCACTTCCCAATAGCGTATTTGCAAAATTAATCAGACGTTTTACTCGTTCGCTTCGCTCTTCAGTTTTATAACCAGCATCTTTTAGTCGTTGCAGTTCATATGTCAGCAGTGAAGGTCCATCGCCGGCCACAATTTTCATTATTGCCTTATCCCGTATATCATCATCGATATCGGTCGTTATTTCCGCCTCCCTGTAGGGTTCGGTCATTTGCATGTCGCCCTCCCAGTACACTCGCGGTGAGCCTCCTGCCGCGATATGAGCCCATTCACGACGAGTTGAGGTAACTAATTCCGTTCCCCTAGCGAGCAAGGGCATGCGCATTTCTTGGCGTTCTTTTGGAGCAATGCGATATAAAAGATTATGCAGCTCGCCGAGTCGTCGATTAACCTGCGGACCATTTGCCATCATATAGCCGCGTGCAGACATGCCCACGCCAAGTTCGAGCGCCGATCGAGTACGCTCCGAATACAGATCCGACCATCCTACGACCGAATCAAGGTTAGGGAATCTGCCCCCGCTGCGCTCACGTAAAACGCGCGGCTTAACAGCTATCATGGGGTCTTCCTGAGGGGCCGTAAATGCTCCATACAAAGAATCGAAATGATTCCGACTCAGCGAGACGATATCGGCTGCATGCGCTGCGATCATAATGTCGTCGAGTCGCTTGGAGTGGCGCACTCCGAGCAACATCGTATCAATAGTCATCTTAAGAATCGTTCCAATTGCCGTGCTGGCGCTGAGTTCGCGCTCGCAATAGCCGAGCGGCACCTCGGGATGTGCTTTTTGAAAGTCAGTGACAATTTCAAGCGTCTGCTCAACACGTTTATTGTCGGCACCTTCCGGCCAGTTACAAAACAGCATCATACGGCGCGGGTGTTTGCCGCGAGCCTCAGGAATATACTGCTCAAGCGTATGTCCAATATGTCCGTACTCCTGATGCGCAGCCACCATATTTGGGATGAGTATCGACGCTTTGCTTTCCCCTTCTTCGTATGCTGGCGTGCATTTGTCCAATGTGTCAAAATACAAATCCCCCACCAGATCCATATAGGCATCCGTGCTGGTGCTTGTAAAATATGCTTGACTCACCTCATCAAAAGGCGTGCCGAGCGCGAGACGCTCACGTAGCTCCTCCACAGTTGCTGGTTGCTCGGGCATTCGCGGAGAATACGCCACAAGCGTCTCAGTCGAGACAGGATGCAATGTTTCGGCACTCATAATTCAGGCAATTATACCATCCCCGCCCTCTGATCTAGGTGAAATATCAAGATAATTGTGTGACCCCGCTCTCATTTACTGCTGGATTATTTAAACGAAAAATGATACACTTCTATCTGTTAATTTGGCGGATGTAGCTCAGTTTGGTTAGAGCGCTGGATTGTGGCTCCGGAGGCCG
>CAZRIO010000032.1:0-11450 GCA_964600185.1 uncultured Candidatus Saccharibacteria bacterium | reverse complement strand
TGGATTAGTAGAATAAAAGGATCTAAGTGTACAAACACTTGGGCCGTTTTTTGTACTCACGATTCGTTCGAGAGATTAATTGGGAGAAAAACTATGGCAGCACCAATGATACAGCTACCTGAGTTACATACATCGGAATTTCCACCTGCTTTTACAAGTTTTGACGTTATTGAAGGCGAAGGCGCTTTGCCGCGCAGTCGCGAATTACTCGAAGGATTCTTTGAACTTAGTGATTGTGCGCAATCTATTGAGAAAGTTGAAGGCGAAGAACTTTCTGCTATACAGGAAGATGTTCGCTCATGGGCACAAGAAGCTGGCTTTCTAGATATTCCTGAAACACTCGAAGAACGCCAAGCATTTTATACCGACTTCTCAGAGCAAAGGTCGAGCGAGAAAATTCTTGGCCTTGTTGATTATCTTGAACGACAACATGGTGATAAAGTTTCACAAATCGAGCTTGATGCAACTCGCGTGTTTATTGAGTCGACCTTTGCAAACTACAATGATCAGCCAAGAGAGGGCGTGGCGTTAGATGCCGATGGCAGCCATGCGTTTGTTGTGCCGGCTCGAATGGGCCGCGACCACAAAGATTATGGCCGAGAGGTAGAGCTGATACCTGCCTTCCGCTATATTCCAAACGAATTACGCGCCCAGATGTTGGCCGGTTTGCCACCGTTTGTTATCGACACCTATGCCGAACAAAATGGCAAGCGCGGGTATCTTATTTTTGCACCAGTGTTCGAAGACATGCGCGCCGACCTCGGCGAGTCAGTCTCCACGCTTTCAAGAGCGACGAACCACAACGTGAATGCCGCTGTCGATTTTGCCTATCACCGTTTTGGCATAACGCATGTCGGGCTTGGCGCAAGTTTGCCGTCGCATACTCGATTTGGTCAAAAGATTACCAACGAAAACGTTACAGTTACTACTGGTCACGGTGGCACGATCGCCCTGATCAACAAGATCCTGGCGTCGACCCTTGAAAAGACGTTACCAGAAGCGGAGCAAGGTGTGCCGGCTTCGATCGGCGTGCTCGGGCTCGGTGCGATTGGTATGCGAATTGCGGAAATTACTGCACAGCAATATCCTGATTCTAAGATCCATGTGTACGACCCGAATCCTAAACTTATGGAAAAGGCGATGGCATCGGCGCCAAATATCGTAGCTGCCGAGAACGAGCGCGAAGCGATTATGTCGAGCATGGCCACTATTTCGGCAATTGCCGGCGAAAAGAGTCAGCTCGATCTGGAAGCGCTCGGTATTACTAACCTCGAAGGCCGTGTCATCATCGACGATAGCCAACCGGGTAGTGTTAACCCACTCATCGTTGAAAAACTCGGTGGAGCAGTGGTGTGGGCAATTGGATCAGATACACGCGGTAAAATTGTGCGCCGTGGCTACGACTACGCCACGATGAACGATCCGCACACTGATCTGTTCGGCTGTGAGGCAGAGGTGGGAAGCCAAGCGCTTTACGAAGAAGAATTGCGCCAACGCGGCACTTCCGAGAGAGTAATCACGCGCATCATGAGTAAGGTTGCCGTCCGTGACGCCGTAACTCTGCAAAAAGTTCACTACAACAGTGCACTCTTTACGAAATACGGCATCACTCCTTCGCAACCACAGGCTTTTGGCCGTCCAGTTCGCATCCCTCCGCTTGGCCTTGCCGCCTAAGCCCGAGATTACCGATGTCGTTACCATGTCGCTCATGCTATTATTTGCATAGTGGACATTACAATTAACCACCATACGATCCTGCCGTTTCTGACGCTGTTGACTACGATCGTTATTAACACGATCTTTGCTCTGGTGGTCTTGGTTCGTACATATCGCCGAGCTTACGGTTGGTTCTTTGCGGTGACAATGCTCGGGGTGATCGGCTGGGCTTTCGGCGACATGCTGGTATTACTCACGCGCAATCCGGCGATTTTACATTTGAGTGCTGAGCTGTTTTACATCGGACCCATGATTATTCCGATATTTATATGGTTCTTTGCCCTTAGTTTCCCCGAGAACCGCCAATTGAGTGTCCGGCATATGTTAATTGCCGCTATTCCATTCGCAGTGTTTGCAGTATTGTTTTTAGCTGATTTCGGATTATTCATCCGCAGCATCGAAATTACTGACACTTTGAATATCCTAACGCCCAATAAAGGTCCATTTATACTGTATGCGGCGTTTTTCTCGGTGTTCTTTATGCTCGTGTACGTGACTTTTTATCTGAAAGTCCGTCGATTACGCGGTTTAAGCCGAACGCAACTGGCGTATACCTTCTATGGTGCGTTCTGGGCGAGTATTCCTGCACTTGTTACCAATCTGTCACTGCCGCTTATGGGACAACGTAGTCTTGTATGGATTGGGCCATTTTTTACCCTGTTATTTGCGGTTTCGGTGACGACGGCAATTATTCGTCACAAACTGTTCGATATTCGGTTGTATACCGTTCGCGCGGTAACCTATGTTTTGACCGTGGGAAGTGCGGCGCTCTTGTATGTGGTGTTGGTTGTGCTGGTGAGTACGCATTTGCTCCACACTTCGCTTAACGGCCGTACATTATTCCTGCTTGCGTCTATCACCTTGATTGTGGCGGCATTGTTCCAGCCCCTTGGAAGAATATTTAGAAAGCTCACCAATCGCATTTTTTATCAGGATGTCTATGATCCGCAAAACTTCATTGACCGTCTTAACAAGGTGTTAGTAGAGAATATTGAGCTTGAGAAGCTCCTGAAGCAGGCCTCAACCGTGATTGCTGAACACCTTAAAGCTGAGTTTTGTCTGTTCGGAATTAAAGAAACGGAATTCCGTCCACGCCAAATTATCGGTACGGCGAGTAAGAATTTCTCTGCGCAGGATGTGGCGAGCGTCCGGCATATCACTCCGCATGCCTCTAATATTATTCTCGTAACAGATGCATTGCCGCCGGATCAGGGAGCGCTGCGAAGGCTTCTGACGAAAAATGGTATTGCGGTGTTGGGGCGACTGGTATCAGAGGCGGATTTGCATCACGAGGGGCTTGGTTATTTGGTACTTGGGCCGAAACGCAGTGGTAACCCCTATAACAACCAAGATATTAAGATCATCGATATTATTACGAAAGAGTTGTTTATTGCGGTGCAAAACGCGCTTCATTTTGAGCAGATCGAGAAATTTAACGAGACATTACAAGAGAAAATTGACGAAGCAACCAAGAAACTTCGTCGCACTAATGACAAATTGAAGCTGCTGGACGAGACCAAGGATGACTTCATTAGTATGGCAAGCCATCAGCTGCGGACGCCGCTCACCTCTGTAAAGGGCTATGTGAGTATGGTTTTGGACGGTGATGCGGGTAAATTGAATGCCATGCAGCGTCGACTGCTCAATCAGTCGTTTGTGAGCGCGCAGCGCATGGTATATCTTATTTCTGATCTGTTGAATGTCTCGCGTTTGCGCACTGGTAAGTTCCTGATCGAACCGATTCCGACTAATCTCGCCGATGTGATCAGAGGTGAAATTAATCAATTACAGGAGACGGCTGAGTCGCGAAACCTCAAATTAATGTTTAAAAAGCCTGAGCATTTCCCAAATCTCATGTTTGACGAGACCAAAATCCGGCAGGTTATTATGAATTTTGTTGATAACGCCATCTATTACACGCCCAGCGGTGGCACTATAACGGTCAATTTGGTGGAAAGGCCGCAAACTATCGAATTTACGGTGACAGATAATGGTATTGGGGTGCCAAAACAGGAGCAACATCATCTATTTACGAAGTTTTATCGAGCCGAAAACGCCAAACGTGCGCGTCCAGATGGCACCGGGCTCGGGCTTTTTATGGCTAAAAAGGTGGTTATTGCCCAAGGAGGGGCCATTATCTTTAAGAGTCAGCCCGGTAAGGGGAGCACTTTTGGCTTTAGTTTCCCTAAATCACAGCTTTTACCCTCGAGTTCAACGGTAGTTTCCACTGATACGACCCGGAAGATGCCATCTAAACAATAGCCTTTTATAACACCTGTAACACTTCACGGCGATAACATGTTGCAAATGTAACACTATAAAAGGTTATAAACTTATTGACAAAAGCGGTTTGATATTGTAATATAGAGTCAAACATCAAGGGAGGTGTTACAGATGAACATATTACATAACGCACTGACACGTTTGCGCCGGGTATCTGCTAAGCAGGTAATCATCGCTAGCGTCTTTGCCCTCGCCGTTGTCGGAGCTGCCGGCGCAGGTATTGCAGCTAAGCAAAAGAGTTTTGCAGCCCAAGATTGTACTACTAACTCAATCATTAACTGTGGTTTCTCGAATCCTCAAGATTTGGTCAACCACATTAACAGCCAGAGCGACTTGCGTGATATTTACGCTAAGTTCGGTCTTGCACCAAGTGACTACAGCCGTTTCGTTTCGTCTGCTAAGTCTGGTGTTGCCATGAAAGACGGTACTATCGTCGTTGATGGCCGTGTTGTTGCTACCGACGCTTGGAGCCTCGGTCGCCACGCTAACTCGCACTATCCACAGGTTGCCTACAACATTGCGGGTGAAACCTTGTACGGTTCGAGTGACCAAACGGTCTTCTTGAGTAGCAGCTTGCCTGTAACTGTCTTGTTTAACGACAAGGGTGTTATGCAGTTCGCTGTCCTCAACCAATGTGGTAACCCTATCACAACCAACAAGCCAGTAGTTCCAAACTACAGCTGTGACGCTTTGCAAATGAGCGCAACTGGCAAACTGAACGAATACAGCTTTAGCTCTGCAGCAAGTGCCGGTAACGGTGCAAGCATCAACCACGTCGTTTACGACTTCGGTGATGGCAGTGCAACTGTTTCACAAAACAGCCCAAGCACTAAAGTTACACACGCTTACACCAAAGCTGGTAACTGGACTGCAAAAGTAACCGTATATGTAAACTTGCCTGCTGGCGGTAGCGCAACTGTCGCTCCTGCTGGTCAATGTACAAAGCCAGTTAAGGTTGAAGCACCATTCTTCACCTGTGCTTACTTGCAAGTTACAATGCCAAGCGAAAGCAACAAGCTTGCTTACGCATTCAGCCTGAAGGCGACTGCTGGTAACGGTGCGAGCCTCACAAGTGTTGACTTCGACTTCGGTGACGGTAACAAGACTAGTGCTGTAAAGCCTGGTACTGGTGCCAACGCCCTTATGGTCGCAACCAACCACACCTACGCTAAAGCTGGTAACTACAGTGTTACCCCAACCTTGCACTTTGCAACCCCAACAGGTGACCAGACTATCACTGGTACCGGTAACTGTGTCGCTAAAGTAAGTCCTACTTTGCCACCACAACCTTGCCAACCTGGCGGCACGCCAGCACCTGGTAGCCAGGAATGTAGTCCTAAGCCATGTACCCCTGGTGGTACTCCGGCTCCCGGCTCACCTGAATGTACTCCTGCAACCCCAACGACTCCTGCTCCAACCCTTCCAAACACGGGTGCAGGTAACGTGATCGGTATCTTCGCAGGTACTTCGATCGCCGCAGCAGTAGCACACTTCTTCTTCCAAAAGCGTCGTCTTGCCCGCAACCTTTTGTAACAAAGCTGTGGATAAACGGTAGCCAACCCGCCCGAAACGTGCTAGAGTTACACGTAACGAGCAATGACTGACCGCTCAAGGAACACTCTCAGAAAACCCCCCGGAATTGATACCCGGGGGTTTTCTTTTGGTTAAAAGCGGAAGCAGAATGTATGATGGGAGGGCATTTATAACGAACGGCTCTTCGCGGCCAAATAGGGGGATGAACATGTTTAAAGATTGTGCAGTATATGGCGCCTTTGCGGTACCAAATATTCCAGAGGCAAAAGCTTTTTATGGCGACACACTTGGGCTTGATGTGACCGAAGAAAACGGCATGTTGTTCTTGCATATCGTAACTGGTGCGAAATTTTTGATTTACCCAAAGGCCGATCATGAGCCAGCGGTATTTACAATCTTGGGCTTTCCGGTTGATGACATCGACAAAGCGGTTGATGAAATGGCCACCAAAGGTATTACATTCGAAAGTTACGACTTTGGCGAAAACATGAAAACCGACGAAAAGGGTGTGATGCGCGGACTCGCCAGTGGCAATGGTCCGGACATCGCATGGTTCAAGGATCCTGCCGGAAATATCTTGTCGGTCGAGCAGGGCTAGTCGGTAGGTATGGCTCGTCCCGAAGGTTTGCATATCCCAGAAATTCAGCCCAAACACATCAGGCGTGCTGAGTGGCGACCGGAACCATTTGCAAAACTTTTGGGTGAACAGGGCTTGATAGCGCAATTCTTAGACGATCAGCTTGCCGAAGTCCATGCTGCCGTGCGCCGTGCGGGTGCGCCGCCTATTGACCTGGATATTGCCAAGAGGCTAACTGGCACCGCTTACCGTGCCATGGGGTATGCTTATCGCCGTCCCTTGCCAACTGTTCAAGAGGAGGTGATGGACGAGTATTTTAGTCGTGTCAAACAAAAGCCGGATCCAGCACGCCCGGAAGCTTTATCTACGGATGACGTGGTAGATATTATCCATGTATTCCACGACCAACAGCGCGAATTACATGGCTATGTAACGAATCTTTTACGAGGTAATAGTGCTCAGCTAGCTGCCGCAGCGATGGGTACGGCAATAATGTATCAGTCAGTCGAGGCGCAGCTGGGTGTGCCAGTTGTTGGGCAGGGGTAGGCAGCGCATGGTAACTGGCAATCGAATTATTTTGCCCGAACATATCAATAGAGCAGAAAATGAACCTGACCCCCTCGCAATACTCAACGATGAGCAAGAGGGCCCGTTCGCAGGCTGGATAGATAAGCGAATTAAAAACTGCGGGCTACATTTTGATGTGTCCCCGGTGAAAAGAGAGATCCTTGTAGCGTACAGCGCTATAAAATTCGCCCATGGCGGCGGTGTCCTTCCCAGAGTGCAAAAGAGTACTATAGGCGAGTATTTCCAGGAACTCATTGAGGATCCGGAGGCCGATCCATTTAAAACCGAGGTGGATCCCGACAAACTTACGGTGGTTAGAAGCGAATTTAGCGACGAACAGACGTATCTCGCTGACCACACAACAACGCAGTTAGGCGATGGCATGCTCCACGAGCATGGATTAACTTATATCGCCATGATTCATAGAATGTTGATGAGGCGGCTCGCGGAAGAAAGCGGACGGCCAAACGGCGAGTAAGCTCGTCCTTCAGATATAAGTGGAGCGGTAGTTTTAGGCAGTTATTGCGCCTTTGGCTGACGGCTTCGCAGTAATGCATCAAGCACGTATTTGGAGTCTCCCAAATACAGTCCGTTAGAGGTTGGTAGCACGTCCAATGCTTTGGCACGGGCAGTAGCGTCAAGCGGGGTGAGGCTCGCATCAATCCACTCTATGAATGGCGAGCTTGTAATATGCGAGCGCATTGTCATTACAAGGCCAGGATTAACTTTGGCAAGTGCTACCAAGGTGGTCATGTTCCAGCGATGCGTTTGCCATTTGTTGGGATCTTCGCTACCACCCTTCACATACGCAACCGTAGCTTCCGGTTTGTATGGCACCAATGCGACAGCAAGACGTTGCTGAGCGTCGTAAGCCGAATTGGTGGTTTGTCCCGTAGCATCAAGCCGCACAATACATTCGGCCACAACGTCGGGAGCATACGGTGCGAGACTTCGACCGATCACCTCGATCATGCTGCACGCATGTTCAAGGTCGTTGCCATCTAAGTTTTTAATGCCATCGATGCGGCGCCGTAATTCATCGCCGACCGCTGCGCTATTGTGCGGTGCAATTGCGGCGGCCAAAACTTCTACTGCCCAGCTTTCGTATTGTGGAGCATCAAAATCTTGGAGTGCTATGGCAGCTGCGGGGTCTTTAGGGTTAAGCGCGGCGTTGAGTATTTTATCGGCATCTTGACGCTCGGTTACCTTGTCGCCGACCGCATTTGTAACTGTCTTACGTACGTTTTGTACCTCCGCTTCCCAATTGCCATCTTTGCCCGCTGGTGTTCGAGAGAACGAGGCTAGTCGCGTTGCGACCATGAGCGCTTCTTTGTATTTTTGATGACTTAGGTAGCCCTGCATGAGCTTGGTGGCACCCGCAGGATTGTAAGGGACGAGATAGGACGCCAGTAAAGCTGCTGCCGCTCCGCTGTAATTTGCAAACACTTGCTCAATATGTGGCACCACGCCTTCGGGGTCATAGGGGATAATCTCGCGAAGTACATCGGGGACATCACTGTCATGATTGTTTTTGTTTAAGAAATCCACCACTTCATACGCGAAGCCGGTAATCGCCTGTCGTTCTTGATCGAGTTTTTCGCGTTCGGCGCGCTCAGCAGGAGTTTCAATCTTTGGGCTGTTGTGCTCGTTGAGCCATATTCCTCCACCGGCAACTGCGGTTGCCGCCAATCCACCTAATCCCCAGAGGATTTTCCGACGTTTTAATGGTACGCGGAATTTTTTCGTATCGGTGGGGTTAGGTACAATTTCGGTTTCAGTATCAGGAATGGCATTGGGTGCTTCAGCTTCAGGCTTCGGTATATCTGCTTGTGACGCGGCGGCGGAATCTTCGACCTTTGGAAGTTCGGCTCCCAGAAGTTTTTGCGGCCAAGTGGTTGCTTGATTGTCCACAATAACGGTGGCTAGGTCGAAATACGTCTTGTTTTTGGCAGCCCGTGTTTCGGCTCGCGCTAAGCCTTCTTTAGCGTCCGCCTGAAATTCACCCATTGAGGAGAATCGCCGCTTTTCATCTCGATCCATGCCGGTAAGCAGTGTTACCTCTAGCTCCTCGACTATTTCACGGCCTTCCATCGAAGCGGGTTTTATAGGGGGGATTTTTTGTGTTCGGTGCGCTTTTGCGTCGTGGGTGTGTTGCGGTGTTATGGGGGGTTCACCGCTCAAGAGATAGTAACCGGTTACCGCGAGTGAATACACGTCATCAAGGACGCCTACAGCTCCTGTTTCAATTTGCCGTGGTGAAGCGAAGAACGGGCTAAAAGCATGGAGCGGAGCACCGAGGACTGTCTCTCCGTCGCCACCATGAGAGACACCGAAGTCGGCTATCATCACCTTCATTCCCTTTTTGCCGGCACCGAGGACAATATTTCGTATATTAATGTCACTATGGATGATCGGATCCGGCTGGTTTGGCTCCATATCTTGTTCGGCATGAGCGTGCCGTAAGCCTTCGGCAGTTTGGAGGATGATTGCAGCGCTGAGGGCAGGCGATAATCTTCGCGGGTGATCAGGCGGAAGCTCTGGGTCTTTTTTGAGTTTTCCAATGTAGTCGGCAATCGAACCGTACTCAGCGCGATCCATAAGAATATAATCGAAAAAAGTCGTTTGTGAGAAGAATTCGCTGCCATCGCGTCCGCGGACAATGCCTTCGAACCGATGTACCCCAGTGCTGTAGGCGTGAATAATGTTGGGATGGCGGAGCTTCATGAGGATCTCGCCTTCTCTTCGAAAAGCCGCGCTGGCCTTTTGCACATCTGGAGACGCATCTTCTCCCGCTACCGCTTGCACTTTTACGGCATACTTATGTCCCTCTGCATCTTCGGCAGGTAATACCTCGCCTTGTGATCCCCGCCCGAGGCGAGCTTCGTTGGTTAGCTTAATATTTTCACCGAGGGTTTGTTGGTCGTTAAAACTCCAACGGAGTGCTTCATGGGGGGATGTATGCTCACTCATAACCTGAGCGATTATAGGGGAAGACCTCTGTTTTTCCTAGAAAAAGGATTTGTTATCCATGGCGAATTGCTCTCGGCTTGTGAATTAGGGGTATCGAGGCGCTAAAGTATTCCATTTCTACCCCCGTTATGTTAAAATAAATCAGTCCAAACAGCGAGCGTGCCTACGGGCACGCAGCAAATTTTGGTTCCATGTGCTTCGCACATAAAACTGTTCGTTCGGCAAATGATTTTATGTAAATACAAATCGCTTGCCTCGCTCACGGTCCCATCGTCTAGCGGTTAGGACACCGGGTTTTCATCCCGGCAACAGGGGTTCGATTCCCCTTGGGATCACCAAGAAAAGTGCCCGACCTTGCGTCGGGTATTTTTCTTGGTGCTTTTTACGAAGTAAAAGTATCATGCCGTTACTGCCGTCTATGTTATATTTCGTTACATGGGTATGAATAATAATGAGCAGCAATTACCATCAATGCCAGAAGCTTCTATTCCCGCTCCCGACTTCGTCCCCGAGCATATCGATTCACTAAGAGCTTACGTGGGCCTGACAGCAGGTATCGCGGCGGTGGCTGTAGCATCGGGCTTGTATGCTTGGAAAGATAAGTGGCAAGCCGCAAAGAATGCCGTGGACAATGCCGAAGAGGAACGAGATAGTATCTCTACCGATACAGAGGAAGGTAGAGATAAATGGTGGGCTGCTGACCAAAAACTGCAAGGAAAAATAACAGACATGTACGAGGTTGAAGACGGACCTCGTGACTCGTGAGTGCAAGATAATCCTCTGTCTCTTCAGAAGATACAACAGCTGCCGATGAAGCTTGTCGCTCAATTTCAATAACTTTGGCTACAAAGTGTTTCGCATTTTGAATGAGTCCTGGTGTCATGCACAAGTAGATTACTCTGCGCTGCCAGGCTCAGGTTTACATCAAAATCCTGTCGACCTAAATATATACGTTAGGTTCACCATTTCGTACCAAGAATATTTTCTCGAAACCGCGCTAATACAAAAACCCTCGAGCATCCGAGGGTTTTTGTATTTTGTGAGTGAGTCGCGTAGATCTAATCTTCTTTTCTATCCTCGCGTCCATGCCAAGCACGAACGATAACGACAGTATCCTCCGCCAGGAAGTACCGCAGAACATAAAACCCAGCTCCAAACGGGATAAACAATTCGCGTCTCCCTGTGCCGTCTGCCATCGGACGTCCGAGTCGTGGTGATTCTTCGAGTAGTGAACTGCCTCGTAAAATTACCTGGGCTGCTTTTGTGGCCGCTTCTTCATTCTTTTTGAACAAGAAGTCGTAAAGGCGAGCAATATCCTCAAGCGCGCGTTCACGCCAGACTACTTTTGTTTTGGCCATGCAGTCTTCTTGCCGCTTGCAAGCTCATCGAGCCAGGACGCCACTATATCGTTATCTATGGCCTTACCAGTTAGTAGATAGTCTTCGTATTCCGCCAAGTCTTCTGCCTTTTCACGCTCGTAGCGCTCTTCCTCGATAAGGTATCGCTGCAGTGCGTCACGTACCAACCAGTGTGCTGATCTGTTGCGTTGGTGCGCAAGTGCTTTTAATCGATTGTTCATTTCGTCGTCTAACTTGATAGCTTGGGTTGCTGACATAGATAGTCCTCCTAAAGCCAGTATAAGACAAATGTATACCAACGTAAACCTTTGTATACCACTATCATACACCCAGAGCTTTCAGTCGTAGCTCAATATATGCCAACTCACCGAAGAAGCTTTCGACACGAGTAGTCGTTAGGTTAACCATTTTAGGATAGAACATTGAACACGCATCACAAGCAGCAA
>CAZRIO010000031.1:0-11585 GCA_964600185.1 uncultured Candidatus Saccharibacteria bacterium | reverse complement strand
CGTAGCCGTCTTCAGTAACGAGCACTGTGTGCTCAAATTGCGCCGACCAACTCCTGTCGCGCGTTACTAAAGTCCAACCATCGTGCAGCTGTGCAATAGCTGGACTTCCGAGCGTCGTAATGGGTTCAATGGCAATTGTCATGCCCGCCTTCAATATTGGCCCGCGCCCTGCTGAGCCGTAATTTGGGATTTCAGGATCTTCGTGTAGATCGTGACCCACACCATGTCCCACAAGTTCACGAACAATACCTAAACGATACTGTCTCAAAACGCGTTCAATTGCCGCAGAAATATCCCCCACTCGACAGCCATCACGAACTTCTGCCAGCCCAGCGGCCAATGCTTTTTCGGTGCCATCCAGTAATCGCCGTGCATCAGATGACGGATTATTGCCAATGCAAATCGAGATACCCGCATCGGTAATCATCCCCTTATAGCTCACGCCAAAATCAAAATTCACAACATCTCCATCGTTGAATGGGATATCGCTCGGTATACTGTGCTGAACCTGCTCGTTGACCGAGATACAGATGATGTCAGGAAATGGAGGTGGACCAGGAACACCTTTGAACACAGGATCGCCCCCAAGTTCTCGCAATTTTTTGGTGGCGATAGCCGACATATCTTTTGGTGTCATACCGGCTTTGGCTTCTGCACGAAGTGTCTGCAATACAGTTGCAAGCATATGACCACTCTTACGCATTGCGGCAATTTCGGCTTCAGTTTTAATCGCGTTTTTCATAATTTCAATGATGCAACAGAATGCCCTTAGCGGTCAATACAACGCAGAATCGCATCGTGAACTTCACGTGGCTCTTGCGAGGCGTCAATATCGCAAATCGTTACCCCTTCTTTTTTGAAGTGTTCCAGAATCGGTAACGTAGCAACTCGATATTCTTCAAAGCGCTTGGCAATAGCCGCTTCAGTGTCGTCTTGCCGGCCACGAGCCATGAGACGTTCACGAACCACTTCCTCTGATGCAGCCAAATGAACGACTGCGTTTAGGCTAATCCGGCCTGTGTGGATCTGTTCTAACAGCCAGTCTGCTTGAGGAATCGTACGCGGAAAACCATCAAGAACAAATTCTTCTTCTACGTCAATCAAGTCGAAAACCTTATCAAAAATCCGAATCACTTCTTCGTCACTCAAAAGCTTACCTTCAAGCATTTCCTGACGACGTTTACCCGTTACGAGGACACGAAAAATCTCACCACTCGAAATCCATGCATAACCGTGCTCGTCTGCAAGCAGTTTTCCCTGCATACTTTTACCGGCGCCAGCAACTCCGGTCAGAATAATCATCTAGCCTTGCAGCCTTTCTTTTACCAGACGTGCGATAAGCGCACCGTTGGCAGTAGGACCAGCTTTTTGTTTTACCGCACCGATCACCTGGCCCATAGCCTGAGGCGAAACTGTCGGTAATGCCGAAACTGCTGTCTCAATAAGTGCCTTGAGTTCTTCTTCGCTCATTTGCGTTGGCAGATATGCTTCGATGAGCGCTTTTTCTTCAAGTTCTGCAGCCTGCTTTTCAGGGCTGCCGCCTTTTTCGTATAAATCAGCGCTCTCTTGTCGTTTCTTCGCTTCTTTTGCGAAAAGCGTCAGGATCTCGTCATCTGGCAATCCCGTATCACGAATACCTTTTGCGACCTCAGCATAGAGGATAACGCTTTTAAGCCCACGCAATGTAGTTACGCGGGCCTTGTCACCTGCTAATAAAGCAGTTTTTAGATCCTGCTCAATTTGCTGCTTTAGCATCACCTTATTTTTGGCCGAGTTTAATCTTTTTGATCTTCTGAGCTTTGCGCTCTTGGCGAACAATTGCTTTCGCGCGTCGTTCACGCTTACTGATCGGCTTTTCGAAATATTGTGCTTGCTTTACAACGGCAATGACGCCAGCTTGCTGTACCTTACGGTTAAAGCGGCGAAGCAGGTTTTCTGAAGATTCTTTTGAGTCTTTACGTGTAACTTGTATCATTTCGGTTTCAATTGTAGGTTATTGAGGTGTTTTTTGCAAGTGTTTGATCTAAAGAACTTGTTTTTTCTGTGTCGTGCGCTGTGATTTAAGCACGATGCTCTGTAACTCTTTAAAAATTGGGAACTGCTTGTTCGTATGATAGATCTTGGTGTTACCCTGTTTTTCAGATATAAGAAAACCAACTTTCTCCAGGCGCTTCAGTTCTCGTTGGATATTGCCAGCATCTTCTTTGATCAGCTTGGCAAGGCCTCGAACATGCGTCTTGAAGTCGGGATATTTTGCATAGATGACTATGATCTTGCGTCGAACTCGTGATGTAATAAATGTATCTAGCATAAGCTCTTATTGTTATTCAAACAACGTACATAAAGTATAGCGATCGTCGGCCAAGTTTTCAACATCTTTTTGGGATTTTATCCACGCGACATCATATAATAAGAGTATGCACTACTTTGAGGTTCTGGTTGCTGGCCTTCAGTACCACGGTAAAGACGCACTAACATACAGTGCTGATGAGCATATTCCTGTCGGGAGTATTGTTACAGTACCGTTGCGTGCGAAGTCACTCCTCGGCGTTGTTGTGCGAGAAGTTCCAAAGCCAAAATTTTCAGCCAAACCTATTACCGAAGTTTTCGCGATTCAACCGCTCTCGCCTGTTACTTTCAAAATGATCGAGTGGCTTTACGCATATTATCCGGCGCCCTCGGGAGCAGTAGTACAGCTATTTCTACCAAATTCGTTGTTAAATAAACATGTTTCGGGGTCTGTGACTTCTTCGGTTGAAGCACCGGCAGATCCCGACCTTCCGGCGCTCACTCCCGAACAGTCTGACGCGCTCAAACAGATTGAGGGTAGCGGAACATTTATCTTGCATGGTGAAACCGGAAGCGGAAAAACGCGAGTATATCTTGAGCTCGCCCGCAAAGCAATAACACAAGGTCTTTCAGCGCTTATCCTTACGCCCGAAATCAGCCTCACCTCACAGCTTGCTCAAGCCTTTCGTACAACTTTTGGCGATCGGGTGGTTGTTATGCACTCGCAACTCACCGGTGTAGCTCGCCAAAAGGTCTGGCTGCGAATCGCCCAAAGCAAGGAGCCACTTGTAGTTATTGGTCCGCGCTCTATTCTCTTTAGTCCAGTCCGCAAGATTGGCGTTATCGTCATTGATGAGGCACACGAAAACTCATATAAGCAAGACCAGGCGCCGCATTACCATGCCGCACGCGTCGCAGCTAAATTGGGACAGATTCACCAAAGCCAAGTGGTGCTCGGTTCGGCAACGCCCCCGGTAGTTGACTACTTTTTAGCAGAGCAAAAAAAGCGCCCTATCATTCGCATGCAAGAACTCGCCAAAGGCAAAAACGATCACACCACCAAAATAACAGTGGTCGATCTTAAGGATCGTACTAAATTCTCTCGCAGCCCTTATCTCTCGACGCCACTCCTAAAAGCGATCCAGGAGACACTCAGCAAAAAAGAACAAGTACTTCTCTTTTTGAATCGCCGCGGCACAGCCCGCGTTGTTTTCTGTGAAAAATGTGGCTGGCAAGCTGCCTGTCCCCACTGTGACACGCCGTTGGTATATCACGGAGACAACCATCGGATGCGCTGCCACATATGTGGCTTTCAACAACCAGCTATATCGAGCTGTCCTTCCTGTCATAATCCTTCAATCGTGTTCAAAACAATCGGCACGAAAGCAATTGCCGAAGAAGTTGCAAATCTCTTTCCTCACGTACGCGTCGAACGATACGACAACGACAATAAACGAGACGAGCGTATCGAACAACACTACGAAGCAGTCAAACAAGGAGCCGTTGACATTATCGTAGGCACGCAAACACTCGCAAAAGGTCTTGATCTTCCCAAACTGGGGCTCGTGGGGGTTGTCCTGGCCGACACCAGCCTTTACTTGCCTGACTATGGCTCGCAAGAACGAACCTATCAACTGCTCGCACAAGTTATTGGACGCATCGGACGCGGCCACCGTGAGAGTCAGGCCGTTATTCAAACTTACGCGCCAGATAGCCCTATCCTTGAGGCAATCCTAAAGAAAGACTGGCAAGGATTTTATCAAAAGGAACTTTCCGAGCGCGAAGCGTTCACCTTTCCGCCTTTTTGCTACGTTTTGAAATTATCGTGTCGCCGCGCCAGTATAAGCGCCGCCAAAAAAGCCGCAACCGATTTTGCCGCTAAACTGGCGAGCCTGCATTACAGAATTAGTATCGAAGGACCAGCGCCTTCATTCCATGAAAAAATCATGGGTAAATACCAATGGCAGCTCATTATCAAAGCCAAGGACCGCAATGAATTACTGAAAATTATTCCAGAATTGCCAAGCGGTTGGTCACATGATATTGATCCCATGAATCTTTTGTAATTACTCCTCAGAATAAGCTATACTGCTGCTCATGGACAGAACAAATATTATCGCGTTGCCAAACCCTCATCTTCGGCAACGATCTAAAAAAATTGGCTTAGTTGACGCAACAGTTAAGGCGCTCATCGAGGGTATGGAGCATGCAACACTCGATTGGGAAGATAGTCGAGATCATGAGGTTGGCGTAGCGCTTGCTGCCATCCAAGTAGACAAACCCCTGAGAATTGTCGTTATTCGTAATAATTTTGACAACAAGTCGGATCGCACTTTTACTGTTTTCATCAACCCGGTCATAACCAAATATGAAGGCAAGGTCGAAGAGGACTATGAAGGCTGTCTGAGCGTACCTGATGTGTACGGTAAAGTCCCGCGCCACACCAAAGTCCGGGTAAAAGCACTCGATATTGAAGGCAAAGAATTCCGTATTACTGCAGAAGGCTTTCTTGCCCGAGTCTTCCAACACGAAATCGACCATACAAACGGCATTGTGTTTATTGATCACATCAAAGACATGCCGGCAGCATTCTTTAGATTAAAGGCAGATGGCCATTTGGAGCAGCTCGATTATGACAAAGATGTCCGAACCAATAGTATTCTTTGGTAGTGGCCCCGTTGCCGCCGACAGTCTGCGCATATTAGCAGATTTCTGTATTATCGAGGCCGTCGTCACTAAGCCGCGGGCCCTACACCACAAGGGGAGTGTCCCCGTTCTTGAGTTGGCCGACGAACTTAGCCTCCCTACTTTTACTGTTACCGATAAACGCTCTCTGGACCTGCTCTTTGAAAACAATCCCTTTAAGTCCCGGGTTGGGGTACTGGTGGATTTCGGTATTATCGTCTCGCAAAACGTTATTAATTACTTCCCTTTGGGGATTGTGAACAGCCATTTCTCGCTACTACCGGAATGGCGTGGTGCCGACCCTATCACCTTTTCGATTCTGAGCGGACAAACACGTACCGGTGTGAGTCTCATGCTCTTAACGGCCGGCATGGATGAAGGTCCATTGCTGGCACAGTCCGTGTACGACCTCTCCACAGAGATAACCACGCCAGAATTAACGCAAGATCTCGTACAGCTAAGCGGCGAGATGCTCAAGAATATTTTACCGCTTTGGATTTCAGATCAGGCCACTGCGAGCCCTCAAGAGATCTCGACTATGGCTACATCAACTACACCTTCATATTCACGGAAATTAACAAAAGAAGACGGTTTACTTGATTGGCAGAAACCTGCCGATGAGCTAGAACGCGAAATCCGTGCTTTTATTGAATGGCCAAAAAGTCGAGCTACACTCGGTAAAATAGATGCAGTCATTACAAAAGCACATGTTCAGGCCCTGCAAGATAAACCGGGGAAAATTACGGTATTAGATAAAAAACCTGCTATTTATTGCGGAAAAGATGCCCTCGTTATCGATAAACTCAAACCTGCCGGCAAAAAAGAAATGACCGGCGAGAGTTTCCTCGCCGGTTACAAACAGCAATTACTCGCACAGTAGTCTAAGCGGCTTGTGGGGGTTGTTGCACTTGAGAATTTTGATCGTCCCAAGGAGTAGCGCTTTGGCTTTGTTGCGGCTGGCCCGGGAAAGGCTGCGCCGGTTGTTGAGGGACGCCATGCTGCTGGGGCTGTTGCTGCGCATTCAGAGGCGTCGGCTGGGGCATCTGGGCCTGTTGTGGGGGCATCTGCTGCTGAGGTGACATAGTTCCGCCAGGACTAGCCTGTTGTGGGGCGCCATAGCCATAATCTGCAGGCATCTGAGGCTGCGTTGGGTTCACCGGCTGCTGCGGCGCATATTGAGCGGGTTGGGGTTGTTGCTGCCACTGAGGTTGTGCCGGAGCCTGAGGTGGATACTGCTGAGGCTGTTGCCATTGCTGGGCGGGCTGCGGCAGAGGATTGACTGCTGGCATGGGCTGTGTTGGAGCAGGCTGCGCGCCGTATGGCATAGGCTGTTGAGATTGGGGACCCATTACAGGTTGTTGATGGCCAGGGTTGGTACTGGCAGATAAAATCTGCGGTGCAACCTGACGAATTTCGGCCTTCAAAGCTTCAAATTCCGCTGAAACGACATCCTTATAATGCGGAAATTTTGTTTCAAGCCAGTTTAATGCACCAGCTTCATCATTCGCCTTAATGAATTGTTCAAACTCATCAAGTTGTTCGTCGGTCATTTGCTGCGCAAGTTTCATACCCACACGCATTTCCAATGTCTCATAAATGTGTGCAAGCAACCGCTTCTTTTCTTCTAGCGGTAGGCCGGCAAGGCCAAGTTCTTGTAACAAATCGTCATTCAGCTTAATCATCAGTAATCCTTGTTATAGCTCCATTCTAGCACAGCAGCCCCGTAGTCTACAGACTTCGCGCCACTGTCTCTCGGGTGAATACTTCAATTCTGTCGCCTTCCTCAAGTTCCACCTTTGAAGTAGAGCGGAAACTGAGGCCGCACATCTCACCTTCAAAAACTTCTTTAGCGTCTTGAGGACCACGCTTGAGGTTAGTAATTTCAACTTCTGCAAGCACCTCATCGCCACGAACGACTCGAGCAATGGCAGGAACCATAAGTTTTCCTTTTGTAACTTCCCCGCCACAGATAACTTCAGTCTTCGTTGTTTTGAATACACCACGTACAACTAACCTACCAAGATCTTTTTCGATAACTTCAGGAGCGAGTAATTTGGTAAGTTCATCTTTTACATCATCAATAAGTTCGTAGATGACACGATAGAGTCGAATACTAGCCTTGTCGCGGCTTGCTAAACGCTTGATATTAGTTGGAGCCGTTATGTTAAATCCGTAGATAATTGCACCACTAGTTGTTGCTAAATGCACATCGTTGTCGCTAACCGCACCTACGCTCGCGCTTACTACCCGCACTGCGACTTCATCAGTTTCCAGTGCTTTTAGGCTGTCAACAACAGAAGTGAGGGATCCTTGTACGTCAGCTTTTACAATAATGTTAAGTTCTTGGAGTTTGTTGTTACGATTGATCATGCGAATTAACTCGCTACTGTTCATGTCACTGCTTCCGGCTGCACGCTTGTTCGTTGCCGCCTGTTCGGCTGCTGCGCGTGCAAGCTTTTCATTTGGCACAACACTGAACTCATCGGCAAATTCAGGAAGCGATTTAAAGCCCGTCATTACAACAGGGGTAGATGGCGTAGCAATCTTTAAAGATTTCCCACTCGTAGACTCTAAGTTACGGATTTTAGCATATGTTGCACCCGCTACTACAAAGTCGCCCATTTTGAGGGTTCCTTCTTCGATTAAGGCGTTAGCAATTGGCCCACGGCCTTGTTCGACATGCGCTTCAATAATCAGACCGCGTGCCGGTTCATTTACTTCAGCACGAAAGTCTTCAACGTCTGCCACTAACAGAACCATATCGAGCAATTCACTAATGCCCTTCTTGGTTTTGGCAGACACTTCAACAGCAACCGTGTCACCGCCCCACTCTTCAACAAGCAAATCTTGCTCAGCAAGCTGCTGTTTTACGCGGTTCGCGTCCGCACCTTCTTTGTCGATCTTGTTTAGCGCAACGATTATTCGTGCGCCTGCCTTACGTGCGTAGCGAATTGCCTCAAGTGTTTGAGGCTTGATGCCATCGTCTGCGGCAATAACAATCACCACGATATCAGTCAGGTGTGCTCCGTGCTCACGAATTGCAGCAAATGCTTCGTGTCCAGGAGTATCCAAGAAGGTTATCGCCCGATCATTGTGCATAATTTGATAGGCCGAGATATGCTGAGTGATACCGCCAGCTTCACCTTTGGCGACCTGAGCTTCACGAATTGCGTCGAGCAGACTGGTCTTGCCGTGGTCAACATGACCCATAACCGCAACAACAGGAGGTCGCGTTACGGCTGTATCGCTCTCAACTGTCTTTTTCTCTCGCACAACTACAGGTTGAGCCTGCGCTTTTTTGGTGAGCTCGACATCAAGGCCGAGTTCACCAACAATAATCTGCGCCGTATCAAAGTCAATGCGCTCATTTACTGTGGCCATAACGCCATTTTTCATGAGCTCACCGATAAGTCGTGTGACAGGCAACATCAACTTCTCAGCAAGAGTGCCCACTGTTATCATGTCTTCGATTTCAATTGTTCGAGCCATTGAGACACTCCTTTCCGCCTATTCGGCTGATGTTTTACCTACATGTTATTTTGCGCTTTTGAGGCTGAGTGCGATTTTGCGAGCTTCAGTGTCGATGTCGATCACTTTGAACTGCTTCTTTTCGTTCAGCTTAAAGATCTGTTCAGGATCAACTGCTTCATCGTCGCTCATTTCAGATACATGTACGAGCGCTTCAACAGATGATGAAAGCTGCACAAATGCACCGAATGGCGTAATGCGAGTAATTTTACCTTCTACGATGTCACCTTTGTTGAAAGCTTTAACTTCTTTCAGCCAAGGGTCTTCCGTCATTTGCTTGAGACTAAGGCTAAGGCGGTCTTTGTCGATTGCAATAATCTTGGCCTGAACCTTGTCACCAACTTTAACGTAGTCACGTGGGTCTTCAACACGTTCCCAAGAAATCTCTGAGATGTGGATAAGACCTTCGATACCGTCGACGTTAACAAATGCACCGAAGTCGATGACGCCAGTTACGACACCTTCAACAACATCGCCAACTTTGAGCTCTGCGAAGCGAGCTTGCATGTCGTCTTTAACTGCTTCTTTTTCAGAGAAGATCAGTTTATTGTCTTTGCGGCTCACGTCCAAAACACGGACACGGATCGGCTTGTTAACCAATGCGTTGAGTTTCTGCAGGATTTCGTCCTTGTCAGCACCAGATACGCGAGGGTAGTGCCCTGCAGCAAGCTGCGAAACAGGCAAGAAGCCTCGGATACCTTCAAGTTCAACCAGCAAACCACCGCGGTTCGCGTCGTATGGGGAAACTTCGATAATTTCCTGCCCGTCAAATACGCGCTTGAGTTCATCCCAACCACGATCTTTAGCAGCGCGTTTCATACTGAGAAGAGCATAGCCTTCATCAAGTTCAGGGTCGATGACGCTAACGGTTACGCTGTCGCCAGCGTTTAAAGTTTGGCCATGGCCAATTTCGCGACGCATAACCACGCCGACACCTTTAGCACCGAGGTCGATCCAAGCTTCGTGCTTGCGCACTGAGCTTACGATACCCTCGACTACCTCTCCAGATTCAAGTTGTTTGACGTCATGCTGAGCCAGCAATTCGTCCATAGTTACGTTAGTATTCTTTGACATGTTTTGTCATGCCTCCTTATGTAGTGTATTTCCGTTAGTCTGGAGCACCGGCATTTTATGCCGTTACATTCCCCAGACCGCAAGATTACTCTCATTATACTTGCTTTATCTCCTCACGTCAAAGGTTGTGGCTTGACCGTGCAACGCATGCTAAACTACAAAGGCAATGTATTTAGGTATAGATATCGGGGGCACAAAAGTACTTGTCGGCTGTTTAGACGAACAGGGCGTTATTACGGAACACATTAAGTTCCCCACCCCTGATACATACGAAGATTTTCTTACAGAGCTGGCAAACGTCGTTGACAAATTAGCAACGAAGGATTTCATCGCTGCCGGCGTGGCCGCGCCAGGAAAAATTGACCGAAATACTGGACACATTATTGCTTTCGGCAATCGCCCATGGAAAAATGTACCACTACAAACAGATGTGGAGCATATTGTGAAATGCCCGGTTGTTGTAGAAAATGACGCTAACCTTGCTGCACTCTCTGAATCTATGCTGCTAAAAAGTAAATATAACCGCGTCATGTACATGACAATCAGTACAGGTATCGGCATTGGCGTCGTAGAAGGTCAACAGCTCGACCCGGCACTGATCGACGCCGAAGCAGGCAGCATGAAAGTTGATAATGATGGTCATCTAGCCGAGTGGGAAACTTTTGCATCAGGCAAAGCAATTTATAAACGCTATGGCAAGCTAGCTGCCGATATTCACGAACATGAAGTCTGGCAAGCCATCGCCCACAATCTTGCCAAAGGCCTAACCAACCTTATCGATATCATTCAGCCAGAAATTATCGTGCTTGGCGGTAGTGTCAGCGATTACTTTGACAGATTTGAGGCATACCTTATTGAAGAACTCAGGACTTACGCCGGTCCCTTAACGCCTGTTCCGCCAATCATCAAAGCTGCCCGTCCCGACGAAGCAGTTTTGTATGGCTGTTATGATTTGGCCAAGATGCGCTATGGACGAGCTAGTTAGCGTTTTACGACAAGAGTACCCTCACCTCGTCTTTACGCCGGGCACACAATGCTATTGGTCGCCTCAAAATAAGACAATCACATACATCGTTCGTCACGACGAAATCGACTGTGGGAGTCTCTTGCATGAAGTTGGCCATGCGGTTCTCGAGCATACTACATACGATAGTGATATTGAGCTGTTGCAAAAGGAAATGCAAGCATGGGAAGTCGCACGCGAAATGGCAGCTAGATACAGCGTAATAATTGATGATGAGCGTGTGCAATCATGTTTAGATAGTTATCGTGACTGGATTAGCCGACGAAGTACCTGTCCAGACTGTCATATTAAGACGCTGCAAGATTCTCCCGAAAGTTATACATGTTTTAATTGTCACGCTACGTGGCGCGTAACACCAGCAAGGCATCACCGCTCATACCGACGAAAAATAAAAACTGCCTAAGCCGGAGCCAGGCAGTTTTTATTATTACAAGTACTACTAAGCAGCAACGTTTTCTTGGTCATCAACAACACTTTGGTCATTGGTAACTACGGTGCGCTTCGTGCGGCGCGAAATACGACCACCCTTAGCGCCTGCAGAACGTGCAAGCTCACGGTTAGCATAAAAGCCACCGGTTCGGCCTTTTTTGCCGCCCATCGCACCGATGCGAGCGTAAAAGTCTTGACCGTGCTTAGTGCGGTTCGTTGTAGCAGCAGCTTTGCCACCAGCTTTTGTTCCAGCCATATATAAGGCCTCCCTTAACTTTACCTGCTTCCGCTTGAGCAAAAAAAGACCCAACAACCAATAGGTCGCGGAGCCCCTCCCATCCCTTGCGAAATTATACTTATGTTATCACAGTATTGCGCTAATGTCAATTAATTGTTTGTGCTTATTATTCTGGGGTGATGTTTGGCTTATAAAAAGATAAAAGCCATCCTATTCGGATGGCTTTTATATAATTCGGCACCGTGCTATTTTCCCAGGGGTGGACCCCAAGTATTGTAACCGCTACGAGGCTTAACTGCTGTGTTCGGCATGGGAACA
>CAZRIO010000030.1:0-11593 GCA_964600185.1 uncultured Candidatus Saccharibacteria bacterium | reverse complement strand
CTGGACCTCTTCCATGCCATGGAAGCGCTCTAGCCAACTGAGCTACAGCCCCACATGTCACTATGGTGGCAAAGCCAGCCAAGCGAACAACAGGGCTATTTTAGCAAATCGCTACCGATATGACAAAAGACATTTACGCCGCAGCTTTTTCGAGCGACTGGTGTGCGTAGAATCGAATGGAAGGTGTCATGCCATATTTGGGATCGTCAATCTCAGCAGCAGTAAACCATTTCATGTCGGTGTGCTCGGCCGACAAAACGCTTTTGTCATTTTTAGCCTTGGCAAAATATACCAACGCAATGTGTTTGTGTGTAGCGCCGGCGGGGTGAACTTCGATGTAATCAGGTGCAATAACAAACTTCGTGTCAGGAAAATTGGGTGGGGTTTTGGCTAAAATTTCCACTTCGAGGCCACATTCTTCTTTGATTTCGCGGTGCAATGCTTCTTCGGGCTCTTCGTTCAATTCAACATGGCCACCGACGGGTAGCCATTTCTCATAACGAGGATGGTACACGAGCAACGTTTTGTCGCCATACGCGATAAATGCCGAAACAGCAAAATCGTATTCCTCGTGAATATGGGGCATTAAATGATTCGCTTTCGACGGGCGATCAAAAGTCCGACTACGACGACAGCAACCGTAAATCCGAGCACTACCCAGTAGGCCCACGGTTCGTGTTGCAATGGCAGGGGCACGTTCATGCCATACATACCATAGAAAAGGTTTGGTAGCGCAATAATAACGGTTGCGACGGTCAGCACTTTCATTGTTTGGTTCAGATTGTTTGAGCTGATCGAACTATACGCCTCACGAATGTTCACGATTGATTTGATGTTTGAGCTACTCGCCTCAATCGACTGTTCGTTGGCGAGCAATAAGTCTTCGACAATATCTTGATCTTCGTCAAACAACGGGATATGGCGACCGAGCAGCAAGCGACGCAATGTTGCATTAGTTGGCTGGAGTGCGCCTAAGAACTCGTTGAGTTCATCTTCGATGATCACAAAATCGGCGAAGTCTTTGTTACTGATCCCGTGACTACGGAGGCGCGAACGGATAAATTTGATCCGCTTGCTGCTGCCGGAAATAAAAGCATCATATTGCTCCACAATTTCATGCAAAATCTGTAGAACCAGTTTAGCTCGTTGGGTGGTGGCAAAATCTACACGACCAGTTAGGAAGCGATCGAGCGATGGGAAACGAACAAGTGAGATAGTTAAAAGCGCATCCTCAGCAAAAACAAACAACAGTGGTGCAGTGACAATTTCGTTTTCCGTGTTTTTATACGCGAAGCGCACGAAAATATACACATGATCACCCACTTTTTCGAGGCGAGGCATTTCGTCTTCGTCGAGTGCGTCCTTTAAGTGCCCTAATTCAAGGTTAAAATCTTCAGCGAGCCGTTCAAGCTCTTTCATCGAGGGCGCTTCAGCATACACCCAAGACCCGCGTTTGTATTCTTCGAGTTCTTGAATGTTTTGCCGGCGCAAACTCCGGTAGTAGTACTTGATCATATATCTTCCCCTTGTACATATTGTACACTGAGCGTTTTAGTAAGACTAACGCTATAAAACCGGGCCTAAGCCCGGTTTGCTTCGTGCGCGCCCACCCTGCGGCGGGTGGTGTTGCCATATTTTGTTTTATGGTTTTTGTTTTCACGCGCCGCTGTAAGCGCACGAACTATCTTAATCATAACCGAATTTAAGCCATTGTCAACTACGACGATAGTGCGCTGTCTTGTAAATATGCCTGTAGCTTGCGGAGTGCTTTGCCGCGGTGGCTGTATTTATGAAAATCCTCAGCACTCATTTCCGCATTGGTAATTTCAAAACCATCGGGAATAAAAATTGCACTCCAGCCAAATCCTTCACCTCGCGGCTGTGGAGCTATTCGCCCGGTTACTTCTCCCGAAAATGTCATCAGTTTTTCGCCATCAAACAAGGCATACGTCATGGATGCGATGGCTTCCGGATGCTCAAGTCGACCAGCGAGATCACAAAGTCCTTCGGTGCCAAGCTCTTCCAAAAACCATTTAATCAACGTTCCGGGCAAATGTCCGAGTGCCGTAAAAACCAACGATACATCTTCGACTAACACCGGTTTTCCCACAATGGCATAGGCCCGGCGGGCTTTATCTTCGAGTACTTTCGCCGGATCAAGCGACTGAATTTCTTCGAGATCTACTTTTTGATGCTCGATTGGACGACCAAGCCACGTTTTAAGGTAATCGGCTTTGGCTTGATTGCCGGTGATAAACACAAAATCACTAATCACGTGCGAGTTTCCGTTTGCTTTAGAATCCATTAATCAGCACCCTTTTATATCATTTTTTGTAAATCGGCTTCAGTGATCTGTTTTGTGCCCAATTTTTCAGCTTTTTTAAGCTTGCTGGCGCCAACATTTTTGCCTACCACCAGATATGACGTGTCTTTTCCGACAGAACTTTGAAAAGTACCACCGAGTTTGCGAATTTTTTCGGCGGCATCATCGCGGCTCATTGTTTCCATCGTACCGGTAATTACGAAACTCTTGCCGTGAAGCGGGCCGTGCGCATGTGATTGATATTGCGGTTCAACGTCGAGGATTTTAAACTTTTCAATCAATTTCTGATTGTCTTCATCGCTAAACCAACCCAGGATTGACTCCGCCACCACATCGCCGATTCCTTCAACTTGTAATAATTCGTCCATAGTCGCTGTTTGCAATTTTTCGAGCGAGGTAAAATGCTCCGCCAGATCAATTGCAGTCTGCGAGCCGACATGTCTGATGCCAAGCCCATATATAAAGCGCGGCAGTTCCGGCTTTTTGGCGGCTTGAATTGCGTCAACCAATTTACCCGCGGAAATCTCGGCGAATCGCTCAAGCTCCATAACTTGTGTTTTGGTGAGTCGATAAATGTCAGCCAGATCGTGCACCAAATGCGCATCCACCAGTGCCGTAACATTTTTCTCACCCAAAGTGTCGATATCGAGCGCACCCTTCGAGGCATAGTGCTCGAGTGCCTGCTTAAGAAGTAGCTTTGCAGTGGCGCCTTCAACGCGGTAAACCGCCTCACCTTCTGGTCGAACAAATGAAAGCTCGGGATATTGCCGGTGTAGCTCGTGCTCCATATCGAATTTTTGTGATTTTTTCGGACGAAGCTCGGGTAAAACGTGCAAAACTTGTGGAATAATATCGCCGGCCTTAAAGATCACCACCGTGTCGCCAACGCGAATATCTTTGCGCCCAATTTCATCGGCATTGTGCAGGCTGGCATGTTGCACCGTTGTTCCGGCCACCACGACCGGATCGAACACAGCAACCGGCGTCGCCGCGCCTGTGCGCCCAATGCTTAATACAATGTCCCGCACCACTGTGGTTGCTTCTTCGGCCGCATATTTGTAGGCGATTGCAGCTTTCGGCGCCTTACCTACGATTCCGAGACTCGCAAATTGCGCGCGATCATTGAGTTTAACCACCAATCCGTCGGTGTTAAATGGCAAATCATGGCGCTTTGTGTCCCACGTATCTGCGAATTTCATAATGTCGTCGAGCGTTTTATACACAACCGATTCGCGGTTAGCAGCCACGCCGAGCGCGCGCAAAGCTTCATAAGCATACGCGTTCGTAGGTACTTCGCTCGCGTCTTCGCGCAAAAGATCATACGCGCGAAATCGCAAAGGACGTTCCGCCGCAAGTTTTGGATCGAGCTGACGAATTGTACCAGCAGCCGAGTTACGTGGGTTCGCAAATAAGGGTTTGCCAGCGGCTTTACGGCGTTCATTCAATGCTTCGAAATCTTTTTTATACATGATGACTTCACCGCGAATTTCGGTTCGGCCTTGCAAAAATTTCTCGTAACCTTTCGTGTTTCGTAAGTGGAATGGCACGCTGTCTATGGTGGCGATATTTGCCGTTACGTCTTCGCCGACAAATCCGTCGCCGCGCGTCACCGCTTGCGTAAACACGCCGTCTTCATAAATAAGCGAACAGGCAAATCCATCCATTTTGATGTCGAGGAAAAATTCCAGTGCCTTGCCCGGCAATAATTTCTCGGTTCGAGCAATCCATGCAGCGACTTCTTCGCGGTTGAAGGCGTCGTTCAAACTGATCATGCGGGATTGGTGGCGCACTTGTTTGAACCCTGGCAGCGGTCGTCCTGCCACGCGCTGCGTCGGGCTATCGGGAGTAACAAGTTCCGGATATTGGGCTTCGAGTTGTGAGAGTTCGTGCTTGAGGGAATCGGCCGCTGCTTCGCTCATAGTAGATTCGTCGAGCACATGATAATGATACCGATAATCGTTGATCAGATCACGGAGTTTTGCGACACGTTCGGCGGCTTGCGGCTTGGTAAACTGCGTCATAACATCGCCCTGTACAATGTATACATATAGCTATGCAGCACCGCCAGCGCGATCATGGTTAGGGCAAACAAAATCCATGGTGCTGCAGGAGTCAAAAACAAAATTACCGGTAACATGATCGCGGCGGCGGCAATCAAGAAGATGATTGGTAAAAAGAGAACTTTGCGGATAATCGTCCAGCGGCGATTGGCGGCGAGTTTTCGTGCTGAGCGCAGGGCGCGCATGGGTGTCATGCCCGGCAATGTCACAATGTATAACGCCAAGATCGACGAACAAACCATGTAGAGCGACATCAATGCCAGCAAGAAGAACAGAATTCCCCACATGATTTTTTCGACCATAAATACGGCGATACCACCACCGACAGCAGTACTAAAAATAATTGCCCCAAACAAAAGCGGCAGCAATTGCAGCCCGATTGCGCCTACGACCAACAAAAATGGTATCAGCGGTCGCATGCTTTCGTAATAACCGTCACGGATACGGATCAACGCACCTGATTGCACTTGGCGCATAGTCCAGATGAGCGCAAGGCTCGCAATCACCGCCAAAATAACCTGATATCCAGCGCCATTTCCGGTGGCACCGCCGGCATTTCCAAGCATGTACGTAAATAATGCGGCGGCCGTGTCGAGACTCCCATTTGTCACCTGCTGAAGACTCGCTTTCAGCCCGCTGATGCTCCCACCAGCATTAATACCGGTTACAAAGATTACGTTGAGCAAGCCGTATACCAATATCACCCCGCCAAAAAGCTTTTTACGGCTAAAGAGTAGCGCGAGTGCTTGTCTGAGTAATTTCCATACGTTGGGAAGTTTTGGTGCGGTATTTTTAATGGGCTTTTGCAAACGAAAACTGCGGTATTTCGGTGTTTTGAGCTTGCGCGCTTTTTCGGTTGCCGGTCGGCTCGCGGTGGTGGACGGCGTGGTTTTCTGCGTTTTAGCGCGTGATTTGGCTGGTTTTTTTACCGATTTGGCGGCCATTACGCGTGCGTCCCCATATCCCGTAATCGTGCAATGCGCTGTTCGATGGGCGGGTGCGTACTAAACAAACCCATAAAACTACCGCCTTTAAGTGGATTTGCAAAAAAGAAATGAGCCGTAGAAGTGTTTTGGCGACGCATCGTACTGCCTGTTTGAGCGATTTTTTCGAGGGCACTTGCCAGACCTTCCGGATATCGTGTAGTCAGCGCGCCGGTGGCATCGGCAAGGTATTCCCGTTTGCGAGAAATTGCCAGCTGAATCATCGTGGCAACAATTGGGGCAATAATCGCCGCAACAATACCGAGAATCATAATGACCTGATTGTTATTTTCGCGGTCGCCGCTACGGAACCAGGTCATGCGCAGAATAATATCGGCAATGATTGAAATAACTGCAGAGAGCGCAAACGCTACCATGCTTACTCGAATGTCATAGTTTTTGATGTGTCCGAGTTCATGCGCCAACACTCCCTGCAACTCATCGTCGGTCATGATGTCGAGCAAACCTGTTGTTACGCACACAGCCGAATGATTCGGATCGCGCCCTGTCGCAAAAGCATTCGGTGCTTGATCGTCTATGATACATACTTTTGGCATCGGCAAACCATCGGTGATGGCAAGGTTTTCAACTGTGCGCCACAGCCGAGGATTGTCTTTTTTCTGGATTTCGTGTGCGCCGTTAAGCGCCAAAGACATGCGACTACCGGCAAAATAACTGATGGTTGCGTAACAAAGCGCTCCGATCAAAACAGCAATCGTCAGGCTTTGATTACCGGCATATTGTCCGAAGAACCAGGCTAAGCCGCCGGCCAACACCATGAAAAAGAACATGATGAACACGGTTTTTCGTTTGTTACTCGCTATCTGGCTATACATATTCTCTCAAATTCTACTATGCAGCTACTTGATGGACTAGAATTGTACGTCGACAGGAGCAGAAGCTTTGGCAGTTTCAGCTTCGTCGAGTTCGAAGAATGGTTTGTCGGTTTTGAAGTTCAACGCGCCAGCAAATATGTTGGTCGGGAAGGTCTTGCGCTTGGTGTTGAAGTCGCGAACGACTCCGTTATAAAAGCGGCGGGCAGCTTGGATTTTATCTTCTGTGTCGGTTAATTCATCTTGCAAGGCACGGAAATTGTCGCTTGCTTTCAACTGCGGGTAGTTTTCGGCAACCGCGAACAAGCTCTTAAGTGTTTGCGAGAACTGATTTTCTGCTTGCGCAGTTTCTTCGACACCTTGGGCGTTCAACGCTTGTGAACGAGCTTTGGTGACATCTTCGAAGACAGTCTTTTCGTGTGTGGCGTAACCCTTGACTGTGTTAACCAGGTTCGGAATGAGGTCATACCGACGCTTAAGCTGAACAGTAATGTCACTCCAGGCCTCTTGTGCACGAATATTTAATTTTACCAGTCCGTTGTACATTGCCGCGAGGATCAATATCAACACTACGACAACCGCAACGATAATCCATACCATCATGTTTAGTAACTCCTTATATCTGTGTCTTTAGTATAGCGCACCTTGCACTATAAAACACCTATTTCAGGCGTAAGAACCCAGACCAGACAATTACCGGGCAAATCTACAGCAACGATCGGCAAAAGCTTGTATTATGGTAGGGATGAATCCACGTTATCACCGTCAAACCATGCCAAAACGCAAACGAATGCACTTCGTTGTCATCGCATTGGTATTTTGTTTTGCCGCCACCGGCATTGCGAACTTAGTAAAACCCTTCCCCGTGATAGCAGCCGCTAAAGCTGACATCACCACGAGTCCGAATACTGCCACTAACCTCACCTGGCCCACAAGGGGCGAAGCAGCAATCGGCGCGCAGGGCTTCGGACTCCTTGATACGCACGGTCCGGAAACGCCACTCCCTACCGCAAGCATCGCCAAAGTCATCACCGCACTCGCCTTACTCGAGCAAAAGCCGCTCAGTTTAGGGCAGAAAGGTCCATCCCTCACTATTGGAGCCGGCGACGTTGCGTTGTATCAAAAATATGCGGCCATAGACGGATCGCTTATTCCCGTTACGATTGGCGAGGATTTAACGGAATATCAGATTTTACAAGCGTTAATGCTGCCGAGCGCCAATAACATCGCAGATTCAGCGGCAATTTGGGCGTTTGGCTCATTACCCAGTTACACCGAATATGCCAACCAAATGTTAAAACGTATGGGCGTCACCCACACCACCGTCGCCGATGATGCCAGTGGATTTTTACCGCAAACTGTGAGCACGCCGAGTGACCTTGTAAAAATCGGTCTGGCCGCCATGCAAAATCCTGTTCTTGTGCAAGTCGTTTCCCAGCCACAAGCCAACTTGCCCGTAGCGGGCACCGTCAATAATGTGAACGTTTTGCTTAACCGCAACGGCATTGTCGGTATTAAAACAGGAAATACCGATCAAGCCGGCGGCTGTTTCTTGTTTGCTGCTAATTACGCGCCTGTTTCGAATCACCCAGTAACTATTGTCGGTGCGGTTATGGGCGCCGCCGATCTCGGTGAAGCATTGCAATCATCGTTAACACTGCTTGAATCAGCAAAGCACAACTTTACCGTCCAAACTTTTGTGCATGCCGGACAAACGGTTGCAAGCTATAATGTGCCGTGGGCCGGAACCGTGCATGCAGTTTCACCTGAAGATGTCGCCACGACAGTGTGGAACGGCAAGACAATCTCGCCAACGATAGCCGTGGATAACATCAAGAAGCCAATCGCTAAAAACAATCAGGTTGGCACCGTAACCGTCCTGGCCGGGTCAAATAAAATGACCAGCAAGCTCGTGCTCGAGAAACCAATTAATCAACCCAGCGTCTTTTGGCGGTTATTCCGCAATCCATTTTAGCGTAAATGCAATATCATAGGTGTTATGAACTAGACTTGTGTTAATTTTTATGATATAATATACAAAATATGAGCGACCCTAATGTGCTGGCTGCGCCAGTGTTACCTGAATTTGCCGAAAATACCCCCGAGCATCTCGCGGTTGCTGCGGGTATTGTTGCGTCTCCTGAGGTAGAAGCAATTGAACGGCCCCGCTTGCAAGCTATTGTGGCAAATGCAGTGGCGGGCGAAGCTTTTCAGAGCAAGCGCACGCAGATCGAACGCGTTGGACAGATCCTTGAGTGGCGTTATTTTGGAAAACCTGGTGATGATTTACCGGATGGCTTGGCCGTTACGAACTGGAGCGGTAGCATTCCTTTTTTGGATGTGCAACTTGATACCGCAAAACAACTCTCATCAATTCAATTTGGAGTCGTCCGACAGCAGCTTGAGCAACGTGGTTTACGTGATATAGAGCAAGTCGTCACTGCTGATATCGGCCCGCGCCAACCCGAAACAGAACAACGGCTTAAGAACTTGGTCGTTAACACGCCCACTTACCAACTGCTGCGCTCGTTTTCAATACAGGCGCCTTCAGAAGCAGTAGAAATGCCCTTGCGCGAGGAAATCAAAACCTCACGAAAAGCAGCACTCCGCAAACAATTTGATGCCGATAACTTAGAGCAAGTCCGACCGCGAACACCGATCGAGGCGGCTCGGCAATTTGCCGGCCAGTTTGCACTCAACCGCGCAAGCAACGCTCTGGAAATCGCAGTCGAGATGGAGCTGCAAACGGCTCCTATGCCGAGTGCCGTACAGCGCGCCCGCGCCTATTTCGTCCGACAAATCACCGACACTTTACTGCCGCGCATATCGTACTCTCCGGAAACTGAACGCCAGCAATATATTAACGGGCTTATGGCCGCCGATAGTAAGATCAAGACGCAGCTTGGAATGGCAGACTTAGAGGTTGATCATTATTCAAATTTCGTCGATGACCTACAAACGCTTAGCCCCTTGGATCGTTTACTAAGCAGTGCGTTACTGCAAGAAGTTTTGCCATTACTGTACGATTCGAATAGCACGGCCGCCACTTACGATCAGTCCATTGATAGTGCAGTTACGGCAATTGCCCAAAAATATGCCACTGAGTTAACCACGCTGGACTTCACGCAATTCGAGCGCCCGCACAGCCTTTTCCCGTACTTTCTTGCACCAAAAGCAGTGCTGGTTGACCGCATTACGGCAAGTGCAGAACCGCTGCCACTCCCTCCGAGTGAGCGCTGTTACAATCGTTCCCTCGAGCAATTAAAGCAAGCCGAGAGCACGTCCGTTGGTGAAGTTGTGTATGGAAATCCTGGCACGACACGGTTGATCGGCTTCCAAGATCGCCAACCTCGGGACGAGCATCCGTATGACCTCGATTTAATCGTGCGCCTAGATGACGCACAGGCTTTATTCCAATCATTTGATCCAGAAATTCCCGGCTACGAACTCGTGAGTCGTGAAGGTCAACAATTTGGATTCAAAAAAATGGACATTGACCCCTATGAAGAAGACGGAGCAATTCTACCTGGCGATTTCGATGCGCTTTCGCAGGAACTCGAAAAACGAGGTTTATTCATTCCTGAGCTTCGCGAACCAAATCTTACCGCCACGAGATTGGCCGAAATTTTATCACAATACACCGAGCAGCTCATGCCTTCACAAAAAATCAGCCTTCCTTTTTCGCACAAAGATATAATGGCCAAAAAATTACCAAGCGTTTACAACATTAGCGATTTTAGCGATCTAAAACGGTTCGTTTCAAAAAAGAAATTCTGGGCACAATGTACAGGATCACATGATTTTGCCCAGCTTGTGTTCGGCGAGCTTTTACCCGAAGGCACCCAAGCTATTGGCGCGGCGAACGGCCTTATTATTAGCCCATACAGCACAAGAATTACGGCTACATCTCATCGGCAAACGGTGATAAATCTGAATGGTAAAACACGTATCGTCGACGCAGCGAGCAAACAAAACTTATATGTCATGGAAGTCACTGGTGGGCGTCATTTATTTGGTGCCAAACTTATCCTCAATCGCGAGATTATGATAGCAGATCCGAACAACGAATCTTCTATCCCGCAGCAACGTCAAAAACCAGAAGCTGAACAGATCGAAACGCCGCAAGCGCCCGAACCGCAACCTGAAGAAATTTCAATCCCTGAGCGTATTACCGGTATCCATAATGGACTTGTGAATCAGCTTATTCAAGTGCTTGGGACAGTTAATAGCGAACAACTTTATAAAACGGTCGTCAAGTTGCCGATCGGCGTTGACCCTATTCGTCGTACGGTCGAGTTCAGCCTTCGCGCCCGTAGCGGTAACGCGACGCAGGCCGACGTCACCGAAATACAACGCTATCTTGAACTATACAAAACCAAGTCACCACAAGAACGCGACCGTGTTGGCGTTGAATCATATGGCGACTCACTCATCGACATGCTCAGCGTAACGATCGGTAAATTAGCGAGTTATGTTCCTGCCGAGAGGCCTCAGGTATGAGTAGCTTGAATCTACCAGCTAACTTCCTCCCAGTCTTGCTCGCGGGGCGTATGCATGACAACTTGCGGAACAAATTCATCCCACTCTTTAATTCCAACGGTTAATACTGGATTGCCGGTGACGATCGGTTCGTGTTCATCGCTTGAACGCAAGGGCACAAACTGGCCGAGCTGCAAAAAGTTATTACTAAGCATAAAAACTCTCTGTTCGCGTGTGAGAGTCAGCATGATGTCAGTTTCATAAATCCCCTGACTCTTCAAGGTCCCGTTTTGTTTAGTCTCATCTTGTACAAATCCCCGATTCGAAACATGGAGCGGTGAATATTGAAACTTATTGGTCTCATATTTTTCGTTCCATTTGTATTCTGCCACAAGTTCTTCCCGAAAAGCCCCTCGGCCGGGGCGCGAAATATCCCTCGCAATCCGAGGCGTGAGTGCACCGTTCCGGGAGCGTAAAAGCTCACCTAAACGCTCACCAAGAAGTGTACGCACCAGCGGTGTAATGGTTTCTGGCACTCGAAACATGCGTTTTGGAGGTGCCGCTTCAATCGCTTTGAGTACTTGTAATCCGCCCTCAACTTCTGCAACTGTTTCCAAGGCGCTACTTCCGAGCGCGCCATGCGTTGCCGAGTACAACATCTCTGTCGCGGTTCGCTCACCAACGTACAGATTATGGTCTTCTAAATACGCGCCGACTGCCGGACCCTTTTTTGGTCCCGTAAATCGCCCTCCTGCCTCGATCAGATACTTCATGTATATACTTATAATCCCACGGTCGCTCATAAAAAGCAAAACCCCTGGCTTTCGCCAGAGGTAAAGTGCTCAAAAACAATGGTGGGTAATGAGGGACTCGAACCCCCGACCCTCTCGGTGTAAACGAGATGCTCTAGCCAAC
>CAZRIO010000029.1:0-11709 GCA_964600185.1 uncultured Candidatus Saccharibacteria bacterium | reverse complement strand
GATACGGGGGCGTAGCTCAGTGGTTAGAGCAGTCGGCTCATAACCGATTGGTCGCTGGTTCAAGTCCAGCCGCCCCCACCAGTTTTGTAACATCACCCAGAACCACCATGTAACACCCCGCCGGGTGTTTTTTATTTACTCTTACTCACCTGCATGTCTGATGCATGCAAAAAGGTGCATCACTTTTGCGCAAGCTTACGGAGCAATTTCCGGCGTTCAGTCAGGAAGTCGCGGGCAAACGCATCGGTTTTTCTTCGGAGTGCACCGACAGACTTCTCGATCATATCTACTGATGCGTCGGGGTTAAAGCTCGCGATAAGCGGCACGAGTTCTTCATCTGACACATCGAGAAAATCCTGTAAGGACCGCGATTGCGTCAGTCCTCCGACGCGTAATTTGTCGCATACTTTACCAAGAACGCGGGCTGATACTTCGCTCGGCGTACGGCAAATTTTGGCGGTCAGCGCCATTGAGGGACTCTGCGACCAATCAAATGCTGGATCAATGCGGTTCACTGTTCGTTCCATTGCAGCAAAACCAGGAAGCGACCCTGCATTACCCGGCCGTGTTCCGAGCACCAAAACATCACCCAGTGTGTGCAAACCTTCCCTCGCAAGACCGTGTTGGATTTGCGCGAGTAGCAATGGATTCACCTCGCCCTGTCCCCGTCCGTAGATGTCAACAAGTTCAGTCATGGGCATATTGAGTTGTATTGCAAGCCGGTCACTCACCCCATATGCGCCGCCATAAACTTCATAATCTGGTTGATGGTTCGGACCCAACGTAAGCTCGCGGTACCGTCCCCATTCCGGCCCAAAAATACAGGCCGCCATGGCGCTGGATTGGTTGAATTCCTCCACGAGATTCGCGTAGTCGGTTTGAAGCTCTTCTATTACCGCCGGGTCTTCGTCGTTAGACTTTGCTGCGGCAAGTTCCTTGGCAGCAACGCGCCCGAGCTCGCGCGCATCATGCGCACGCCAAGCAAGCATTTCAGCAACATCGCTTATAGGAGGAACCGATTCTGACATCGGCTTATCCTAACAGCGTAGTGACTTTATGTCAAATCTAGTTGGCGTCGCGTTTTACAAAGAGCGTCCAGGCCACAATCCACCCGACCACCAGGTAAATCATGAACACGCCAGCTGCTTTAGCATACGAGATCGAACCTTGTGCCGGCGCCGTCAACACTTCACCGAGCGCACTAAACGGCAAATACATTGATTTTTCTTTGAGTAGTAAACTCAGTACGCCTTCGAGCGATGCAGGAATCACAAACAAACCAATGATCGAAATAATCTGATTGCGCATAAGAGTAATAAACAGCAGTCCGATCATGGCGTAACCGCAGCCAAAGAACAGCACGCGCCACCAAATTTGGCCGTAGTGAATGACTTGAGGGACAAGTTCGTGCCCCGACACTTGCAAACCGATGCGGTTGATCAACACTGATGCGGCCGCGATAAAAACGGTGTACAGCGCCGCGAACCCCAAGACTATTAACATCTTGGCGACTAGCACCTTGCTTCGGCTGTTACTGGCGGTGAGGGTGTACATGATCGTGTTGTGACGATACTCGTTCGCCAGCAACAAAATAGCCACGATCGCCGACGCAAAAGCACTCAGGCTCAGCGCCGTCAGCATGTTTTCAGAGATGAGATTTGGGTTCATGAGACTTGCAGCGCTCGCCTTGTAACCGGCAAAGAACGAAAACAAACCAGCGAACAGCAAGCCAATCGCAATCAATCCGTAGGTCGTTCGAACGGTTATAAGCTTACGGAATTCAGCCTTGAGTGTTGCCATCATGACTTTGCCTCCTCTTTTTGTTCTTTTGTAACGTGTGCCTGGTATTCTTCGCTTCCTTCGGTCAATTCCAGGAAAGCCTGCTCAAGTGAAGCGGCGTGGTTGGCAAGTTCCAAGATCGGCAAGCCCGCATCAAACGCGAGTTTACCAATTTCATCAGTTTTTACACCAGTCACGCGGAAGCCATTTTCGGCTTTCTCGAAAGTGAATGATTTCTCTTTGAAAAGTTTTTCGAGCTGCATCATTTTTTCAACACGCACAAAAACATTTGACGATTTACTGCCCGCTAAAATGTCAGAAATCGATGCGCTGGCGATCAATTTTCCTTTACCGATTACGATTACGTTATCGGCCATCTGCGACATTTCGCTCAACAAGTGACTCGATACAAACACCGCGTTACCTTGGTCGGCGTAATCTTTCAAAAATTCACGGAGCCAAGCGATACCTTCTGGGTCAAGGCCGTTAGCCGGCTCATCCAAGATTAAATATTTCGGTTTGCCGAGCAGCGCCGCCGCAATACCGAGACGCTGACTCATACCGAGCGAGAATTTCCCTGGTCGTTTTTTAGCAACATCTTTCAGGCCAACTGTTTCGAGCGCTTCATCAACGCGTGAGTCCGGTACGCCGCTTGCCGCAGCCAAAATCTTGAGGTGATTTCGTGCGGTGCGCGTCGGGTGAAAGGCCTTTGCTTCAAGCAAAATACCAATCATCTGCGATGGCCGAGCGTAGTGATGCAACGATTTACCGTCAAACGTCGTATGGCCGGCGCCGTTATCCAGGCCGAGCATCAGCCGCATAGTAGTCGATTTACCCGCACCGTTCGGGCCCAAGAAACCGGTAACCTTACCTGTTTCGACGGTAAACGAAATGTCGTCGACTGCGACCTTCTTTTTATAAGCTTTTCGGAGATTTTTCGCCTCAATCATAAGCTATGGTCGCTTCGCTTTCGTAAAAATTTTGTAGAGACCAAACGCAACAAGCAAACCAAGAACCACACCGACACCAATCAAGAACTTAACGGTGCCGAGGATAATACCAGCGAATAATGGGTGCATATCACCTCCTTAATTATTTACCTTAAGCATAGCATTTTAAGAGGTGAAGAGCCAACTACGGCAGCATCGAGAGGAGATGTTCGGCCGATTCCGCCTGCATGAGCTGTTCGCGTAACTCCTTAGCACCGTCAAAATCACTGATATAAATCTTGCAGAATTTGTTAAGTGTGTGGATTTTACGTTCATTATTTGGCCAGGTTTTTGCAAATAGTTCGACATGGCGACGATATAAGGCAATTCGTTCATCTTTAGTTGTGTTTGGCCAATTATTCTCTTTGGCAAACACAAACGGATCGTGAAATATACCCCGCCCGATCATAATGCCATCGAGTTTGTATTGTTTGGCGAGTTCTTCGCCCTGTTCACATGATTCTACGTCACCATTACCGACAATTAATGTACTGACACCGGCTCGATCGCGCAGTGCTCGAGCTTCACCAATCAAATTCCAGTGCGCCGGGACTTTGCTCATTTCTTTACGAGTGCGTCCATGGACCGTTAACATGTGAAGCTTTTTTTGCAGCAAAAAACTGATCCAGCTCATATCGACTTCGTTAAAACCGACGCGGGTTTTGACGCTTAATGGCAGCCGTCCTGCCAAACCATCTTTTGTGGCATTAATAATTTCTTCAGCGAGCGGCCGATTTTTAATAAGCGCGCTACATGCACCGTTTTGGACTTCAGATTTTGCCGGGCAGCCCATGTTTAAATCAACACCGGCGAAGTTACAACCTTCGGGCAAGCCAAGCTCCCTTGCTAAAGATCCATCAGCGATTTGTCCTGCTACCGCTTTAAAATTTTCGGGATTCAAGCCCCACAGCTGCGCAACAAGGCGTTTTTCACTCGCAACAAAACGTAACTTGTTAAGTAATCGTGGGCGGCCAGGACTTTGCAAGCCATCGACATTCACAAACTCCGTAAAAAACAAATCAGGCGCGGCACAATCGGCAACAACCTGACGAAACACGGTGTCCGTGACATCGTCCATCGGTGCCAACACAAAAAATGGCTTCGGAAGCTCGCTGAAATAATCCATAATCTTTTCAATTATAACTTTTTATGAGCTAATATGCTAGATTCAGCTTTTATTCTGCCGTATGCTACGTATTATGGGAATCACCGCACAAATCATACTTATTCGTAAAGACGGCGCGATCATCATGCAGCATCGCGATGACAAGCCTGGCATTACTAATCCCGGAGCGATCACTGCGTTTGGCGGGAATGTCGAACCGGGCGAGACGCCTTTGCAAGCAGCCACTCGCGAGATCAATGAAGAAACCAGTCTTGATGCACAAGCTCACGAACTGGAGTTTTTTGGAACCTATCAAAAAACCGCGGCGCAGCACGGCGAAGACCGTGAAGTTCATTATTTTATCCTGCGTAATGTTGACGATAGTAATTTTAAAATTTACGAAGGCCAGGGATTTTATCTTATTCACAATCTTAAAGAATTGCGAGAAGCAAAAACATCGCCACTTGTGCGAGAAGTCTTGGAAGAATATTATGCGGAACTTTAGGCTAGCGTTATCCGGCTGTGTCTATCGTACTAATGGTGCCATAAACACCGTCATAACCAGGATTGCGCACAACAGCGCCCGTTCGAATACGATTCACGGCATTGGCTAGATCAGGCGAAACTTTTTCGATGGTTTTGATTGGCTGGACGCGTAAAATATCGAACTCGCTTCCTAATTCGTTGATTGCACGATTATATTCAGCGGTGACGCGTTTACTTGCTGTTGACTTAAGTCGGAGGATTTCGGCAATTACTTCCGGCAGCGGAACGATGTATTCGGTGGTTTTTCGAGTAACTTGGGACGATCTGTCGGCTAATTCACTTACGCGATAATTGACGCCGACCACCAATGGTTTCTTGCAAACCGGACAAATACCGTTGTGCGCTCTTGTCTCTTGCGGAGTAAAACACACGCCGCATACACGGTGGCCGTCGGCAAAATACTTACCTTCTTCCGGAAAAAATTCGATGGTTCCGCGTACACGACCGTCATTCGTCTTAAGCGCATCAATAATGTCAGCGTAATCTGGTTCGGCAAATAACACCGTAGCTTCACGCCCCAGTTTCTGTGGTGAATGCGCATCGGAATGACTCGTTATCGTAATGGTATCGAGCTGCGAAATCTGTGCGTTCATCGCCGGATCACTACTCAAGCCTGTTTCAATAGCATGAATTTCTGGAGTTAATTCTTCGTACGCTTCCGTCAACGAATCAAAACCGGATTTACTGCCAAACAATCCGAACCAGGGCGTCCAAATATGCGCCGGAATGTACAAACTATTTCTGCTCACAGTAAGTACCATGCGTAATAATTCCTTTGAATCCAGTCCTAAAATTGGCCGGCCGTCGGCACGGAGATTACCGATTTTGCTCAGTGCTGCACTCAATGTTTCTACGGCGTTAAAATCGGGCAATACAATAAGTTGATGCAGTTTCCGCGTTTTGCCGCCCTTTTTATACACCGTCGCGATCTCCGCTGTTGGCACAAATCGCACGAGATTTTCACGGACACTTGGCGGCAAACTTTTATCTAATTTCTCCGCAATTTCCGGTCGCAAACAGAGTAACCCATGTTCGTCAGCAATAAGCTTTTCCTGGCACTCAAGAGCCCAGAGTGGGTGGGTGAAATCCCCCGTACCAATGACGTTGATACCTTTTATTTTGGCGCCGTTGTACAAGCCCTCGAGTGTGCAATTTCGACTCGTTGCCCGCGAATAATACGAATGCACATGCAAATCAACGATCAGCTCACGCGCAGGCAAAATTTATCTTCGCCCCTTTGGAAATAAATATCGCACGGCAGCAAAAAGCATGCCCGTAATTTGCAAAATTGTTGCCGTAATGAGCGTGCGGAAACTCCATTCTTCTAACTGAAAACCGCGGAAATGCAAAGCTTGGGCAAACGTAAACAGAAAAATGAGCCCGGTTTCGATCGCCAAGAACAAGAACAACATTTTGAGTGTTAACCGCTTGAGCGCAATATCTTGCTCGGCATTGTCGTTTTTGATCTTTTGTTCTCGCGCAATTTCTTGCTCGATGTCCAGTTTCTGAGCCTTTTCGCCCTGGGGCGCGTTGCGGCTTTGGACGCGATCAAGAACATCGAAATAATGCTGGACATCTGCGCGAATCGGAGGAGTGTTGGTAGCCCGCTTTACCATACGCTATTCGCCTATCAGCCCTAACTTTGTCAGCCGCACACTCATAGCTACCGCAGAAACGCTGAAAATGCGCGCGCATTCCTGGATGCTGTGCGTTGCCTCCCACGCACGTCGCACCAGATCGGCCGGCATAATGAGGCTAGCCGCAAAGTTGTTTGCCTCAATTTCAAGATGCTGGGTTTTGTTATCGTCCTCGCGGTACAAAATGCGTGGGCCATCAAGCGTATCTTCACCGTCGACAATCGCCTGTTCGCCTCGTAAAACATCTTGGTGCAAAAAGTAGTGCCCAAGCTCATGCGCGAGGGTAAAATGCTGCCGGGCGAGCGGTTTATTGTTGTTTACTAAAATATTATATTGGCCATCTTTATATAAAATCGCACCGGAAACATCGTCGTCATCGAGCGACGTAAAATAAACCCGAAGATCTTTGTGTTCCGTCGTAATGTTTTCGTACGGAAACGGAGCCAAGTTCTTCGGGTTATATTTTCGAGCGTATTCTTCAGCCAGAGCATGCACGTGGGTCAACTTCATGATCTATCTATTGTAGGCAGGAGTGCATACTGATTGCAAGTCTGACAGCTTGGCAAGTATCCCGCGTTATCATGTCCGTGCTCAAACACTGCGGATAAAGTACCGCAAACTGCGCCGTTGACAAGATAATGCGGGATACTTTTGACAGTCTATTCCCAACGGAAGACGCGGAAGGCGATGATGTAAATCACGACCACCCAAATCGCCATAATGCCCAGCTGCGGGCCAAGGTCGATCAGATGCTTGCCTTCGGTAGCCATCAAGCGAGCGCCGTCAATCACTGGTGAAAGCGGCAGCCACCCCGAGACATTTTGCAGCCATTCCGGCATCAGAAAGCGCGGGAAAAACGTACCGGACAGGAACATCATCGGGAAGGTAATAATGTTACCCAGCGGTGCGGCTTGGCGTTCGTTCTTCGCCCAACCTCCAAGCGCCAGGCCAATACCCAAAATCAGGATGATGCTAAACACCAGGAACAAAGCGATCTCGGCGTAGTTCCCTACGACATGCAAGTGGAAGAACTTCATCGCAACCAGGAACATAATTGCGAGTGAGATCAAACCGATAATCGCCTGCGAAATCATCGTCGACAAGAAATATTGCCAAACGCGCAGCGGTGTCGTGTGGAAACGACGCAGAATACCTTGCTTTTTCAGTTCAGGGAAAACGTTCATCGGACCGAAAATACCGAGACCCAGGATCGAAAATCCAAGCAAACCAGCAAAAGTGTAGTCAAACTGAGTAAGTGCTCTGTCGTTCGTCTGTTTGCCGCTCACCGTAAATGGTGTTTCAGATGGAACAAACTTGGCGTTCAGGCCTTTAAATTCACTCTGCAGCACCGTTACCAACGTAGTACCCGCCGTTTGGTTGTTCTGTGTGTACAGAACTTGCGCTTCACCAGATGGGTACTTTTGCCCCGGCTTCATCTCGCCGAAGTTAGCTGGCAACACGATGGTGCCGTCGAGCTGGCTTTTGTTCATTTTTTCTTTAGCTGCCGCCAGTGTAGTAATGTCTTTACTGACTTTGAACACCTTACTACTCGACGTATCTTTCACGAACTGCTCTGAAAATGTACTGTGCGATTCGTTCAAAATTGCGACGTTAAACGAAATGTCTTTACCACTGCTACCTGAAATTCCACCGAAGACAAACAAGAAAATAATGGGGAACAGGATGCCGAAAAAGAGCGCTAAGCGATCACGGAAGAATCGGCGGGTGTTTAATTTGGTAAAAACGTAGACGGTAAATAGTTTGCGTTTCATGTTAAACCCTCAACGCCTTCCCGGTCATATCGATAAATACGTCCTCGAGGTTAGCTTGTTCGACATGCTGGGTCTTTGTAAACCCGCGGCCAAGTAAATCTTTGATCAGTTTCTTTGGCGTATCCAGCGCAATGATCTTGCCATTGTCCATGATAGCCACGCGGTCACAAAGTACTTCTGCCTCATCCATGTAGTGCGTTGTTAAAATCACACTGATACCCCGGTCGCGTACTTCTTCGATTAAGTCCCAAAGATTGCGGCGTGCCTGTGGATCAAGACCAGTGGTCGGTTCGTCCATAAAGAACACTTTTGGATTGTGTACGAGCGCTGCGGCGATGCTGAAGCGCTGCTTCTGACCACCTGAAAGTGTCTCGACATAGCTACTGGCTTTTTCGCCCAAGTTAACTTCATCTAAGAACTTCTTAACATTTACTTTTTCACCATATGCTGCGGCAAAAAGTTCGATTAATTCAGACAATTTTGTCTTGTCCTGAAACGCAGGAGATTGCGGCTGAACACCGATAATACTTCTAATTTTATAAGGGTTGTGCGCGACATCGATACCAGCAATAGTTGCCGTACCGCCGTCAATGGGACGCAGTGCTTCGATCATTTCAAGCGTCGTGGTTTTACCTGCACCGTTCGGACCTAAAATGCCGAAAACTTCGCCTTTTTTGACCTCAAAACTTACGCCGTCAACGACGTTCTTGCCGTTGTAGGACTTCTGTAGATTATCAACTTTTAAAATTATTTCCATAAAAACCACTATACCAAACGCTTAACTTGTTAAGCAAACTAAAAACGCCTAACCAATGTGAGATCAGACGTTTTCAGGTAACGAACTATTTGCGCTTAAGAGTCACAAATCCGTTGCGTTCGCTTTCAATAACTTGAAAGCCATCAGGTAAATCAGCAGCACTGTCTTTGCGCTCGTCCTTGCTGAAGTAGTAGATTACCTGCTCTTTACCACCACGGAGTGTAACCTTCTTGGAGTTCAAGTAGTAAGTAACACCCTTCGAGTTTTTGTGAGTATATCCCATTAGATAATCTCCCTCTCTTATGAATTAGTAATGGTACCCCTACCATACTCTTATCGATTTTTATTTGTCAACTAGTTTTTAGCCGGGGTAGTTGCAAGCCAAGGCGCTTATGTATTACACTGACAGATATACATTAGCAAGATAAGAAAGTGAGCCATGAACTTTACAAACCGTGATAACAACACGCAATCATCGCAACAGACGCGTTCAAACTCCGGGAACTCGGGTGTGAACGTCGCTGGCCCTCTTAACAATGCGCTCAAAGCCGGTCACAAACGAAGTCGTGACTGGATGAAGGGCACCTTCGGGATAATGCTCGTGTCGCTAACCATTATCGTGCTCGGCACGGTTTATTTGCTCCACAGCAACCCAAGTGAAGCAAAATACGTCAATGGTAAAACGATGCAAGCCGTTTTCCTGCAAAACGGACAGGTCTACTTTGGCCATATTAAATCGGTAAGCCAAAAATACGTCGATTTACAGAATATTTTCTATCTGAACAATCCATCTTCGGGTACAAACAGTACCAGCACGAACACTACAAGTCTCTCACTCGTAAAGCTTGGATGCGAACTCCACGGCCCGGCTGATCGCATGATCATCAACCAGGCCCAAGTACTGTACTGGGAAAACATTCGCGCTGACGGTAAAGTCGCCAAGGCAGTCGAACAATACAACCAGAAGTATCCAAACGGCCAAACGTGTGACGACAGCAACTCGTCAAACACCACGACACAATCAGCAGGTACAACGCCAAACGCAACCGACACAACCAAAAAGCAATAACATACAAAATCGCCGCCCGAAAAAGCGGCGATTTTTGTTTCTATAGTGTCCGGGCGCATGAAATCAAGTAGAATAAAAGCAGCATGAACAAGCGGTACCTGCATCACCTTTGGACGTATGTGCGCCGAGTAAAAGTTTGGCATTTGTTGGCGGCACTTTTACTCTGTTTAGTTATTCACCTTTTTGCGCTGCGTGCTAATAATCTCACGATGGTCCGGCTTCGCAACGCAGTGTATGCGGCTGATAAAAGTGGTAACGCCGTTGAACAATCGCTGCAAAGTTTGCGTAACTACGTGCAGTCGCACATGAACACCAACTTGCAAGATGGCGCCACTGGAGTCTATCCGCCGATCCAGCTTAAATATACGTACGAACGACTCCAGCAAGCTGAAAAGCAACGAGTCGCTGGCGCCAATGCCGCATTATATCCTGCGGCGCAAGCATTTTGTCAGCAGCAAAACTCAACGGATTTTTCCGGTCGCAACCGTATACCTTGTATTGAAAATTATGTCAGCCAAAATGGTGCCAAGGCCCGCACGATTCCAGATAGTTTGTATAAATTTAGCTTCATTTCACCGTCATGGTCGCCGGATCTCGCCGGCTGGACACGCCTATTGAGCATTTTGCTCAGTATTTTGGCTGTTGCAAGAATCGCGGTAGTTGTTTGGGTAAAGAAGTTTTTGAAATAACGGCAAGCCCTTCGCCCGAAAGCCCGCAAAAGTGTTAGACTACAATTATGCATATTTTCTTCTCTGGCATCGGCGGAACGGCGATCGGACCGCTCGCACTCATTGCTAAACAAGCCGGATTTCACGTTTCGGGTTCTGACAAACAAAACTCTCAGTACATTGAGTATCTTAAGAAGCACGGCATCGAGGACATTTACATCGGCCAGTCACGCGAAGACATTGCACGCGCCAACGAGCAGAAACCAATTGATTGGTACGTGTATTCGTCGGCAGTCATGATTGAAAATCCCGAAGCACCCGAATTGGAATTTTGCCGCGAGCAGGCAATCAAAATGAGCAAACGCGACGAACTGCTTAATCTCATCCTGCAGGAAAAACAGCTGAAACTTTTGGCAGTTGCCGGCACGCATGGCAAGAGTACAACAACTGCCATGGCTATTTGGCTGTTTAAGCAAACCGGCGTGCCGATCAGTTATTCGGTTGGAGCCAAACTTTCCTACGGTGACATGGGTCATTATGACGAAAATTCCGAATTCTTTGTATACGAAGCAGATGAATTTGATCGCAACTTTTTGGCGTTTGAGCCGCACACCAGCATTATTACCGGTGTAACATGGGATCATCACGAAATTTTTCCCACGCGTGAGGATTATCAGGCCGCCTTCCGCGAATTTATCAGCCAAAGTAAACACATCGTTTTATGGCAAGAGGATTTCGCGTACCTCGAACTGTCTGAAGCCAGCAATATACAGGCGCTTGCAAGTGATGATGCGCGTATCAGCCACCTGAAACTCAAGGGGTTATATAATCGCCTCGATGCCTGGCTCGTGATTGAAGCGGTGCATGAGATTACTGGTGTGCCGATCGAAAATCTGATGGAGCACATGGACAAATTTCCCGGCCTTAACCGCCGCATGGAGCAAATCGCCCCGAGCTTGTATAGCGATTACGCGCATACACCAGAAAAAATTCGCGGTGGTATGAGTGTGGCCCTCGAAATGGCGACCGAGACAAATCAGTCGCTCGTTATTGTTTATGAGCCATTGACCGATCGTCGTCAGCACTACATGATCGATGACTACAAAGACTGCTTTAATGGGGCCGCAAAAGTCTATTGGCTTCCGAGTTATCTTGCCCGAGAAGATCCAAACCAACCTATTTTGACGCCAGCTGAGCTCATCGCACATCTCAGCGACCCGTCGATCGCCGAACCTGCCGATCGTAACGCCGCACTCAAAACTACCATCCAAAATCACCTACAACAAGGCGCCATGGTGGTGTGTATGGCTGGTGGCGGCGGCAATAGCCTCGATGAATGGTTACGCCACGAATTTCAAAACGCGTAAGTTACTTTAGAACCAAGCTG
>CAZRIO010000028.1:0-12396 GCA_964600185.1 uncultured Candidatus Saccharibacteria bacterium | reverse complement strand
CACGCCGCCAGCGTTCATCCTGAGCCAGGATCAAACTCTCCAAAAAAAGAATTTGCCTAAACTTCAGTCGAACATCCGATTTCAAGGGATGACTCCCTATCAATCAAACTGACTAATTTTTTAAAACAATTCAAGTGCGTCAACCCGATCCGAAGATCAAGCTACGCGTGAACTGACGTTGATTTGCACTACCAAATTTTTAATGAACTTTTCGAAGACGTTTTAATACAACCCCCGAAAGCTCTGTTCACTATACTACTGGTCCCCGCCGCTATTGTCAAGATAAATTTATCTAAAATGATGGTGATTCTTACATCACTCTCATAGGTGTTAGCTATGCGACTTCGGCTTCAATGACTTCGTCGTCATCGTCAACAGCATCTACTAATGCCAAGGAAACAACCTCGTCGCCATCGTTCAAACGCATGATTCGAACGCCCTGTGTAGCGCGTCCGAGTTCAGGAATGTCCTTAATACCAAGGCGAATCGTCTGGCCTTGTGACGATATAATAATGACTTCCTGCGTCTCGCCAATGAGCGTTTTGACGCCAATCAGGTTCCCTGTCTTGGTATTAACGACAGCCGAGCGAATACCAACGCCACCACGTGCGTGCGGTGTAAACTGCGCGACCTTGGTGCGTTTACCATAGCCGTACTGACTTATGACGAAGATGCTCGCTCCTGGTTGCACGATGTCCATACCAATCACTTGGTCGTTAGCACGCAAGCGAATACCGCGAACCCCTCGTGAAGCGCGGCCCATCGGTCGCACATCCTTTTCATGGAAGCGAATGGCCTGACCCATAGAGGTAGAGATAACAATCTCATCATCACCTGAAGTCATGCGGATCCATTTCAATTCATCACCCTGATCGAGGTTGATAGAAATAAGACCCGAGCTGCGGACATTCTGGTATTGCTCAAACGGAGTCTTCTTAACAACACCGCGAACCGTACACATGAATAAGTTACCACCCACAGCAACTTGCTTGCTCACATTAATGACAGCACTCACCGTTTCTTCTGGCTGCAATTGCAACAGATTTACGAGAGCAATACCCTTGGCACTCAAGCTCGAAGCAGGAACTTCATACGTCTTAAGACGGAACACGCGGCCCTTGTTAGTAAAGAACAACAAGAAGTCATGCGTACTGGCATTAACAACATGTTCAATGACATCTTCTTCGCGTGTCGCCATACCACGACGACCCTTACCACCACGGCCCTGTTTCTTGTATTCGGCAATTGGGCTACGCTTAATGTAATTAGCCGATGTCAACGTCACTACCACTTGCTCGTCGGGTACTAAGTCTTCGTCGCTCAATTTACCAAGTTCTTGCGGAATGATCTTAGTTCGTCGTTCATCACCGTATTGCTTTTGCAGCGCGCGGAATTCATCCTTAATGATGTTAAGAATCTTCTGCTCATCGGCCAAGATCGACTCCAAGTGAGCAATCGTTTTGAGCAATTCAGCAAGTTCATCTTCAATCTTTTGACGTTCCAAGCCCGCAAGCGTTCGAAGCTGCATAGCCAAAATTGCTTTGGCCTGAATTTCAGTCAGACTGAAACGCTTCATAAGATTAGCTTGTGCTTCGTCAGTAGTCTGGCTTGCACGAATTGTACTAATTACTTCGTCAATGTGATCGAGGGCAATTTTGAGACCCTCTAAAATGTGTGCACGCTCTTTTGCCTTGCGTAATTCGTACTCAGTACGACGACGCACCACAACACGACGGTGCTTGATGTGTTCCTGAATAATGTCCTGGAGACCAAGAACGCGTGGCTGAATACCATCAATCAAAGCCATCATGTTGTAGTGGAACGCAGTTTGAAGCGGTGTCAACTTGTAAAGTTGATTAAGGAGCTTCTTGGGATATGCATCTTTCTTGAGGTCAACGACGATACGAACACTACCACGTGCGCTCTCATCACGAATATCAGAAATACCAGTGATTTTTTTCTCTTTTACAAGGTCAGCGATTTTAATAACGAGGTTTTCTTTATTGAGCGCATAAGGGATTTCGGTGATGATAATCTGGTGCTTACCTTTATTGCCTTCTGCAATTTCAGCTACACCCCGAACAACCACACCACCTCGACCGGTAGCATATGCAGTACGCATTGATTCCTTACCATACACGACACCACCGGTTGGAAAGTCAGGTCCTTTAATGTAATTCAAAAGGTCGTCGAGGCCCGCTTCGGGATTATCAATCTGGTGGATCGTTGCATCAATCAGTTCATTCAGGTTGTGCGGCGGAATGTTGGTCGCCATACCAACGGCGATACCTAGTTGTCCGTTTAACAACAAGTTCGGCATCTTACCAGGGAGAACACTCGGTTCTTGCGTTGTGCCATCGTAGTTGTCACGAAAATCCACTGTTTCTTTATCGATATCAGCTAAGAGCTCGTCAGCAAGACGCGCCATCTTGGCTTCGGTGTAACGCATGGCAGCTGGCGGATCTCCGTCCATTGAACCAAAGTTACCCTGCCCGTTAACAAGCATGTAGCGCATCGCCCAAGGTTGCGCCATGCGGACCATTGCATCATAGATAGATGAATCACCGTGCGGGTGATATTTACCCATCACTGCACCTACCACGTTTGCACTCTTACGGTGCCGTGCGCTTGAGCGCAAGCCGTCGCTGTTCATACTATAAAGAATGCGACGGTGTACAGGCTTCATACCGTCACGCACATCAGGCAACGCTCGATCAATGATCACACTCATCGAATAACGAAGATAACTATCTTCCATGACATTTTCGACAGTGCGGTCCTCAACAGTACGAGAGTGTGTCTGTACAATCTCTACTACTGGTTCATCTTGATTTTCTGATACTACTTGGTCGTCGTCCATATTACTCTGATCCATATTAAATATCCAAGTCCTTCACAAAGCGTGCGTGCGTTTGAATAAAGTTCTTACGCAACTCTACCTCTGTACCCATCAGTTTGTTGAAAATCGCATCTGCTTTTTCAGCATCGTCCACACGCACTTGCACTAAAACACGCTTAGCAGGATTCATCGTAGTCTCAAAGAGCTGTTCAGCATCCATTTCACCAAGACCCTTGTAGCGCTTTTGTTCGATGAAGCCGGCTTGTCGGAAACGTTCGTCATCCAGAGAGACCTTAAGCCCCTCTTTCTTACGCTTCTCAATGGTTGTGTCGAGTACTTTTTCGAGTTCATCTTCGTCATATATAAAGATACTCGACTTGCGGCCAGCTTTCACTAGCTCAAAGAGTGGCGGCTTCGCCAAGTAAATGTGCCCACCATCAATCACTTCTTTCATGAAGCGGAAGAAGAACGTAAGCAGCAATGTACTAATGTGCGAACCATCCACATCGGCATCAGTCATAATAATGATGCGTCCGTAACGTAGGCCGTTTATATCAAAAGAATCTTCAATACCAACACCCATAGCTTTAATAAGGCTTAGGATCTCATTGTTAGCTAACATCTTGTCGAGCCGCGCACGTTCAACATTTAAGACCTTACCTCGAAGCGGCAAAATAGCTTGCGTCTTGCTGTCGCGACCGGATTTTGCCGAGCCACCTGCTGAGTCACCCTCAACAAGATAAAGCTCAGAACTCATTGGATCTTTACTTGAACAGTCGGCAAGTTTTCCGGGCATACTTGCACCCTCAAGAACGCCCTTACGAATGATGTTCTCGCGAGCAGCACGGGCAGCCTTGCGGGCACGGGCAGCCAAAAGTGCCTTACCAATAATTTTTCGTGCAATTGCTGGGTGCTCTTCAAGGTAGTAATTAAAGTATTCAGTCATAACCTGCTCGACGTAACCACGAATTTCCGGGTTACCGAGCTTGTTTTTAGTCTGACCTTCGAATTGCGGATCGGGTAATTTGACCAAGATCACGGCAGTCAGCCCTTCGCGGCAGTCTTCACCGGTCAAGTTCTCTTCCTTTTCCTTCAAAAGCCCAGTCTTGTGCGCATATTCATTAATAACACGTGTCAAAGCCGACCTGAAACCTGTGAGGTGCGCACCACCGTCAGGGTTAAAGACGTTGTTTGCGAATTGCTTAATCGTTTCGCTGAAACCATCTGTGTACTGTGCGGCAATTTCGATCTGTGCGTCTTTAACTTGCTTGTCTACATAAAATACATCTTCGTCGACGACATCTTTGCCAATGTTAAGATGCGTAACGTACGATTTAATACCACCCTCGAAATAAAAACTGTAGCGTTTTCCGGTTCGCTCATCTTCAATTGACGTACGAACACCTTTTGTGAGATATGCCTGGTGACGTAAACGATCAATAATAGTCTCATAACTAAATTTGGTCGTCTCGAAAATAGTCTCGTCAGGATAAAACACCAGTTCGGTACCCGTGCGGTCAGTCTTGCCTATGACCTTTAGATCGTACTGGGGTACACCAGTAGCGTATTCTTGTTGATATACTTTTCCACCAGTGTAAACGGTTACCATAAAGCGCGACGACAATGCGTTCACTACACTTGAACCCACGCCGTGAAGACCACCCGAGACTTTATAGCCACCGCCACCAAACTTACCGCCTGCGTGCAATACGGTAAGAACTGTTTCCACGGTACTCTTGCCTGTCTTTGGGTGAATGTCGGTTGGGATACCACGACCGTCGTCAGTAACACGCACGCCGCCATCTTTTTGGATAACGACACTCACTTGTGTTGCGTGTCCCGCAAGCGCCTCGTCGATACCATTGTCGACAAGTTCCCACACCAAGTGGTGAAGTCCTTCAATGCCAGTACTCCCGATGTACATACCGGGACGTTTTCGCACAGGTTCTAGTCCCTCAAGAACCTGAATTTGAGCTGATGTATAATCTTTTTGTTTAGCCACTTTTAAAAACCCTCTAATCCGTTAAGATCTGTCCCACTTACCATATAGTATAGTCCCTTTTCCTGCAAATCACAACCGTTAAACAGAGGCAGATTCCTAATTTTTAGGAGGTTCATCGCCCTGATATTTTAGATTGCCTTCTTGATCGATCGAAATGGTGTCTTGTGGATTAGTATCTGGCTTCTGCCCTGCAGGACGGAGGCGAATCTCTCCTGCCACCTCATGATGTTCGGATGGCTTTACCATAGTATCCGTAGAAGGCGCAGTAAGTTTATGAGCATTGAGTGATCGCTCAATTTCTTCAGCGATATTACTTACCTCGCCCGCTTCTAGCTGCGTACTTGAGATGTTTTGCGACCGTATAGGTTGCGGCGTACTATTTGGATTAGGATGGCTGAATTGCGGGCCAATCACCCCTGGATGGTTCTGTTGAGGAGCTGGCACGGGAGAAGATGGGCTAGGGATATATGGCTGCTGCGGGGGCGCAGTCAAGGGACTGAACGGCTCCTGTGGAGCCATCCCTGTCTGTGGTGGCGCAACACGCGGCGGCGTAGCGGCTTGCTGGTTAAAAGGACTGCGCTGCTGAGGTGTCATGGGTGCCCCTGGAGTCTGGCGTTTCGTAAGCCAGTCGTCCAAGAATGAGGCACTTCCCGGGCGTTTCTGCTGTGGTGGCATTGCCTGCCGTGGAGCCATTGGAGCATTACCCATGCCTGCCGGCGCAGATGCTGCACCAAAACTGGATGGAGCACCCGGCGTAGCGGCACCACCAAAACTTGGTGATGGCGGCGTCTTTGTTGCCATTCGCTCAAAAATTTCTGTTTCCACAACCGCTTTTGGCCGACCATACTTAGCGGCAGAAAGCTGCTTGAGAGCATCAGAAAGCTGAGAGTTAGGCGTACCAAGCGGAGGTAATGTAGCCATACTAAACGGCTGGGTCGGCACACCGCGGATCATGGTACGGACAATCGCATTATAGTTAGGAAGGTGGATCAAATCCGTTTCATCAAACGAAGGACGGAAGTACTTGCGTAACGTCTCGGCGTCACGGTCACCCACACGGAAACCAACCGTCGTACCCACGTTACCAAATACCGCTTCACGAATTTCTTCAGTAAGCTGCGTTGTGAACTGGTTGGCCACAATAAGGTTCAAACGATATTTTCGAGCCTCTGACAGAATAGTCGCAAACGAGTCGGTCGAAAAGTTCTGGAACTCATCCACGTACAATGAGAAGTCAACGCGCTCACTCTCAGGAATATTAGCGCGACTCATGGCTGCGGCCTGGAACTTCATCACAAAGATCATGCCGAGTAGCTGCATGTTAAGTTGACCGGTTCTACCTTTACTCAAGTTAACGAGCAAGATTTTTTTGTTATCCATAATGTCGCGCAAATCAAATGCACTCTTTGACTGCCCGATAATATTACGCATCATCTCGTTTGACAAAAACGCACCGAACTTACTAACGAACCAGCCTACGATCTCACCGAAATCATTCGAACGCTGCGATTGCGGCATTTCCTTTTGCCAGAATTCTAGAACGTTCGGATCTTTAACATATTGCAATTTTTGCTTTACGAAGTTCGGATCGCGGAACAGTTTTGGGATATCAATAAAGGTACCGCCGTTCGGGTCAGCCATGACCGCCAATGCAGCGTTACGGAATAAGTGTTCATACCGAGGCCCCATAATACCTTGGTGCTGAGGGTCATATAATTTATACAACATGTTCAGCACTTCTTGGATCAAGAAGTCTTTTTGATCTGGAGTTTGAAACTCAAATAAGTTTAGACCCAGCGGATACTCCATCTCAGCCGGCGAGAAATATATGACGTCTTCAGTACGCTCACGCGGGACCATAGCGAGAAGTTTTTCGGCCGTGTCACCATGCGGATCGACGAAAGCAAATCCGTCACCATTAAGCATGTCCTGTAGTGCAAGGTTTTCTAGGAAGGTAGATTTACCCGTACCGGTCTGTCCCACAACGTACATGTGTCGTTGTCGATCTTGCAACGAAAGACGTACCGGCTTCTTTACGCCCCGGAAAACGTTATAACCCAGCAACAAGCCTTTGTCCGGCATGTTGCGAGGTCCGTCTACCTGTTTCGAGGCTTGGCGCTCCAGCTGAGAGGTGGGAATGTTCTTTTGATCAGGGAAATGAAAGAGCGTAGCGAGTTCCACTGAATTGAGAATCATTTTATTCTGAGCGGGTGGGAAAAAACGTAGTATATATGACGTCACTAGCTCGTTTAAATCCCGCGTTGGCGAAAAAGAAAGCCCGTTTTTCCCCGGTGCATCGAACAAAGCGAACGAAGCAACCATACTACTCAAAATGGCCTGACAACGTTGTGAAACATTCGACGATGCCACTACTCGAATGCAAACTTCGTAGCCTGGGTGACGTGTTTTTTCGTCAATAGAATCTAAAATAGCTTGGTCCATGCTAGACAGTTCATGCTTACCGCCTTCATCGTGTTTGGCTTCAGGCGGCTTAACAAAGGCAGTTGCAAATTGTTGTGCAACCGACAATGCTGCCTTTGATCCTTTTTTGTGCTCCTCACCTTTTCGCTTCTTCCCAGCAACTTCCTGGGCGGCCTTGCGCCAACTGCCCTCTGCCGGGCGCATCAAAATTTGAATAGCAGCGCCATCTTCTTTATCGAGCGTAGACAATGCATTCAGGAGTGACTGAAGCGCATCCCGCTTCAAATCCTGATATGTAGCAAGCGGGTACGCAAATGGCTCTTTTAATGTGAATTCACCGCCAGCAATACCACTCATACGACCAACAGGGTTAAAGATGTTAGGTTCTTCAGCCTCTTCAAGGCGCGCAGTAGGATACGCACCTACAATTGCCTGCTTGACTATCTCAACGAGACCGAGCGGAACAGAAGCATAAAAATATACGAAGCCCTTCGTACCGACAATTTCAAATGCAAAATGTCGTTGCCCATAGAATTTGCTCTTAAAACCTTTTTGCAATGTACTCGCAATGAGATTGTAAATAATCTGAGCCTTGGAGATGTTCTCATCTAATACATCACGAACATCTCGCCCCGTGCCTTCAATGTCTTCACTCTGGGGCGGAAGATGAATGAGTAACGATACCATTTTGAGACCGCGCTCGTAGCTTTTTTGCTCTCGGGCATGACGGCGCGTCTGAATAAAAACAATAGGAGCAACTGCTGCTGCCACACCAAGTAATACAACCAATACAATAATTAATGTAATCATTTCTGTTTGCCAACTTCCGAAACCCTGCCATAACGTGTCGCAAGATATTGTCTCTTGAGCTCACTAAGGAGTCTGTTTTGCATGTAAGGGTCGTCTTGTGTGCGTGCAACTACCGCTTTCGACTTCTCGATCCACTCTTGCTCAATCGCAGTCTCGTCCGCGGGCTGCGCAGTTACTGCGGATGTCTGCGCAGGAGCTGAAACAGGTACAACCGGCTGATGAGATTCATTGGGGACGCTGGGCACAGCAATTTGGCCCGTAGTATAGGCCTGATGCACTGCGTCAGATGACTGCACCACACGTGAATCTTGCGAGGGATCTTTTGAGGGTTCCATAAGCTAGCCTTATTATAACAGTTTTAACTCCATTAATGCTACTCCAGCAAACAACTTATACTACTGGCGTTCAAAGCTATTACGAGAAATATAAAAATAGGACAATATAAACAATATCGCCGTGGTTGCCACATCTTTAACAGTAAGCTGACCGAGGGAAAGTAATACAAATAATAATGTAGGTAATGCCGCACTCAAGATAGCTACCCTTGCGGCTTTTTTTGGATTCGCTATTCGTCGTAAGAGCACCCATTTTGCTGCAAAAAAAATGAGTAAGAAAAATATAATAAAAGGGACTATGAGCATAATCGAGGGTAGCTTTTGAGGGTCAGTGGTAAGAAACAATATCAATAGAATGCCCACAACTGCTAAAAGCTTCAAGATATTCTTTTTCATACTATTCATATTATAAGAAGAAAGTGCGCCTTTTACTATAAGGTGCACTTTCTTTTTTGATACTAGGAGCCGCGGGTAGCAAATCCGCCCCTAAAAAGATATTTCATGGCGCTTACTACCCTTTGGCTTTGACTGACCGCTCTCCCCACCTTTAGGGTGAGAAAGAGCGATAAATTGTTTGTTTTTGTAAGTTTTTGTTTTTGACTTACTAAAAACTATAGTACTACGTGCAGGCCAAAAAGTCAATAGCCATAAGCACTTTTTCTGTATTTTTATGTATGCAAATTTTGTCACCTCTTGTTTACTACTGTCACAAAAAAATACTCAGCCCTGTGACAATTTTTGAGAGAAAAAAGTTATACACAGGTTTAAAAAATTTTAGGCATAATTGTTATTGACAGCACAATATCTAATTTATAAGATAGCAGTAGCACTTGAATAAAAAAAGTGCTCAAAAACAAAAACGACCTCGAAACAACGGCTTCTCGCAAGCCGTTGTTCCATGAAAAACCAAGAGCAATAATAAACTTTCAAACTCAAATAAAACTCCGCGTACGGCCTGCAAAAAGCAGGTCGTTTTTTATTGCATTGTTCAGGCATTTCGTATTACAAATACTGGCATGAAAATTCAAAGCATATTAAATGTTGGTGCGGGCGGCATCGTAATTGATGTTGAATGTCATTTATCAAACGGCCTGCCGAACATCGTCATTGTAGGCTTTGCGAATAAAGCAATCGAGGAAGCAAAAGAACGCATACGAAGTGCTTTTGCTACTACGAAACTATCCATGCCGCGTAAACGAATTACCATCAATCTTGCGCCAGCCGACATACCAAAAGACAGTACTAGTTTCGATCTTGCCATCGCCGCTTCGATTTTGGCGTCTAGCGGACAGCTGGCCAAGGAACTTACTAAAACTGCTATCGTCGGTGAACTAGGACTCGATGGAACGGTTCGACCCGTGCGCGGGATTATAGGAAAGTTACTCGCCGCCCGGGATAACGGGCTTACCACATTCTATGTACCGCAGCAGAACCTCAGTCAAGCTTTGCTCGTTCCTCGCATAACCGTTATAGGCGTCACAAATATAAAAGATCTCCACGCAGAATTGAATGGTCAAACTAATTTAGAAAAACACACGACTCAGGAGGGTGCGCCTGTGGTCAATACCATCCCCCGCCCGGCTTCGACTTCTCTTCACGAAGTTGTCGGGCAGTCACGAGCAAAGCGAGCCCTAGAGATTGCCGCTGCCGGGGGTCACAACGTTTTCATGAATGGGCCTCCTGGCACAGGTAAAAGCATGCTTGCGAAAGCAATGTCATCGATACTAGCACCTCTCACTCATGAAGAGATGCTGCTTGTAACCCACTTACATAGTCTTGCTACAAATAATTATGAGCAGATCGTCACACAACGTCCTTTTAGAGCGCCCCACCACAGTGCAAGCCCTATATCAATTATTGGCGGCGGACAAAAGATACGACCAGGTGAAGTTAGTCTTAGCCATGGCGGCATTCTATTTTTTGATGAATTCCCTGAATTTCCGCGTTCTATTTTAGAAGCGCTCCGTCAGCCACTCGAAGATAATGTTATTACTATCGCACGGGCCAAAGAAAGCGTCACCTATCCTGCAAACTTCACACTTATCGCGACCGCAAACCCCTGTCCTTGTGGATATTATGGTACATCTAAACCTTGTCAGTGCCTTCCTGGCCAAATTGTGCAGTACCGACGTAAAATATCAGGTCCTATTTTAGACAGAATAGATATCTACACTGACGTACAAGAAGTGGAGCATGCAAATTTACTCACCAAAACTGATACCGCCGCTAAAGACAAGGAGGTTGTTGAGCGAGTGGAACGTGCTCGTACTGTTCAAACCAGCCGATACAATTCCTCAACAAAACGCAACGCTGATATGACTAATGACGACGTTAAAACTTTTTCTAACCTCACAAAGCCCGCCAAAGCGATCTTGAACCAAGCAGCGCAGTCACTTAATATTTCTGCTCGCAGCTATATGCGCATCCTAAAAGTTGCGCGAACCATCGCAGACTTAGAGGCGGCAGACACTATCGACACTGCACATATTAGCGAAGCTCTCCAGTATCGCAGTCAAAACTATACTATGGTGACTTAGCCTCCTCCGCTTGACCTCTGTTTTTACATCTGTTACAATCTTGATACAAACAATAGTAAAAGGAGATTGTCTATCAGCAAGACAAACCGCCTGAATAGCGAAATTCGGGCACCTCAGTTGCGAGTACTTGACCAAGATGGAAATCAGCTTGGAATTCTCTCCCGGAATGAGGCATTACGCATCGCAGAAGACCAAGGTTTGGACCTCGTCGAAATCTCGGCAGATGCAAATCCGCCAGTCGCGAAAATCGTGGACTGGGGTAAGTATAACTACCAGCGCACAAAGCAATTGCAGAAAAATAAACGCAATGCCAAGGCGCTCGAAGTGAAACAGATGCGATTCGGTTTAAAAATTAGCGAGCACGACCTTGGGGTAAAACTTCGGAAAGTCACCGACTTCCTCGAAACCGGCCACAAAGTAAAACTCACTATTTTCTACCGTGGTCGTGAACTTGCCCACAAGGATCTCGGTTTTAAACTTGCTGAAAAGGTGATCAGTGATTTCGGCGATACAATCGTAGTCGACCAAGCACCACAGTTCGCTGGAAAACAACTCAATTTTGTAATAAGGAGCAGTCATGCCAAAGCTAAAGAAGCATAGCGGTACCAAAGACCGGGTGCGAGTCACAAAGAATGGCAAGGGCAAAGTACGTGCCGGCCACCCCAATACGAGCCACTTCATGCAGAAAAAGCGCGGTTCACGCAAACGAACCCTTTCTGGCTTGGACACACTCGGTACAACCAATAGCAAGACTATTAAACTGAAACTAGGAGTTTAGAAAATGCGCGTAAAACGAGGTGTCGCAGGACACTACAAACACCAGAAGATTCGTCAAGCCACTAAAGGCATGACGCATTCGAACCGCGCAAGCGTCAAGCGTGGTAAACAAGCTGTGACCAAGGCGTTGCAGTTCGCTTACCGTGACCGCCGCAACCGCAAACGTTCGTTCCGTGAGCTTTGGAACGCCCGCATCAATGCCGGTGCTCGTTTGAACGGTACAACTTATAGCCGCCTTATCGCCGGCCTTAAGAAGGCTAATGTAACACTTGACCGCAAAGTTCTGAGTGAACTCGCAGTCAACGAACCAAAAGCTTTTACTGCCGTTGTTAAAGCTGCAAAATAGTCTTAGATCGACTCATTAAAAACACCTCTCGCATGAGAGGTGTTTTTTCGAGCCAGATTACCCGTAAGCCGGGTTCTGTTTTAGCCGATCATCTATCTAGTCCCAATGTTACCATTGAGATCAAGCGGATACATGATGCACTCTGGCGGGAAACCACGGATAAATCCGATGAGCACATCCCCTTGCAGCAGACAGGGTTTACCATTTTGCAGCGTCACCGCTGTAAACCGTGGGCTCTTACTCCACACTTTTCACCCTTGCCTCCGAAGAGGCGGTATTGTTTCTGTGGCACTTTCCCTAGGGTTACCCCCGGTTGCCGTTAGCAACTG
>CAZRIO010000027.1:2487-12537 GCA_964600185.1 uncultured Candidatus Saccharibacteria bacterium | reverse complement strand
CCACTTGTAGTTTGTCGCGCATTTCTTCGGCGTCTTGGATGGCGGCTTGTTTGCCCGGATCGCGAACGCGGCCTTTTTCGTTGTCGATCTGGATGCCGGCTTCGAGCTGCGTTACTTTTTTACGCAAGTTTTCGAGGATCACCTGGCTTTCTACCGGATAAATGAACATTGAAACATCCATGACTTCGTCGAGGTTGACCATGGTGCTCATCCAGCCGGTGAACAGCTGGCGCGGATATCCGTATACGTAAAAAGTTCGTGCCAAACGGGTGCCAATACGGAATTGGGTGGGTTGAAATTCGATTGAACTTGGCGCGATAAAGTCGCGTAATGCCGTAATACCCTTTTGAAATGCCGCGCTAACTTCTTGTTGTTCGCGTATTTTTTGGGCTTGTGCGACGGCGAGCGGATCGGCTTGCTGTTTTTTGGCCATTATAGGAGCTCCTTCTGTAAATGTGCCTGCGGTGCAACACCGGTGCCTTTGGTGATGATATCGGCAGTCAGGTTACTAAAGTTTTTAAGCTCTTGGCGGGTGGCGGTGTCGGGGTTGTATGTGTCGTAGTAGAGTTCGATAAGTTCTTGGGTGTCGAGTGGCAGTGCCTGGATGCCGGCTTGGAGCAATCCGCCCAATACAACTTGTACGCGGTTGCGAAGCTCGGTTTTGGCTTTTTCAAGCTCGGCTTCGTTAATGACGACGTGTTGTTCTTTTTTGTCGAAGAGACCAACAACGCCGGTGAAGAAGTTTTTACTCTGAGTGATTGCCTTCTGAACGTCGGTGTGCGGGAAGTATGGAATAACAATGTAGAACTTCTTGTCCATGATGTTCGTTTGCGCGCTCAGCTGGGCCATGTAGTTGATGTAGTCCTCCATAAGGAGTGCTAGCAGCATGTTGTCGTGTTCGGAACGAATTTTATCGAGTTTTTCCAGATACGGCTGCAAATCAACTTTTTGTGAACGTACAAAGATCTGTATGGGGAAATAGAGGGAGTTCAAGAAGCCCTGGTAGCTGTATTCGACAGCTTCTTGTTCTTGGGTGCTCATGAGGTCGAAGTTAATCGACTTGGCCATAATAACTGAACGGAACGATCCGTCGTTCATAATAACAATACCGTCACGGATCTCGGCGATTTGAAGGCTGTTTTGAGTGCTGTTTGGGTTGCTTTGAACTGGTTTGACTGTAGCTTGCGGCAGTCCTGTGCCTTGAGGCGAAACGACCGGTTGACCGCTCATAACGGCTTGAGGTTGCGGCTGTTGCGGCGGCTGGGCATAGCCTTGTTGCGGCATGGTTGTCTGCTGTGGTTGATAGGGTTGTGCAGGAGCTGCCTGCTGCGCATATTGTGGTGGTGGCGGCGGTGTGCTGGGCTGTGGGTAACCTGCCGGCGCAGGTGCAGGCAGACTTTGTCCGGCATACGGATTGTTTCCGGCTGCCGGTTGTTGTTGGTTCTGTGAATAAGGGTCCATATAAACGATTTATCCCACCGTGCTCAATAAGTTTAGTCCACGTTGCTTCATGTGGCTAGCGCAGCGAAATTACTACTTCATCCTCTGGTGGTTCTGGCCGTTGCTTGTGAGCTTCGCGTGCCAGTGTTGCCACGTTCAGGTCGTCGTTTCTCGCTAGATTCAGTATAGCAGCGTCCGATTGTTGTGTCACTGGTGGTTCTGGAGAATTTGTGGCTGATTGTGTGGTATTATCGGCCGTAGCTTGGGTTTGTGATTGGTCTGTTGCTTGATTGCTCGGTCCCGTTGCGCTTGCGGCCTTTTGGGCGGAAAGCGGCTGAATAGTATGCAAATGGCCATATGGAGCGTGTTCGATTTTCTCCTGTTGGGCGAGTTGTTTTACGAGTGCTTCTTCGTCTGGTGTAGGAGTTGCTGGCACATTGCTAATCTGTTGTGGTACCGGTGTCCCTGGCGTGACAAGCTGTGCATTGAATGTAACGGCACCTTGAGGCGGAAGTGTGCCAGGAGTGGCGGCTGTGCCTGAAGGCTGACTCAGGAACCAATAGTCAGCGGGTGGTGCTGCGGGTTGTGCAGCCGGTGGTCGTGGTGCAGGCATACTAATTGGCTGTGGCGCAGGCGCTGGCCTGCTCCGGTTGTCATTCGCTACCGCTGCTTGACGCAGACGGTCCATTATCTGTTGACGGTGTGCTTTCGTTGAAGCCGCAATCATTGTTTCAAACTGGTGTGCAACAGGGTTGTTCTTTTCGTCGAGCATGTCGTCGGCAGGCTGAATGTCGTTATTTGGTACCTGCTGAGGCAGCGCTGCAACTGATACAAGCCGATCGGAGCTCGGTGCGCTCATCACTAGTTCAGGCTGGCTATAAAGGTTAACATTAACGTTCTTAACCGCCCAACCACGACTGTCGATGGTGTCCGCAAGGGCCCGCAGACGACTTTTGACTTCGGTCTCAGAAAGGCCGTTCGTATAGTTTATTTCCACTTTCTTTGGAGCTGTAACGGTAACAAGTTCTTTGGCACCACTTTGGTCCCAAATGCGCTTACGTGGTTTGACTAAAAAACGAAGCTTGGCAAGCGCCCATACTTCGGTGGGCTGCTGACCGGCAAATGGCCATGCAAAAAACCCGGAGCCCAGCGCAATAGGCAGGAAAATTGGCAGCATAACATAGAGATGCTTCGTGACGAGGATAAAACACAGATAAAGCGTTGCAGCAGAAATACCGGCATAAATGAATTGCCGGAGGGTTAGCGGCCCGATTAATTTATCTTCGGCCTCAATATCCTGAATAACTTTGTAAGTCGCCATACTTCCCTATTATATGATGTTCCTGTTGTATTGTGAATTGTGCTTGTTTATCTTATGCGCCCAGCGATGAAAATAGGACCGCAGTGGAGCCGTCCTATTTTACTGGTTCATACCTGACTACGGACCACCAACAGGTATAGGTGGCTGTGGTCTACCAGATCGCGGACCACCGGCGCCGGGAGGGGGTACTGAACCAGGCCCTGTATTCCATCCGCCCAATATGCTGTCGACTTGGTTAACAAACTCTTGCTGTGCGCGCCCAGTTCCGGCGATAGAACCTGCTCCAATGGTACTGCTGACAGGTCCAGGAGTAGGAGCTCCTCCTGTTGTAGTGGCAGGAGTCATTGAGCCGGCCTTCAAGCGATCTGCTTGTTCGCGGGCAAGTGCCAAGAATTCGGCGTGTGCATCAAATTGGTTTTGCTCTTTAGCGGACAGAGTGGCAGTACGAGCCTTGGTGGCAAGTCGGTCGTGGTCGTGCTTGGCCGCACCAACTTCATTGGCATACGTTTCCCAAGTATCGGCGTGGGTTTGACCCAATTCGTATGGCCCCTTCTTGTTATAGAGTTCTCTGGCCAATGAGTTACGGTCAAGTTTGAGCGATTTGGTATCGGCGTCCCACTTGTAATGCTTGTCAACACGGTTGGTGTTCTGTTTAGCAAAGGCAGCACCTGTCCAGAGTCCGGTCATTTCACCGTCATTTAGATTCCATGAACGGCTGTTGCCAATCTTGTCACCCATAGAACCTTGATAAGTTAAGTTAGAGAAGTTATCACGAACATGCGCTTGGTCTTCGGACGTAGTAGCTTTATCCATTTCGTGACCAAGTGACCACTGCAACATAGCTTGGTTGTTGCCCCAACGGGTGTATGCTGCATCAACATCGGACTCATCAACCCATTTGTTACCGGAGAGCGTCTTAAACTGACGGCCTCCTCGTGCGGTGCGGCGCCATTCACCTTTCATGCCATTGGCCTCGGTTGCTTCTCCACCATGTTCCAGTGCCCAGCTCTTATTTACAGTCAATGCGCGCAATTGCGTATCGTCACCAGTAGCGTTGATAGCTTCCGCCTTCTTCATTTCTTCTGCACGGTAAGTGGCTGAGTCGGCAAGTGGATCACGAAGACCGCCACCGGCAATGCTGTTCTGGAGCCGGCGACCCATAAAACGTACGGCTGAATTGCCGCTGTTGCCCATCCTGTTTTGTATGCCACGATATGCTCGCTCACGTGACTGAATCTTCATACCACTGAAACGTGCCTGATGTAGTTGTCGTCTTCCCTGTGAAGCCTGTGCGACACCCTTGCGAGCTTTCTGGCCTGCTTTCATCATCATACCAAACAATTCGTCGCTACCGCGTACGGCAATAAAGGCAGCGCCACCCTTCAGTAATGCCTCCGAAAGAAGACTCGCCAAGACAGCGGTAACGATAATCGTAAGGCCCGGTGAGCCCGCAGGGTCATCAGCAAAGACACCGCCGTGCATACCAAATAAGTTTGCGAAGTTTACGAACGCGTGACCATGTTCGCTTGTACCGGTGAAAACCGTATTTTCTTTGATGCTGTCGGCTGCCACTCCGTTCGCCTTCAAGATAGAAACACTGATCACGTCCGCGACGGCAAACAGCACCACCACGACTGGATATATAAGCAACGATTTAGTAAGGAGGCGCCACCATCTGCGGAAGTATTTTTCGGTCATTGGCAGGCAATATAGTGCGAAAGCAACCGGACTAACGAGAATAAGTGCCAAAATAATACCCTTTCGCACCACAAGAACGATAAAGATTAGCACGATAGCAAGGAAAACTGGAAGCATGGCAAAGAACCCGACCCATAGCGCCGCTTTAATAAACGATGCCTTCAGGGTAAAGAGTCCAGTCAAGATAGTGGCGAGACCACCCGCACCCATGATGAGTCCAATTATTCCTCCGGCAAGGGCAGTATTTCCGGCCGCTGCCGTCGGCTGGAAACTCAAGTCAATCGGGGCGGTGATGATATGCCCTAAGGCGCCTCCAGCAATGTTCGTGATGTCTACAAGGAGCGCCACAATATATACCGAAAGGTTGATCAGGATGGCTGCAGCAAGCACACGCGGCAAGGCTTTTCGCGCGGTATAGGCGTCAATAAGTCCACCGCCGATCGACTCGCCAAAGACGATAATAAGAAGTGCAAATACCAGGAAGATGTCGCCGTAAATACGGAATGTTGACCAAACCTTGAAGCTCGGGTCATTAGCACTCGTGCTGATTGGCGAGGTGTACAAGAATGGCTGGATAATGTTATTGAACATCCAGTCAGTAAAACCGGAAACACCATTAAAGATCGGACACAGAATGTAGGCATTGTTGTCATCTGTAGTTTCACAGGTTGGACGCGTAGCTTTGTTGTCGCCCGATAATAGTGCAGCAGTTTCTTCGGAGTTCAGTTTAATAATGGCGTGACCCTGAATGCCATCCACTTTTTCGACGTTAACACATTTGCCAATATCGGTCAGACAGACCTGATATTTACCTGTTGCGACATTTTTAGTGTGAGCCTGAAGATTAACATCGTGTTTTGCGTTACTGGCAGCGCCGCCACCGAGGGCTTTTACGGTGAGCTGTGTGGTCTCGGCGTTATTACCAAGGTCTTTGCCGGTCGTGTCCTGTAATGCAATAGTATATGGACCAAATGTCTGGTCACCCGCTGCGGTTGTACTATCAAAAGTAAATTGAACTTCAGTAAGAATTTCGGTGGTCGTAGCGATCTGGTTTGCGCTAAAGTTTGCATAAAATACTTCGTTACGAATTTTGGTGAAGTTTTGACAACCAATCAGTGAATCGAAACAGAGTGAGTACGGTCCCTGATCAATATTGGTATATATTTTGGTGAAGTGATGCGTTCCTTGGTCGTCGGTCCGATTAATGGTCGTCGGTCCGTCGATAACTTTTCCGTTACCATCTTTAAGTGTCGCTGCAACAGTTGCTGGTACTTCTGCGGTTACGCTCGACAAGTCAAGGTGAATTTCGCGGTTGCCCGGTGCTTCAGGCGTAGGAGTTGGAGTAGGTGTCCCGGTACCACGCGTTCCGGCAATAGTAATGCTCGTGTTGTCGTTAAATGAATTAACCTCAATATCAGAACAGTGAGGAGTTCCCCCTGCTCCTACCGATGGAGTTTGTGTTACTGGAAAGGCTTGGGCGGAATTAGGTCCCGTTACAAGGATGGAAGCTTGAATAGTACAACGGCCCTGATAAAGTACGTTTCCCAGGAATACTTCTGTGCCCGGACTTGTAATCCCACGAGAGTTTAGAGTACTCTGTGAGCCGCCATAAGAGACGATAATATTGTTCTTATTATTAGGATCCCATGAAAATGACTCGCCAGAAGCATTCGCAGTTTGTGGCATAAGAGTGGCGGCAATCGGTACAGCTACCAATATTGCCCCGACAATCACAGCAAGAACAGTGCGATTAGTATTCTTGAGGAGTTGCTTTATTTTCATATTATTGAACATCCATTCCGTCTATTTTCCATGTGCCATTATCCTTGATTACAAAGAGTATCTCAGTCTTGGCTGCTCCGTCGATTTTGTAATTGTAGGTTACATAGTGGAGTTGCTTGTCTTTATAAGGGTCTTTGTTGGCGGTGTCGGCAACAGTTTTGACGTATGTAGGACTAGTGATGTTCTTAGTAGAGTTCACACTCAAAATAGTTGACCAGCCATCTTTCGAAGATGCGAGGTTCCGATATCGGTCATCCATCATATTCCAGGTGCCATCGACATCGCTTTTGTCGACGCCCGATAGAAATTTGTCGGCAGCAGCTCGCGCCTCTTTGGCGGCAGATGTGTTAGAGCCGGTGCCGGTGTTTCCGTCACTGTTCTTTTTGTTATTTGCAAAGATACCGGCAATAATCGCAACGATAACAATAAGCACCGCGATGCCGATTGCCACCTTACGACCTACAGAGCCTTGTTCTGAATTTTGTTTGTTGCTCATCAAATAAATCCTAGTCACTACAATAGTATCAAATTTTCAAAAAAATAGTTATGTTTTGGCGAGAAAAATTAATTATCAGATATCACCCTTGAATCCTAGTATCTTTAGCGATATAGTTGCAAGTAAGTTAGCCGTCAGAGGTTACCAATGTCGAAGCATAAAAAACACAAACTCATTCGTATTATTACGAGCGCCATTCTTGTACTTGTGGGCGTTTGTTTTCTCACTACCGGTCAGGCGTGGGCCGCTGATCCTATTAAAACGGGTGTTCTCGAGCCGGGCGCCGGTAAATACACCTGTGGTTCGGGTAATGACGAAGTTAAAGTCAGCATCAACTTTGGCTGTAAAGGCCAAGGAAACGCCGTGACCGATGCATCCTTTGCGGTTATCCGTGTTTTGACGGCTGGTGTGGGACTTGCGATAATTTTCTCTTTTGTGCTTGCTGGCGTAGAGTACACCACTTCTCGTGGTGATCCGAATGGTACCGCTAAAGCGATTGGTCGTATTCGAAATGCGTTTTTCGCATTGATGATTTATATCTTTTCAGCAGCATTTCTTAACTTTGTATTACCGTCAGGATTCTTCAAATGATTTTGCAACTTTTCATTCACTACGCGGCGCCCTGCGCCGGAGGAAGCTTCCTCGGATTCCCAAAATGGTATAAATATCTCGATGGTCAGAACGTAACGAGCACCGTAGGACCAGCGGGCGCTTCATCATGTGCACCACTGATTTCGAGCCTCTCTGATATTTGGCTTATCGTTGCAGCAGTTACCGAAATGCTTCTTCGTATCGGTGCACTCTTTGCTGTCGCAGTAGTTATATATGGAAGTGTCCAATTTATTACAAGCCAGGGAGAACCCAGCAAAACGCAGGCCGCTCGATCGACCATTATTAATGCGCTCATCGGCCTTGTTATAACGGTTAGTTCGGCTACGGCCGTTTCATTCATCGCAGGGAGTTTCAAATGATGCAAACTATCGCTTCGGCGCTTGTACAATGTAATGGTAAAGGTAGCTGTGACACCGGTTTACCGAGCATAGCTGCTGATAATAACAACTTGCAGGTCGTCCTTCAGATCACATTTGGTACTATTGGTGCGCTTGCAATCCTGATGATTATTATTTCGACGTTTCGACTCGCCTCCTCGGAAGGTAATCCGCAAGAAGCAACAAAGGCCCGCCAAGGAATCATATATTCTGCGGTTGGTTTGATCGTTGCGCTGAGTGCCGAAGCACTCGTAACTTTCGTACTGGGGAGTGTGTAATGAAGAGATTATTTGTATCTCTCGCGCTTTTGTTTGGCTTGCTATTACCCGGTCTTGCCACACAAGTTGCAGCTGCTGACACTGTCAATGTATTTCCAGACGGATGTACTGCTGCGATATGTAAAGACAGTAACGGCGGCAAGAATCCGATTTTTGGCCCTGACGGCGTCATGACCAAGGCCACACACATTCTCGCTATCTTTGTTGCTGTTGCCGCTACCCTCGCGATTATTATTGCGGGTCTTATGAAGATAACTGCCGGCGGTGATGCCACAAAAACGGCGAATGCACATCGCGCCCTTTCCTATGCACTCGTTGCGATCGTGGTGGCGCTCATGGCACAGCTCATCGTTTCATTTGTACTGGACAAAATAGCTCCCTAAGGAGGATGTATATGAAGAAAAAAATCGTGAGTATCTTTTTTGCAATCGCAGTCCTACTCGCACCAGTGATGGTGAGCGGCACGTCGTTTGCGCTTTTTGACAACGCCAAGAGCGAGGCCTGCGCCGGACTGGCCGTGTCTGACACAGGTAAGTGTGGTGACGGCGGCAGTACGATCAACCTCGTACTTAAAAACGTACTTAACGTTTTAACGGTTATCATCGGTTTAATTGCGGTCATTATGATCATCGTCGGTGGTACCAAATACATCACCTCGGGTGGTGATAGTGGTAAAGCTGGGAGTGCTCGTTCGACGATTATATCGGCGGTCGTAGGACTTGTTATTGTTGCCTTGGCCCAGATTATCGTCCAATTCGTTCTAAAGAATGCTACCCCGTCTGCGCCGGAAAAGAAGGCTATGATAACAATACACGATTCATACATTGCACTTGACGCGTGATAGCAATAAGATATACATAAACACTGTAAGAAAGGAAAATAATAATGTTTAAAACGATTCGCGCAAAGATACTGACGGTCATGGCCGTTTTGTTATTTGTTGCTGTACCTTTGGGCGTAACTGGCGTAGCGAATGCAGCGGACGACCCTAAAAACGCGGTTGATCTTTCAAATAACTTAGGTTGTGGTGCTACTTTTACTGTGACTCCCGACGCTACTTGTGCGTCTAAAACAACGACCGGTGCCGGCAAAGTACAGGGTGTTGTCACGACATTGCTTAACCTTTTCTCAATTATTGTCGGTTTGATCGCCGTTATTATGCTAATCTTTGGTGGTTTGAAGTACATTACCTCGGGTGGTGATAGTGGTAAGGCAGCAAGTGCACGTGGTGCAATTACTGGTGCAATCATCGGCCTTGTTATCGTTGCCCTGGCCCAGATTATCGTCCAATTCGTGCTTGATAAAGCAACAAAAGGCGCAGCTGGCGACGGGAGTAGTAACGACGGCACTACTCAGCAGCAATAATGTTGTCAATATTGAACCGAAACGCCTCTTGTGCTATAAAATAAACAAACGGTTTTTTAAGAAAGGAATACAAACGATGCTTAAATATCTACGCAATTCAGCGGCTAGTCTCTTGACTGCTCTCGCGTTGATCGCAGTACCTCTTCTCACGCCAGCTGTGGCATTTGCAGCCGACGCTGCAGGAGGTTCATCAAATGCTAACATTCAAGGAAATTTAAGCTGTGGCGTCACGCTCAGTACAACTAACGGCGACTGTAGCAGTGACACTTCGACCGGTGCCGGTAAAGTACAGGGTATCGTGACTGACATGATCAACATCTTTTCATTAGTAGTTGGTATTATCTCGGTCATCATGATCATCTATGGTGGTTTCAAATACATTACCTCAGGTGGTGACTCCGGTAACGTAACGGGTGCCCGCAACACTATCACCTACGCCGTTATTGGTTTGGTTATTGTTGCGCTCGCGCAGTTCGTTGTCCAATTCGTTTTGAACAAAGTTACAACCGCTGGTAGCAATACTTAAAGAACCCTTTCAAAAACCTCAATCCCTCGCCTAATCAGCGAGGGATTTTTTGTTGGCTACGGTGTATTGGGCTGGGTTGCTGGCACAATTTAGTTGCACGGTTGCACGGTTGCACGGTTGCACGGTTGCACGGTTGCACGGTTGCACGGTTGCAC
>CAZRIO010000027.1:0-2387 GCA_964600185.1 uncultured Candidatus Saccharibacteria bacterium | reverse complement strand
GGTGCTTGCGACCTGGTACCGGCTTAGGGTACACAAAAACCACCCCGCGAATGGCGAGGTGGTTTAACGCAAGAATGAATCTTAGAGAACCTGGATCTTCTTGACGGTGTCTTGTTTGACCTTCGCAAAGCTGATGGTCAGCACGCCGTCTTTCAAGACTGCTTCAATTTCATCTTCTTTAACCGGAACGGGTAATGCGATACTGCGTGAGAATTCACCCCAGTAACATTCTTGTACGAAATAATTTTCGACTCCGTCTTCGTTGCCAGCTGAAAGCGTACCACGAATACTCAGGATGTTGTCAGAAATACTAACATCGAGATCGTTCTTGTTGACGCCCGCAGTACGTGCTTTAACGACAAGTTTTTCTTTCGTTTCGTATACGTCGACAGCGAGTTGGCCGGTTACATCTTGTTCTTCATCCCACTCATCTTGTGCTACTGGTGGTTGCTGTGTAGCGCCGGTATCATCGGCAGCAGCAGAGACGGTATCATCGTCGCCTAAAAAGGCAGCAGTTAACTCATCTTCTTCCATCAATAGGTCGTCGTCGCGATTGCGTCGCGCCATAGTTGTTACCCTCCGGTTACTTATTCACTCATTCCGCGTTTTTGTATTATCATCAGTATAGCTTAGGAAATAAATATCTGGCAACTGCAAATAAACTTATTTACAACACAATAAACACAACAGGTATGTTTGATAAAGTTTTAACCATTATTGCACCCCATGAATGTTTGAACTGTCGAAAAGAGGGTTCCCTGCTCTGTTTCGACTGTTATGAAGGGTTGGAAAAGGCGGCTGCACGGTGTTACCGGTGCGAGCGTTCCCAAAGCGACTTTACCACCTGTCAGAAGTGTAAGCCTGCCACGCCGTTGGCAAGTGTACTTGCGGCCGTGAAATATGAAATGACGGCTAAAGATCTGGTGTGGCGTATGAAATTTGGCCGAGCACGAGCGGCGGCGGCCACGATTGCCGCAAAATTATCTTTGCCGTCTGCTGATGCAAAGCATCGGCAAATAGTTGTGCATGTGCCGACAGCAACCGTGCGCGTGCGCCAGCGTGGCTACGACCAGGCCAAGCTCATCGCCCGCGCACTAGCGCGTCGTGAGCATGTGCCGCACTGTACTGCCCTTGCTCGCGTTGGTCAGCAACGCCAAGTGGGCGCATCGATTCTTACACGTAAGTCTCAGCTTCAGACGGCGTTTCGCTGCGTAAACGTGCATGAGGTCGTTGATGCGCATGTCGTACTTGTCGATGACGTTGTGACGTCCGGAGCGACGCTTGAGGCAGCTGCGCAGCAACTTGCCGCAGCAGGTGCATGGCGCATTGACGCGACTGTATTTGCCCAAGCCTGATTTTTTGCATTTTACGGTTCCCACTGCTATAATCACCTCTGTTACGCTCGCTGAAGTGCATGCTTCACATCTGGAAGGGTGTCCGAGTGGTTTAAGGAAACGGTCTTGAAAACCGTCGTGCCGGCAACGGTACCGAGAGTTCGAATCTCTCCCCTTCCGCCAAACAAAAAGGCCAGTTGCTACTGGCTTTTTTGCTGCCCAGAGGTATGCCCCCACGAATATTGACAATTTGCATATTTTGATGTATAAAATAAACCATGAGTACAAATACAGAAACCAAAAGCAGCGTAACGAATATCAACGAAGCGACAGCGCGCTATAATGCGACTAGAGACCTAAGAAACACGGCAGAAGATCTTACAAGAATTACAGCCGCGATTGAAATGGCGGGTAAGCGTACCCATGGCGGTGTCGTGCTTGGCGCCGTGATTGCACGAAAGAGCGTCCAATTACAAAATCGCGATGGAAGTACGCGTGATGCGGAAGTTGCAGTCGTAGCGTCCGGACTTAATGCAGTAGAAGGCGGTCATGCAACCACTGTCCGTCTCATAGAGACGGGCCCGAGTGAAGCGCGTGAGAATGGTGTTCCCGGTGAGGTTGCTCAGTTTAGTTTTTGGCAACAAGGCCCTGAGACCCGCGGCGGTGTCATAGATCAAGGCCACGCAAATGCCATTAGCAATCCGGATGAGGTACTTGCTCAAGTGCTTGGCGTCGAAGTTGGCGCTGGCACCGAACCGACTGTCGCTGAACTTACGGCGATTGCCGAGGGTGTTCAAGGTGCGCAGATGGTTGCCATCAACGAGCCTGGAGCTGAGCAGGTTACGATGGTGTCAATGGGTGAAATGATTCCCGAATTACATAAGATCGCTTAAAAGCATTGATCGTAGCAGTAAGAAAACGCCGGGTAATCTGGCGTTTTCTTTATTTAACTTCCCCTTCCACCAGTTATCTGGTAGAATAATCACGTTAAACCCCTTTGGAGAGGTACCCAAGTGGCTGAAGGGGATGGTTTGCTAAATCATTAGGGGGGCG
>CAZRIO010000026.1:0-13157 GCA_964600185.1 uncultured Candidatus Saccharibacteria bacterium | reverse complement strand
TGTTGGCTGCGACTAACCGTGCTGACGTACTTGACCCAGCTCTGCTTCGCCCGGGTCGTTTTGACCGTCGTGTAAACATCGGTTTGCCTGACCGCAAAGACCGTGAAGCCATTCTGAAAGTTCATTTTGCTAAAAAACCACTCGACAAACATGTCGACCTTGATTCGCTCGCCGCGAAATCAGCCGGTTCATCAGGTGCAGATTTAGCGAACATTGCCAACGAGGCTGCCATCGTTGCAGCACGCAGCAACCGCCGCGAAATCAGCCAAGCCGATGTAACTGAAGCCTTCGAAAAAGTTGCTATCGGTCCAGAACGCAAGAGCAAGGTGATGAGCGAAAAAGAGAAGGAAATCACCGCTTATCATGAAGCTGGCCACGCCATTGTTGGACACGTACTTCCCGACGCGGATCCTGTTCACAAGGTAACGATCATTCCTCGCGGTCAAACCGGTGGTGTCACCTGGTCAATTCCAAAAGAAGATCGTATGTTCACCTCGCTTGTTGAGTTTAAAGATGTGTTAGCCCGGGCTCTTGGCGGCCGAATCGCCGAAGAAATTGTCCTAGGACCAGACAAGATTACGACAGGTGCGGGAAGTGACTTGCCGAGTGCTGCAAGCCTTGCACGAGACATGATCGTCAACCAAGGTATGGGTAGCGCAAAATTACGCAACCAAGTCTTCCACACCGACGAAGGCATGATGCTCGATAGAATGATGCACGAACGCGAGTATTCTGACGACACCGCGAAGTTGATCGACGATGAAGTCGAAAAGCTCATCACCGAAGCTGCTAACCGTGCGCGCATTGTCATCAAGGCCAATATGGACAAATTAGAAGCCATGAAGGACCGTTTGCTCAAGAAGGAAACGATCGACGCCGACGAAGTCATAGAAGTCTTGCGTGGCGCACACATGCCAAAAGAAGCAGCGCTCTACTAAGAAGCTGCTCATCCGCCGTATATCCTCAAAAACGGGTAGGCTCCAGCTTAAAACTTGTGTATAGTTAGTGTCTAGGGCGGGTCGAAAATTGAATGAAGCGCATATAAAACCGCGCCAGATTTCGTACTATGCCTAAGATCTAAAGAAGAATACGCCATTTGATGCAAGAAAAGCCGGCCAAGCAAGCAAAACCACGAATATCACTCGGAAATACCGCAGTGTTATTGATGGGAACGGCGCTTCTTGGCCAGGCACTTGGATTCTTGCGCACACAGTTGGTAAACGCAAACTTTCCCATCGACGGCCCTAACAGTACCGATGCGTACTTCGCCGCTTTCAAAATTCCTGACCTTTTCTTTTACACTTTAGCCGCCGGTGCCTTAGGTGTAGCATTTATGCCGGTTTTGGCTGAACGGCTGCACAAGAACGACCGCAAAGGCATAGCTGAGCTAACTTCAAGCTTACTTAACTTGTTAAGTGTTATTATGCTGGGGGTCGGGCTCTTTATTTTCGTCTTTGCAGAACCGTTAATTCATAATCTTGTCGCACCCAAACTTGGCCCCGAGCAATTACATCACGCCGTAGTCATCATGCGTTTCTTGTCGCTCAGTCCATTTTTGTTTACGGTGTCCGGAATTTTAAGTAGTTTGCAGCAAACCTATGGCAAATTCTTCTTTTTTGCGATCGCACCCCTGTTTTACAACGTGTCGATTATTATGAGTATTTATCTGTTCCGCCACAATTTAGGGTTGGTGGGACTTGGGCTGGGCGCGTTGATCGGGGGAATTTTGCAGCTCGGTGTCGTAATGGTCGGTTTAGTGGGACTGAATTTTAGGTGGTACCCGAAAATCATGTTCCGCAGCGGCGATTTTCGTACTATTTTGCGCCAATTGCCGGCTCGTTCAGTCGACCAAGGTATCGACCAAGTGCAATCGGTAATTGAAACGAATTTTGCCACGCGCATGGGTTCTGGGGCGATCACCAATTACAGCAACGCCTTTGTGCTGCAAACCGCACCAATTATGTTGATTGGTACGGCAATTTCGACGGCCGCATTTCCGGGACTTACGAACCGTCTTGCACAAGGCCGCCGCGATCTGTTTAACCGGGACTTCTTGCGTGTCCTCCGTGCCATGATTTGGATTACGCTGCCGGTCGTAGTGATCTGTTATTTCTGTCGTGGTTACTTGGCTCGATTCATTTTTAAAAAGGGCGCACCGGATATCGCTTTGATTTTCGGATATCTCACGATTGCAATCTTTTTCCGTGTCGTTTATGCACAGATTTCTCGCTGGTTTTATGCACAAAAAGATAGTAAAACGCCGCTATTTATCTCTATTTTCACTATTGCGCTCAACATTTTTCTGGCAAATATTTGGGCGCGGCCCAGTTCGTATGGGGTCGCTGGGTTGGCACTGAGCCAGTCGGTAGTGGCGATAATTGAGGTTATTATTTTGGCGATAGTGATGCTGATTCGCGATAAACGACTGTTTGATATGCGGTTCTGGGGCGGTTGTTTTCGTATTGTCTCTGTGACAGGATTTAGTGCGCTCGCCGGATTCATTATGGTTTCACTCTTTCCGCTCGGCATTGGTGACCGCGGAATTGTGACGCTTGGTTCTAAAATCTTGGTTATTTCTGGAACGGTATTGGCAGTGCATGTGTTGCTGTCGTCTCTGTTCGGCCTCGAAGAGGTCAAACCGCTTTTCCGCCGCTTGCGCAAGCTTATTTTCAAGCCGATCAAGATTCAGTATTAGTCTATAGTCACCTACCTCTGTTATAATCTGAAGTAATGAACCAAGACCATATTCGTAACTTCTGTATTATTGCGCACATCGATCACGGTAAATCGACGTTGGCTGACCGCATGCTCGAAATGACTGGCACAGTTGAAAAGCGATTGATGAAAGAGCAATTGCTTGATCGTATGGATTTGGAGCGCGAGCGCGGTATCACCATCAAACTGCAGCCGGTTCGCATGGAATATAAAGGTTATCAGCTTAACTTGATTGATACGCCGGGACATGTGGATTTTAGTTATGAAGTTTCGCGCAGCCTCGAGGCTTGTGAAGGTGCAATTTTAGTCGTCGATGCAACCCAAGGCATGCAGGCTCAAACACTTGCGAACGTATATTTAGCGATTGCTGCGGAGTTGCGCATCATCCCCGTGCTTAACAAAATTGATTTACCGGCCGCTGACGTTGAACGAGTGAGCGCCGAAATTATTAGTTTGCTCGGCTGCAAAAAAGAAGACATTCTACTGATTTCCGCCAAAACCGGTGAAGGCGTACCGGCGGTACTCGACCAGATTGTTGAAGACGTACCCGCACCGACCGGCACCGTAAATACCGCTACGCGCGCGCTGATTTTTGATAGTTATTATGACGACTACCGGGGAGTGATTTTGTATGTTCGCATCGTTGATGGCGCTATTAAAAAGGGCGCACCCATCACCATGATGGCGACGAACGCCCACGGTCTCGCACTGGAAGTTGGTGCGCTCAAACCAGAAATGACACCATCGCTAGAACTAAAAACCGGCGAGATCGGGTACATTGTTACGAACCTCAAATCAACACGTGAAGCTCGCGTTGGTGACACGGTTACCTTACAGACTACACAGCCAGTTGAAATCACCGCATTGCCGGGCTATCAAGACGTTAAGCCGTTTGTATATGCCGGCTTTTTCCCGGAATCGAATGAGTTTTACCAAGAGCTCAAAGATGCAATTGAAAAGCTAAGTTTAAGTGATTCTGCGCTCCAATTTGAGCCGGAAAATTCACCGGTGCTTGGCTTTGGGGTGCGAATTGGCTTCTTGGGATTGCTGCACATGGACATTGTCCGCGAACGACTAGAACGTGAATATAATCTGGATTTGATTGTTACAAACCCTTCGACGGATTATCAGATTAGCCTGACGACGGGGAGTGACATTGATATTAAGAGCGCCGCTGATTTACCCGATGTAGCGCAGATTTTAGAAATTCGTGAACCGTGGATCAAAGGTGAAATCGTCGTCCCCAAAGAATACGTGGGTTCGGTGATTCAGCTCGTTTCCGGCAAGCGTGGCATTCACAAAAACCTCAGTTATATTGACGAACGAGCACTCGTGAGTTTTGAAGCGCCGCTCGCCAATCTCTTGACGGATTTTTACGATCAGCTCAAAAGTTTGACAAGCGGTTACGGCTCATTTAACTATGAACTGGCTGATTATCGTGCCGAAGATTTAGTGCGCGTCGATTTTTATGTCGCTGGCGATCGTGTTGATGCGCTGAGCGTGATGGTGCACCGAAGTGAATCGGCGCGCATCGGTCGTGAAATTGTGCAAAAGCTCAAAGATGTTATTCCACGCCAGCAATTCCCCGTGGCTTTACAAGCGGCGATCGGTGGTAAATTTATTGCCCGCGAAGATATTAGTGCGTACCGCAAAGATGTGACAACTGGTTTGTATGGTGGTGACGTCTCGCGCAAGAAAAAAGTGCTCGCCAAGCAAGCAAAAGGTAAAAAGCGGTTGAAGCGTTTCGGAAAAGTCGATATTCCTGCCGAAGCGTTTACGGTGATGCTTAAGCGAGATTAAGATGATTCCTGATTTTGAAACAATCAAAGCACTGCACAAACGGTATGCCGGCTTTGCAAAAGCTGATCTGTTTGATTTGGTTTTTGAGCATTGTCAGATTGTTGCCGAGATTGCGTTGCAGTGTGCCGAGACAGTTGATGAGCCGGTTGATCGTGATGTTTTGCAGGCTGCAGCATTGTTGCACGACATCGGCGCGTATCCATTTTTTGACGACAAAGGACAGACCGACGGATACGGATTTTACCCGTTGCACGCGGTACTTGGTGCTCGCTTAATTGTTGACGAGGGTTTTGATATTCGTATAGCGCAGGCGGTCGAGAATCATCTGTTGCTTGGTTTAAGTAAGCAAGAAATTGAGAGCGATACCAGCCGGGTTTGGCCACTGCCGCACCACGACTATGTGCCGAATTCGATCGAGGGCGAAATTATCTGTTATGCCGACCGCTTTCATTCAAAAGCGCCAGTTTTTAATGGCTACGAGAATTTTTTAAAGCGATTGCAATTTGATATGCCAGAACAGGCAGCAAAATTTGAGGCCGACGCCAAACGCTTCGGTATTCCCGACATCGCCGCGCTTGCACAAAAATACAACCAAAAAGTCCGCTAGTTGGCTTTACCTCTAACGGCAAACAGGGTTAAATGGGTGGGATGCAAGATTCTTTCCCTTATCGACCGAGTGAGTCCGTGCTCGCAACCTTACAAAAGGTTGACCTTGTCGCCATTGTTGGACTCAGTGGCGCCGGCAAGACAACATTAATAAATCGAGCCTTGGCTCAAGATTCGTCATTGCATGTTGTGGTGAGTGATGTGAGTCGCGCTAAACGCCCCGACGAGATCGATGGCAAACATTATTATTTTCGCGAAAAAGCCGATATGCTGGCGGCAATTGAACGTCGCGAATATGTCCAGGTGGCGCCTAGTAACAGTGGTGACATATACGCGTCACACATTGAAAGTTACTCGACCGAAGGTACGACGCTGATCACGCTATGGGCTGATGCGGTGCCTGCGCTGCGAGCATTGCCATTTTCAACCTTTCGCATTATTTATGTGGTTCCTAAAAGTTATGAAGCATGGCAGACGCAACTCAAATTACATGGTTTCGAGCCTGAATTGCACCAAAAACGCATGGCAGAGGCCATTCGATCGATCGAATTTGCCTTGCAAGATCCGAGCGTTGAATTTGTGATTAATGATGATTTGGGTGCGACAACAGCACGATTGCTCGATTTGCTTCATCACCAAAATCAAAAATCGGCGGCTGAAATATCCACAGCTCGCTCGGTGTTAGAAACGATTTTGGCAAAATTGCGACAAGATCTCTCTTAGAAAAGCATAAGAAAAACTTGCAAGCCGGGGCAACCTAGGTTACTTTATGCGCGAGCCAAATGAATGGCCTAAAAAATAGTGAATTACCCCCGTAAAGGAGGGTCTATGTCTCGTTTGCCTACGCCCGGTGGCGATGCCACGCAGTGGGGTGTTATATTGAATGATTTTCTTACGCAACAGCATAATGCCGACGGCACCCATAAGCTGGCAGCAATGTTGCAATTGCCGGGGGTTTCGGGGCTTTCGTTACTTTCGGATACCAGTAAATCTTCCGGATTTACCTGGTCAGCTGTTACCAAAACGACAGTGGGTTTAGCAAATGTTACCAATGATGCGCAGGTTAAATTGAGCGATGTGGATCTTGATGGCCTGCTTACGGCGAATAGTGATAGTAAAATTGCCTCACAAAAAGCAGTTAAAACGTATGTTGATACCAATTTGGCAAGCAAAATAAATGCGCGTGACGCGCTGGCATTGAGTGTGGCACTGTAGGCTATGAAGCAGATTATCAAAAATTACCTTTTCAATGCCGCAAGTCGAACGGTTACATTGGGTGATTTCTCAGGAGTGAGTCTCGATCGACTACTGCTTATCACCAATGTTACTTCGAATACCGTGATTTACCAGTTTAATAATAGTGCATTGGGAGGAACGGTTGCCGGCAATATCATTACGCTTAGCTATAACACTGCAGGTATGGCAAATGGTGATAAACTCCAGATCATATATGATTGTGCGGCAGGAGATCCGATTTATGATAGCGGGGGCGCACAGGGAACAGTGCAAGGTAATACCGGTTCAGGCTCACCCGACAGTGGTAATCCCGTTAAAATCGGCGGTGTTTACCACGCAACGCAGCCGACCTTTGCCGATGGGCAGCGCGTTGATGCTCAGTTTGACAGTCGGGGTAATTTACTCACTTCGCTTGCAACTGGCATTGCGGGAGAAGATGTCACGAATAATGTTCTTGGTATAACCCAAAAGCCTGTTCTTTCGAGCGCCTATACTGTGTCTGCTGCCGTCGCATTTGGTACGGTCGCAGCGGCAAACCTCAAAGCAATTCCCGGAATTTTCTTTGGTGTGTATGCGACAAACCAAAATGCTGCGCTGCGTTACTTCCAGATTTTTAATAGCTCTGGAACTCCTGCGGCCAATGCGGTGCCTATATGGTCTTTCCCTATTCCTGCAGGAAGCGGAACGAATCCAGGTGTATTGCAATTACCCAATTTGTTCTTTGGCATGAATGGCTTTTACTTGAATACGGGCGTGGCTTGGGGTGTGTCTACGACTCGGGCGACTTTCACCGCTGCTACTCCTACTGACCATGATATTAACATTCAATATTTGTAGGCATGAAATACACGTGGCTTGGAATGAACTATGGTAATAGCCTGCTTGGTTACGTACCAAGTACTGACCAGACGGGCACGATTGCGGCCGATTTGCGTATTATTCGTCGTCTCACTGCCCAAATCCGTATTGCGTTGCCTGATTGGAATTTCCCGCAAAATCAAATCGACCTTATGCGCAAAGTCGTTGTCATGGCCAAGGCTGCTGGGTTTCATGTGCTGTGGGGACTGACAAGTACTAATACCACACTTACTACGAGCAATTGGTCGAGCTATCAAGCAGCTGTCGTTGCGAATGCACGGTGGGCGCAGGCGAACGGTGTCGATGAACTGTTTGTTTGTAATGAGCTTGATCATAAACATGACGGAAGTCTTACCGATGCTCAACAGCGAAGTAATATTCGGGCACTTGCCACAGCAGTCAAAGCTGCAGGTTACACGGGCACGACGACTGTTTCAATTGCACAAGGTAGCCAGACGCCTTGGTACACTGAAGGCCTCGGTGATCTTGATACCGTCGGCCTCGATTTATACGAGCCGTTCCCAAATTTGTTCAAAGCGGATTTGGCGACATTCGTCAGTACTTTTGGTTCGCGTGGGTATTTGTCCGAATGGAATGTCGTCAATCTTTGGCCTCAGGTACAGAACCTACAAGACGAGCACATTGCAGTGCTGGTGGCTAATCGGGCCCAAGATATTACGGCAAGCGGCATAAGCAGGGCTTTCTATTTCACTTACGATCACGTGTTTTATAACAACTTGGCTACGTCTGATAATGTTTGGGGCGCACATATCTCTAGTGGTGATTTTCGTCGCCTGTTTCAACCACTCACGGCCGGTAGGAGATGGTTCGAGTGAGCAATACGACTTATACCGCGCTGCGGACAGGAGTAAGTCTCTCGTTTGATGGGTCTGCGAGTGCAGGTGTAAAGACACCACTTGTTTCTACGGCCACTGACGGATTCTCGATGGGTGTCTGGGCAAAATTGACAGTTACAGACAGCGGAATTCATACGCTGATTTCCACCGGCATCAATGATACAGTCAGTACGTTTAACGGGTTTGCGCTCCAGATTGCGAGCGGACAGTTTCGTCTGAACTTTAACGGAGTCACTCCTGTTAATACTGGCATTGCGGTGCCGGCAGCAGGTTTGTGGTTTCATGTAGCGGTGGTGCGGGCTTCGGGCACGATGCGGCTTTATCTTAATGGGCAAGATGTGGGCATAACCACCACGCAAAGTCCTACGACACCTACCGGATTTACGACTATTGCCGGCACAACAGATGCGACAGGAACGACATATTATCGAAACTATATTGGGTTATTATCCAATGCCTTTTTCTGTGAACGAGCATTGACTGCGCCGGAAATATTGGCGTTATATAAGGGCCAAACGGTTTCAAATGCTCGTAATCTTTTATGGTGGCGACTCAATGAAGGTGGCGGTGCCCTCGCGCGTGACGCAAGTGGCATGAATAATAATGGCGGTATAACTGGTGGAACATTCGTGCGCGATTCGCCACCATGGGCTCTGTTGGTAAGGCCCGGCGTTTCGCGCACTCCTAGCTTGCAGGATGCGGGGCGAAGTCTTGGGTTTCGCGGCGGTAGCACTTTTGACAATGTGATAGTTCCAGGACTCGTCCCCGCAGCAAGCTTTAGCTTTGGTTTTTGGTTCAAAATGCATAACACTGCTAGTTTTCAACGCTTATTATCCTGGCGGACAAGTGGCGGTGGTGGATTTGAACTCCAGGAAAATGCGACGACAACCAAACTAACTTTTACCGGGTCAAATGCGACGGGGACGACAGTCATAAACCTTGCTCCGGCGACTACGTTCGCACTGGCAACATGGGTGCATGTAGCGGTATCGGTCGCACCTAACAATACGACGATGTATATCAATGGAAGCGCGGTTGCCACTGACACTACTCATACCTTGAGTCCTGCAACAAACCAAACGCTTACCATTGGCAAGGCGAGTTTTACGAATGGTACCTCGTTTATCGGACTTATCGACCAGTTTGTATTTGCAAACAGCCTGTGGACTGGCCCAGAGGTCGCAGCCCTCTGGGCCGCGGGAACCGTGCCAAGCAGTGCGATATGTGTCCTGAATTTTGATGAGCGAAGTGGCGCACTTGCATTAGACAGTTCAAGTAATGGTAATAACGGGATCGTCAACGGCCTTACGACAGCTGCGGGCCGGATACCTGATATTCCGCCAAACCAACCCGTCTACGGACGACCCAATATATGAGGTGTGCAACAGTTTGAAAAATCGTGTATTATTTAAATCAATGATAGACGACGCGCTTCGCGAAAAAATCGCCAACTATGAACCTGGCGAGGATACTAAAGCTATTCTTCGCTCTACGCCGATTGCACTTGTCGTGGGAATCTCTGGTGCTGGAAAAGATACGATTATTAATCGATTGCTGCAAACAGATGAATATCGGCCGATTGTGTCGCACACCACCCGGCCTATGCGGGAAAATTCGGGCATCAAAGAACAGGACGGAGTCGAATACTATTTTATTGATTTTGAGACCGCGGAAAAACTTATTGATGCCAAAGCCTATATCGAAGTTAAAGAATACAATGACAACATTTATGGCAGTACAGGTGGTGAAGTACAAAAGGCGCACGATGAAGGCAGGATTGCTTTAAATGATGTCGAAGTAAAGGGTGTGGCAGAATATGTGACGCTGACACCAACGGTGCGGCCAATCTTCATTTTGCCTCCGAGCTTTGAAATATGGCAACAACGTTTGATGGCTCGCTATGGCGATGACCAGGTATCACACGCACAAGACATCGAGCGGCGGATGCGAATTGCGCAAGCCGAACTGCAGTTTGTGCAAAAAGCCGAATACTTCTCGTTGGTAATCAATGACGATCTAGTGACGGCAATTCAAGAAGTAGATCTTCTTGCGCATGCCGAGGTCAACACACCAAAGCGCGATCCCGAAGCACTCGCACTTATGCAAACTTTGCTCGATCGACTTGCAGCCGTGCTACCCCCAGAAAATGACGAGCAACAGATCTAGCACTCTTGACGTATGAGTGCCAGCCATCGTATGATGGGACAAGAATGCTGATGCTAATAAAAGGAGCAACGGTATGACCGATCGTCAGAAACAGATTCTTTGCGCTATCATTGAGCAATATGCCGAAGTCGCCGCCCCGGTTGGCTCGATCATGCTTGCCAAATTATTTGGGGTGAGCTCAGCTACGATTCGAGCTGAAATGGCCGAACTTGAGCGCCTGCAATTTATCGCCCAGCCCCACACGAGCGCTGGCCGCGTTCCCACCGACAAGGGCTACCGTTTTTATGTGAACACACTTAATGAGAGCACCCAAATCCCTGTCGAACACCGTGGTGAGCGTGCATTATCGGCGCGTGTGCAAGATGGCGGCATGCCCGAGCGCACGATCCGTAACGCGGTTGATACACTGGTTGAGTTAACTCATAACCTCGGTTTAGCCACGATTGGCAACCAGCTCTATATGAGTGGACTTTCAAATTTGTTTGGGCAACCTGAATTTATGCACAGCGGTCAGGTGAAACAAGTCGCGCAGCTATTAGACAATCTTGAGCCGTGGCTCCGGGAGGCTGCGCCCAATGAGCCGCTCAGCGTATACATCGGCCGGGAGAACCCTATCGGCCGCACGGCGGGCTGCTCGCTTATCATTAGCCGATTCCACAGTCCGTACAGTGACCGCAGCTATATCGGTGTCCTTGGTCCAACGCGCCAGAGCTACAAAGATGTCATGCAACTTGTCCGTCACGCCGGCGAGGCTTTGGAGGGCGCATTATATGCTTGATCAAGTGGTCGCCTTTTTTGTTTTTATAATTTCGTGGTTCGTAGACCTGTTCAAAGTGATTTTTAAGCGAGGTAACAATGACTAAACAATCAGAAGATCCTAAATCAAAACCTTCAAAAACCATCGACAACATGATGATGCTTCAGCAAAAAGTTGATGAACTGACAACCGCGGTTCAGCGTGAACGTGCCGATGCGGTCAATATGCGCCGTCGTCACGAAGAACAGATCGCAAGTCTCAAGAACACCGTAAAAGCCAATGTTGTACGCGATTTGCTGCCGGCTATCGATAACTTTGAACGCGCACTGCAACATGTGCCTGAAGATCTCGCAGGTAACGATTATGTAAAAGGTGTGCAGGCTGTTGTTGCACAATTCAAAAAGACACTGGCTGATCTTGGTGTAGCACGCATTAAAACCGTCGGCGAAGCTTTTGACCCGAGGTGGCACGAAGCTGTCATGGTCAAAGATGGCGACGGTGGCACCAAAGAGGTGGTCAGCAAGGAATTGCAGGCTGGGTATGCGCTTGGCGATGAGGTAATTCGTCACGCCATGGTCGAAGTCACCATGCAGTAGATCCATAATTAGCACTCTTGACACATGAGTGCTAATTTTTTATGCTAGAACTACTAGCACTTGAAATATGTTTTTGCTAACAAGAAAGGACAAAATCCATGGGAAAAATCATCGGTATTGACCTCGGAACCACTAACTCAGCAATGGCTGTAATGCAAAGTGGTAAACCTGAAATTATTGCGAACAGCGAAGGCAATCGCACCACGCCATCGGTGGTTGCTATTAATAAAAACGGCGAACGCTTGGTTGGTCAAGTTGCTCGTCGCCAGCAAGTTACCAACTCTAAAAACACTATTTATGAAGTAAAACGCCTTATTGGCCGCCGCTGGGAAGACAAAGAAGTCCAGCGTGACCTTAAACTTATGGGCTACGAAATCGTCAAAAGCGGTTCAGCTGTAAAAGTAAAAATGGGTGACAAAGAATACAGCCCTGAAGAAATCAGCGCGATGGTACTCAGCAAACTTAAGGCTGATGCCGAAAGCTTCTTGGGTGATTCTGTATCAGAAGCGGTCATCACTGTTCCTGCATACTTCGACGACTCACAACGCCAGGCTACTAAAGACGCAGGTAAAATTGCCGGTCTCGAAGTAAAGCGCATCATTAACGAACCAACTGCCGCCGCCTTGGCATATGGCCTCGATAAGGGCGACAAAAAAGACGAAAAAATCGCCGTGTACGACCTCGGTGGTGGTACGTTCGACGTTTCGATTTTGGAACTCGGTGACGGTGTCTTCGAAGTTAAATCAACAAACGGTGACACGCACCTCGGTGGTGCCGACTTCGACCGCACGATCGTCAACTACTTTGTGGCCGAATTCAAGAAAGAGCACGGCATCGACCTTAGCGATGACAAAGCCGCTATGCAGCGTCTCCGTGACGAAGCTGAGAAAGCTAAAATTGAGCTTTCGACTGCACAAGAAGTCGACATCAACTTGCCGTTCTTGACCGCTGATGCAGACGGTCCAAAACACTTCGAACACAAACTGACGCGCGCAAAACTCGAACAATTAGTTGTTGAGCTGATCGACAAAACTGCATTGCCTTGTGAAAAAGCTTTGAAGGACGCAAAACTGACCGCCAAAGACATCGACGCGGTTGTGTTGGTTGGTGGTATGACGCGCATGCCTGCGGTTCAGGAAAAAGTGAAGAAAATCTTTGGCAAAGACCCAATGAAGGGTGTAAACCCTGACGAAGTTGTCGCTGTGGGCGCTGCCATCCAAGGTGGTGTGCTGCAAGGCGACGTCAAAGACGTCTTGCTCCTTGACGTTACACCTTTGAGCCTCGGTATCGAGACTATGGGTGGCGTGATGACCAAGCTCATCGAGCGCAACACCACGATTCCAACTAGCAAGAGCGAAGTATTTTCGACTGCCGCTGACAATCAGCCGCAAGTAGAAGTACACGTTTTGCAAGGTGAGCGTGAAATGTCGAGCGACAACAAATCACTCGGTCGGTTCATTTTGGATGGAATCCCATCGGCACCACGCGGTGTTCCGCAGATCGAAGTGACCTTCAACATCGACGCAAATGGTATCTTGAACGTAACCGCCAAAGACAAGGGTTCGG
>CAZRIO010000025.1:0-14242 GCA_964600185.1 uncultured Candidatus Saccharibacteria bacterium | reverse complement strand
TGTTGCTCGAAATTTTGTTCGGCATTATTTGTATCGTTTTGTGGAAGCAAAATAAGTTTGTCGGTGGTTGGGAATTCGGACTTGCGGCATTGATCGCATATCCGGTGGTATGGGCGCATATTGTCGCAATTCCGTTGGCGCTCGGCCGTGTTTTAATTGTCCGCCCGCGCCAACGTAAACTCATTAAACGTGCTGAACGAATGTTCCGTGAAAACGATGTTACCAAGATTGCCGTTGCCGGCAGCTACGGCAAAACAAGCATGAAAGAATTGCTGCTTACCGTGCTGGGTGAAGGCAAAAAAGTCGCGGCGACGCCGGCCAATAAAAACGTTTCTATTTCGCACGCCCACTTCGCGACCTCACTCAAAGGTGATGAAGACATCTTAATAATCGAATATGGCGAAGCGGCACCTGGCGATGTGGCGCGCTTTGCAACACTCACGCATCCGACGCATGCCATTATCACCGGTATTGCACCCGCACATCTTGACCACTACAAGACGGTACATGCCGCTAGTGTTGATATTTTCTCGGTTACTAAAGTTATTAAGGGTGACCAAGTATATGTGAACACCGAATCGCCGTACACCGAAGGATTTATGAAAGATCGCTACCAGCCCTACACCCAAAAAGGCGCGTTAGGTTGGAAGGTGAGCGACGTGCACGTGAACCTGGACGGCACGAAATTTACGCTCAAAAAAGGCAAGCGCACGCTACGATTACACAGTGGACTGCTCGGCCGGCATCAGATTGGGCCGCTCAGTTTGGTCGCGGCGTTAGCGGCGGAATTTGGCCTTACTGATGAACAAATCGAGACCGGAATTAGCAAAACCAAACCGTTTGAACACCGCATGCAACCTTACGAGTTGGGCGGCGCATGGGTCGTTGACGATACATATAATGGCAATATTGAAGGTATTCGTGTGGGTACGGAATTACTCAAAGAACTACCCGGAAAACGCAAAATTTATGTGACGCCTGGACTTGTGGACCAAGGTGCTGAAACAGAGGCGATTCATGAAGAAATGGGTCGATTGATCGCACAGGCTAAACCCGATATCGTCGTACTCATGCAGCATTCCGTGACGCCGTTCATCCAAAAAGGTTTGGAACAAAACGGCTACGAAGGCGATGTGCAAACGGTGGCAGACCCATTGGCGTTTTATCAAAACTTGTCGTTATTTGTCGCGAACGGTGATCTGGTTTTGATGCAGAACGACTGGACCGACAACTATTTGTAGGCTCGGCTGTTAAGTTTGAGTACCTCTGATATACTAGAAATATATGAAAAAACCTACGGTAGCAGTAATTTTTGGATCACGTTCAACTGAGCACGATGTTTCGGTTGTCACAGCAATCGGGTCGGTGATTCGCCCCCTTGAACTCTCGGGTAAATTTGATGTTGTACCGGTGTATATCACCAAAGAGGGTGTGTGGTACAGCTCGCCGCAATTTAAAGATATTAGTTTGTTTAGCTCGGGTAATCTCGAAGCGTTTTTGGCCAAGCAACAGCCCATTTCAGTACAATTCAATAACGGTTTGTCGATTATTAAAAATACTGGCTTCCGTCCGCAAAAAATCAAAATTGATGTCGTGTTTCCGGCTACGCACGGTACACATGGCGAAGATGGTGATCTCATGGGGCTGCTCGAAATGGCAAAAGTGCCGTATGTGGGTTGTGATGTTCCGGCCAGCGTACTTGCAATGGATAAAGTACTCGCCAAGACCATAATTAATAGCAACGGCATTGCAACGCCGAAATTTCAGTTTTTTTCGAAGAATGATTACGAAAACGATCAATCGGCCTGGAAGAAAAATATTGACAGCGAATTGCAGTATCCGTTATTTGTGAAACCCGCACATCTTGGGTCGAGCATCGGCATCACCAAGGTTAATAACAAAAAAGACTTAGCCAATGCGATTGAAGTTGCGCTGCATTATGACGATAAAGTTGTAGTCGAAGAAGCGGTTGCTAACTTGATCGAGGTGACATTGCCGATTATGGGAAATAATGAGCTTACGCCGGCGCTTTTGGAACAACCGCTTACCGCCACCGAAGATTTCTTTGATTTCGACACAAAATATATGCATGGCGGCAAAAAAGGTGAAGGCGGCAAAGCTGGCAAACAAGGCGCACAAGGCTACAGCCAGCTTCCGGCCGAGCTGCGGCACGGGTTATACGAGCAAGCCGAAGCGCTGGCCATTCAAACGTATCGCGCGCTGGGCTTATGCGGTATCGCACGCATCGACATGTTAATTGACGAAAAAGCCAACAAAGTATACTTCAACGAAGTCAATCCTTTGCCAGGCAGTCTGTACGCGCATAACTGGCAAAAAGCCGGCATTTCTAACGTTGAGCTCGTCGTCCGGCTCATCGCACTTGCCGAAGAGCGGTTTGCCGCCCGCCAAGCAATGACCACAAGCTTTGGCACGAACTATCTGCAACAATTTAAGTAATGAAAAAGACTTCGAAAACAGTACGAAGGGCGGGGCGACCACAGTTTTTTGCGCTGTGTATTGGCGTGCTTTTGTTGGTGTTGGGATTTTTGCCGCACCGTCCGGCACACGAGCCAACCGCGCTCACCACACCGATCGCCGACCACGCACCGCTCACTTCGCCGCCGCACGTTATACATGAACCACCGGTAGATTGCGCCAAAATGCCGTGTCTGAATTTGAGTTTTGATGATGGGCCGAATCCTATAACGACGCCGCAGATATTGAATATTCTTGAGGAATATCACGTCCGCGCCAACTTTTTTGTTGTTGGCCTGCGTGCGGCAACTATGCCTGATATTTTGCAGCGTGAATATCGAAACGGGCACGAAATTGGTAATCACAGCTGGAGCCATCCCGACCTCACCACGCTCACGCCGGCGCAAGTACAGGCACAGATCACTCAGACACAAGCGGCTGTAATGGCTGCCGGTTTGCCGGCGCCGCGATTGTTCCGGCCACCGTATGGTGCAGTGAATCAGATCGTCAAAAGCCAAGCACACATGACGCTTGCCATGTGGAATGTCGATCCCGAAGACTGGGGAACGAGCGACCCGAACCGCTTGGTTCAAAAAGTTATCAACCAGGCAAAACCCGGCGGTGTGATCGACATGCACGACATCGACAACGCAACGGTCGTGGCTTTGCCGACCATCATTCAAAACCTCAAAAGTCGTTTCCAGCTCGTTACGATGAGCCAGTTGCTCAACCTCACGCCGGGTCAGCGCGGCGAATATTTCGGCCGCTAGCGACATCTGTTATAATAAGCCCGATGAATTGCCGTAGCCTTTTGGTTTCGTTTTACTTGCTCCCCTAGGGGGATTAATTCTTTTTGCATTGAAAATTTGAGATAGCTAAACAGGAAGTTCGGGATGAAACGATATAACCCCAAAGAAATTGAGCCTAAATGGCAACAAAAATGGGCCGACAATAATATATATGAGGCGGATGACGCCAGCGAAAAACCAAAACGATATATTTTGGAATATTTTCCGTATCCGAGTGGTTCGGCGATGCATGTCGGACATGTGCGTAACTATACGATCGGCGATGCGTTAGCTCGTTCGGCACGAATGCGCGGCTATAACGTGCTACATCCAATGGGATGGGACGCTTTTGGATTGCCTGCTGAAAACTACGCGATCAAAACCGGTATTTCACCAGCGCAAGCGATCGTAGAAAACACCGGTAAATTCAAGCAGCAGCTGAGCCAGATGGGCTTCAGTTATGATTGGTCACGAGAAATCACCAGCTCTGATCCGGAATATTATAAATGGACACAGTGGTTCTTTTTGCTTTTGCACAAGCGCGGTTTGGCGTATCGCCAGGAAAGTTTGCAGTGGTGGTGCCCGGTTGATAAAACCGTGCTCGCCAACGAACAAGTTGAAGCCGGGCGCTGCTGGCGCTGTGGTTCCGAAGTCGAGAAAAAGGCGCTCAAACAGTGGTTTTTCAAAATTACCGATTATGCCGACCGACTTGAAAAAGACCTCGACGATGTAGATTGGTCGGACTCGATCAAATCAATGCAGCGAAACTGGATTGGTCGCAGCAAGGGTGCGGAAGTTGATTTTGTAGTCGATGACGAAAACGCAGTAGATCAACAGAAAATCACGGTATTTACGACGCGAGCCGACACCTTGCATGGGGTGACATTCTTGGTTGTGGCGCCCGAAAACCCACTGGTGCAAGCCATAACGAAGCCTGAGCACAAAGCACAAGTAGACAATTACATCTTAAAAACGCGTAACAAATCTGATGTTGAACGCCAAGAAACCAATCGTGAAAAAACCGGCGTATTTACCGGCGCTTATGCGATAAATCCAGCTAACAACAAGAAAATTCCGGTCTGGATTGCTGATTACGTTTTGCTTGGTTATGGCACGGGCGCCGTTATGGCTGTTCCGGCGCATGACGAACGTGACCACGAATTTGCCAACAAATTTGATTTGCCGATCATCCCCGTGGTGACGCCAATTTTTCATGAGTATTTGCCCGAAGCGACTGACCGTCCATCGGCGGTTATTGTTTGTCGTGATCCAGAAACTGACTTGTACTGTGTGCTTGATTGGCACGAAAAATTCGGCGTTGGCTGGCCAGGCGGCGGTGTCGATAAAGACGAGTCTTTAGAGGAAGGCGCACGCCGTGAATTCGTCGAAGAAACGGGCTACACCGATTTCACAATTGACCGTAAGCTGCCGGCGATTACCTCGAGTTATTATGTGGACGGTTATATGCCGCTGCAACGTTCGGTTCGCCACATTTTTATGGCAACTTTAACTTCGCGTGCGCAGAATCGGCACATTGGCGAGGCTGATAGTTACGAAGTTGACCAGTACGACGTGCTTTGGCTGCCAAAAGAAGAAATCCTCAGCAAAATGCATAAGGGCTGGAAAATGATCGCTGAGTTTGCTTTTAACACCCCTATGTACGGTGGTGAAGGTTCGCTGACTAACTCCGGTGAGTACGATAATATGCTTACCCAGGATGTTCGCGATAAAATTATTGCTGATCTGGCCGAAAAAGGCTTGGCTCGTGAGCGGGTGAACTACAAAATGCGCGACTGGCTGATTAGTCGCCAGCGTTACTGGGGTGCCCCGATTCCAATGATCCACTGTGAAAAAGACGGTATTGTGCCCGTTCCCGAAGATCAATTGCCGGTTGTTTTACCGGATATGAAAAGCTTTGAACCAAGTGGTGACGGACGCAGTCCATTGGCGCGCGTGCCTGAATTCGTCAACACGACTTGTCCGAAATGTGGTGGCCCTGCTGAACGCGAAACCGACACGATGGACGGTTTTGCTTGCTCGAGTTGGTACGCCATGCGATTCGCCGATCCGCATAACAGCGAGAAACCTTTCGACGCCGACAAAGTAAAACATTGGCTGCCAGTCGACGACTACATCGGTGGCGCCGAGCACGCCGTGATGCACTTGCTGTATGCGCGCATGTGGACAAAAGTTATGTACGACGAAGGTTTAATCAACTTTACCGAACCATTCAAAACCTTGCGTAATCACGGTATGATTCTTGCACCTGATGGCCAAAAAATGAGCAAGAGCAAGGGCAACGTCATTGCGCCCGACGAACTTATCGACCAGGGTTATGGCGCTGACGCGATTCGCATCATGGAGCTTTTCATCGGTCCATGGAATCAGGTTGCAGCTTGGAGTGTGGAAGGTATGGGTGGTGCGTTTCGATTCCTGCAGCGGGTGTGGGCGCTGACGCAAGAAATCACGACTGCAGACGCGGGTCAAACAGGCGAACAGCCACACGAAGATGATATAAAACGTGCCGTGAATCGCACCATCAAAAAAGTCAGTATTGATCTGGAAAGTCTCAGTTTTAACACTGCAATTGCCGCGATGATGGAACTCGTTAACGAACTTTACAAAATCAAGGCGCAAGATAAGTTTGCCAATGCCAACACGTGGCGCTGGGCGATTGAATCACTTGTGCAGTTGCTCGCACCATTTGCGCCGCACATCACCGAAGAACTGTGGGAACAGCTTGGTCATGACCAGTCAGTGCATGCGAGCAAATGGCCTGCATACGACGAAAAATATTTACAAAGTGATCACATGACAATCGTCGTGCAGGTTAATGGCAAACTGCGCGCCCAGATCGAGGTTGCCACCGATGCAAGCAAAGACGATATCTTGACTGAAGCAAAAGCGCACGAAAAAGTTCAGGCGCAACTTGCCGGCAACGAACCGAAAAAAGAAATTTATGTGCCAGGTAAACTAGTAAACTTCGTTGTATAACAGATCCGAGTCTGACGGGTGGGTCAGACCGGAACTACACCATGAGTGAATTTGTAAACCCACCACCCGAACACGATCATGTCGAAGCCTGGCTTGCGACCATTAAAGCGGTCAATCCGACCAGTCCATTCGAGCTGGCCGAGCTTCGGGCTGAAATGCAAGATCCCAGTACACAATGGACGTACAAAAAAGAAGCGCGTATTGGTGAGCTTGGAGTTGCAGCCGCGGCAGTAAAAAACCTCGTCACTGAGTATCTGCCCCTCGCCAAACCATACGGACGTAACACGAAAGCTGATCCGAGCCCATTTGACTATGAGGACCGCCTGCAGGCGGCACGCACATCGCTCGTACATTCGGCTTGGCAATATCGAGCCGGCATGGTCGATAAAGACAACGTGCCGATGACGTTTGCTGATTATGCGAAACTGCGGATGGAACAGGAAGTCAGCGAACACAAAGCGCACGAAAGACGCTTTTTTGATCTTGATGCAGGTGAAGCGACGGTTATGTTTTTTGATTCCAGGCGAAATCTCACGCCGGGACGATACGAGGAAGTGGATCGTTTTATGGAAGTCCAGCAAGGAACGGCCGTCGAGGAACTTGAGCCAGAAGATCTGGTAACGCCGGACGACCCAACTTTCGAAGCCGCGGCTCGTGCCGATTTGCTTCGAATATACATGGCAATAAGTACTAAATGGTCGCAAAACCAGCGAGCTTTGGCGGCTGAGAAGTGGGGCTTACTCGGTGGGCAGCCCTATGAAATCTATGGAAGTCAAGGCAGGGATAACGGCCAGGATGCCGGTAATGTGCGTTATCATATTGGCAATGCCTTGCGGTCACTTCGCGCCACTCGCAATATTCAAAAGTTCGAGGGCTATGTTCCTGATGAAATAATTGATGAAACGCGCATGGCAGCTCAGGCACTTTTAGGGAAAGATCCTAAGCCTAGGACCGGGCCGACTTCTCCGAAAAAGCTGCCAGAACGTACTGCTCATTCAAGAGTGATCTGGAAGAACGAGCAGGCCCTTGAACCGGGGGCACTCCAGCTAAAAGAACTGCTCAATAACCCTGAATTATTTTCTGCGGATCGTCCCGACGTCCTGGATCTCGCCACAGTTACGCAAACCATCCTCGAAGCCTGTCCTGATCTGAACGCATCACACATAGAAGCACTGTGGAACCAAGATGTCGGTTCGCTCGTTGGCCGGATCCATAAAACCCTTGGACAGAAGTTTGAATTATCGCGGGTAGGTCAGATATTTTCCATGTTACTACGCGAAACCATGACAGAAATATCGGTGGTTACGCTTCATATTCCGCCGCATCTAGATGGCAAAATGAATTATGTGGGGGCCTGGCTTGAAAAAGGATCACTACGTGTTCTTGGAAGTGTTGGTACAAATGCCGGTGTACATATTGGACCAGATGCCACGATCAATATCATAGGTAGTGCAGGAGCTAACATGGGACTGGGCGCACGGGGTTATGTAACGGCTCACTCGCGGCGATGACCGTATGCTCGCTTGAGATTTCAAGTCACATGCGGTATAATACTAGCAAGTTATTAAGATTTAAGATTAAACTTTTAAGGAGTTGCTTCTTCTCATGGGTAAGCCAAAGAAACGTACTAGCCCTCGTAAAACCGGTATGCGCCGCAGCCACTTGGTTCTGAAACTTGCGCGCGCGGTTAATGGAAAATCACCGGTCAAAGTTCGTACGACTGTGCGTTCAGCCGCTAAATCGGCTAAGTCAGCTAAACCAGCTGCTAAGCCAGCAGCCGCTAAAAAAGCCTAGCCTTCAGCTTGTCTGTAGTAGCCCGGCATATACTAAATAGTACCCTTTAGAAAGCTTAACAATTATGGCATCGAATCGTCACCTCGGTCGAATCATCGCATTGCAAACGCTCTACGAGCAAGATTTCCGTCGTGCCTCGGGTGATGTCAATTTTGAGCTTGCCAGCGTTCTGGCGCGAAATGTTTCGCGTTATGAAAGCATGGTTGACGACAAAGCGTTCATTGAGCGCTTAGTTGAAGGTGTTACAAAGTACGAAAAAGATCTCGATGTCGCGCTGCAACCGATTGCACCGGAGTGGCCAATCGACCAGATTGCCCGGATGGACCGCGTTATTTTGCGCATGGGTTTGTACGAACTTTTACACCAAAAAGACGTACCATCCAAAGTGGTTATTAACGAAGCCGTTGAACTCGCCAAAGCATTTGGTAGCGAGAACTCATCGAAGTTCATAAACGGCGTGCTCGGCACGGCGCTTCGCAATCAAGAAGGCGGTGAAAAACCGGCCAAACCATCAAGCACAAAACAAGATCCTCCGACTGATAATAAGGCAACAACCCCAGCATCCGACGAGAAGAAATCTGCAAAGCCCGAAGAAGAAGGGAAATAGCAAGGTGAAAATGAAACGTCCAAAACCCATACAAGGCATTAAACGACTCGTTAGTCAGCACCGGCCTTCTATCCAAGAAGTCGTGCGCGAAACCACCTCGGGCGGTATTGTCTTCCGCCGCAACCAGCAGACGCAAAAGCTTGAAATCTTGCTCATGCAAGACGCCAAAAACCGCTGGACTATTCCAAAAGGTCATGTTGAAGAAGGCGAAGAGCCCAAGCAAACCGCCGAACGTGAAATTCGCGAAGAAACCGGTTTGCAAGAGATGAAAGTAATGAATTGGCTTGGTAAAGTCAACTTTCGTTACCGCCGCGGACAAACACTCGTCCTGATGACTATGCATATTTATTTGGTGCAAGGTCTTGGTGACACGAACAAACTCAACCCCGAAGACTGGCTTAATGACATTAAATGGTTTTCGGCTACTACGGCGATCGACAAAATCGCCTACGACGACATTGGCAAATTAATATTACTGGGGATGAAGAAAATCCGCGATGCAAGACTTTAGCGCATACCAAGCGTTTGCAAAAGAAAAATTAGGAATTGCGTTCGACAACGTCGAACTACTGGTAACGGCTTTTACGCACCGTTCGTACGTGAACGAGCACAAAAAGACCGCGCACGAGCACAACGAACGCCTGGAATTTTTGGGCGATGCGGTATTGGAACTCGTAACTACCGAATATTTATTTAGTAGCTTTAGTGATCCTGAAGGTATTTTGACCAACTGGCGCAGTAGTTTGGTACGAACCGAAAGTATTAGCGCGGCCGCTGCTCGCTGTGGTTTTGAACCGATGCTGCGATTAAGCCGTGGTGAAAAACGCGGTACCGACCGTGCGCGGGCACAGATTTTGGCGAACTCATTCGAAGCGGTGATTGGCGCGATTTATCTCGACAAAGGCTATGACGCGGCCAAAGTTTTCATCACCGACAACTTGCTCATTACTTTTAAAGACATCTTGGCGAGTGGTTCATGGATGGATCCAAAATCGCATCTGCAAGAAGTTGCCCAGAGTCGCGAAGGCCACACGCCAGTTTATAAAGTGCTGGTCGAAGAAGGTCCTGACCACGAGAAAACTTTTACGGTTGGTGTATTCGTAAATGGCGAGCTCAAAGGGCAGGGCGTTGGCCCGAGCAAGCAAGCGGGCCAGCAGAAAGCTGCCGAAGCAGCTCTGACAACTTACGAATCTTAAATAAGGAGGTCCACTCCGGCGCTTACTTTGATAAAAGAGTGCGTTACGCGCGGGCTCGGTCTATAGCCGAGTCCGGCTGCACTACGCCTAACCCTCTTTTACTCAAAGTAAGCGCCGGAGTGCCACACTTATCCAGAAAGTGTTGACATCAGAGGCGCTTATCTGTAAAATAAGGCGAGATTAGTTTGAATCTTTAACGAAAATTATGGAGTGTTAATCAAAATATGTTAGCTATTCGCATGCAACGTACTGGTCGTAAAGGTCACGCAATGTTCCGCGTTGTTGTACAAGAATCACGTTTGACCCCTACAAGTGGCCGTGTTGTTGCAACCATTGGTAGCTACGACCCACACACTAAGCAGGCAACGCTTGTAAAAGACAAAGCCGCTTACTACCTTGATCACGGTGCGCAACCTTCAGACCGTGCCGCTCGCCTCTTACAAAAAGAGGGCGTTACTTTGCCAAAGTGGGTTAAATTGACCGCCAACAAAGCACGTACATTACGTAATCCTGAAAAACTACGTAAAAATCAACCAAAAGAAACCGCAGTCGAGGCTGTGGCCGAACCAGACACAGAAGCCCCCGCGGCATCTGAAGAAAAGACCGAAGGCGAAGCGTAATGCTTTCGTAATTGGTAACGACACCCGTTCATGCGTCGGGTGTCGTTTTTATGGTCTGGTATAATAAGAAGAAGCCAGTAATTTTGAAGGAGGCGGAGCATGAGTAGCATTGACCAGCAATTCGTAGAATTTATCGTAAAATCATTAGTAAGCAACCCCGATGCAGTTCAGATTGAACGGCGCATCGACGAAAAAGGTGTTTTGCTTGAATTAACAGTTGACCCTGAGGATCTCGGACGTGTCATTGGAAAGCGCGGCGCAACTGCCCAATCCCTTCGCACCCTCCTTCGCGCGCTTGGCACCAAGAACGACGCCCGATACAACCTCAAGATCGTAGACAATGGAGAAGGGGCACCAGCCACCTCAACAAGCACAAGCTCAACTGCGAGCGATAACACCAGCGCTGCCACAGCAGACAGCAATGATGATGCAAGCGACGAAGACGATAACGCAAACAGTGTTGTAAGTAAGACTCGAAAAGAACTTGAAGAACTAGACGATCTCGATGTATAGTTAATCACAGTCTAAGAAGACTAAGACCTTTCAAAACAAACATATCGGAAAGCTCATTGCGAGCCAATTGCATGATTGCGGTTGGGAGCTTTATGTGACAAAAAGAACCTCTGTTGAAAAACACCGAGGTTCTTTTTGGTTTATAAGGAGTCTGTGAAGACCCAGGCCATGTTATTGCTGAGCGCGCTCAGTCAGTGTTTTGCCGAGTCCAACCAATGGGCATGACGGACAAGCTGCCGCCTTAAGCAGAGGCAACGTATCTATAAGTTCTTGCTCGAATCCGGCTTTGCGTTCACGCATTATGGCAAGTAGCTTGGCGCCTTCAAAAGCGATTTTGTGCAATTCGCGGTGCGAAGCGCTCGGCTCATGACCGTCAGTAACTTCTGCCACCACATCAGGCATCATCATATCGAGTGCCTGTTCCTCATGACCTTCAGCGGTGCTAATCGCAGCGCACATTTTGTCATAGTCTTCGACGGCTCCTGCGCAACTTTCTCTTCGTTCCTGAGGGCATTCCATAGAAGAAAACTACAATATTTTTCTATTTTTAGCAAGATTGTGTGGACGAAATATGGGAGCTAGGCTTGCTTTGGTAGCGGTGAAAGATCAAGCTGACGCATGGGGCAAGTTGGGCAAGCTATATCAAGCGCGGCTTCGATGGCGGCATTCCCTTGAGTCCACTCGTTTTCCAATGCGGTGGTGTGTTGAGACAGTGCTGCGACATTGTCTGTGTCTTTGGCTTGTGCTGCAAGTATGTGCGGCGGTACTTCAGCTTCAGTCTCGAGATCAATTACCAAGCCAAAGACATTAGCACTTTTTGTGATTATGAGCTCGCGTGCGGCACGCAACTGTAGGGCGGTATCGCGATTTTGTCGTTGTTTCTCGCATACTGTCTCGCAAGATGTAAATGAAACACATTTCTCAGGCATAAGAACATATAGTACAATAATTGATTAAGCTTTACAAGTAAGTTATACTGGTCGTAATGACGCGCAAAATTCAATTTATCACTCTATTTCCTGAAATGTTCCCCGGTGTTTTGAACGCCAGCATGCTGTGGAAAGCCCAAGACCGCAGCGTGGTCGAGTTCTCGTATATTAATTTGCGAGAGTTTGGCCTCGGCCCACGCAAACAAGTCGACGATACGCCTTATGGTGGCGGTGATGGCATGTTGCTGAAACCCGAACCGCTTGTTGCAGCAATTGAGCAGGCAAAAGCCAACGACCCTGAGGCGCTTGTACTCCTGCCCACGCCACGCGGCGTGAATTATGTCCAGTCTGACGCAAAAGAACTTGCGGCCGGCGACAAGGGGCTCATAATCATCTGTCCGCGCTACGAGGGCTATGATGAACGCGTCACTGCGTACATCGACCGGCAATATTGCATCGGCAACTACGTGCTTACCGGCGGCGAGCTGCCCGCCATGATCATTGCCGACAGCGTAGTTCGCTTACTCCCCGGCGTACTCGGTGGCGAAACAAGTGCTGAAATCGAATCATTCCAAGACGATGACCAGAATATCGAGTTCCCGCAGTACACGCGCCCTGAAGAATTTCGTGGCGCCAAAGTTCCCGCAGTTTTGTTGAACGGTCATCATGCCGAAATCGCAAAGTGGCGGGCTGAACAATCACACAAGAGTAGAAAATAAGTATAAATTTGGCGAACACCTAATATAGTATGTCAACGCGCGCAGTTTGCGGTATTCCATCCGCAGTGTTTGAGCACGGACATACTATATTAGGTGTTTGTCTTCAATAGTTAAGCCGCGTGCTTACCTTCGAAAGATTCACCCTCGGCCATAGCTTGTGTTGAACCCCGGAGCGGTGTTTCGCGCAGGAAGAAAGCCGTCACAAATACTAACAGTGCGAACGGTAATGACCACAGAAATACATCGTGGAACGAGCGCACAAATGCTTCCAAAATCGCGTGCATAACATCAGGCTGCATCTGACCAAGTTGTGCGTGACTTGCCTGAAGATTATTTGCCGTAATGTGATCAGCGCTTGCTGGCAATAGTTCTTTCAAGTGGTGATTCAAACGAATCGTCAGAATCGCACCAAAGATCGCCGTACCAAATGAGCTACCCATGCTGCGGAAGAACGTTGCAACAGAAGTTGCTGTACCGAGTTCTTTGCGGTCTACGGAGTTCTGAACAGCAAGCGTCATGACCTGCATGAATGAACCTAAGCCGACACCCATAATCAACATCCATAGCGAGATCATCCACTGGTTCGTGTGCACTTGCACGTGGCTAAACAGCCATAGTGCGAATCCGACAATCAGCGATCCAAAAATCGGGTACTTGCGGTAGTGACCATTTTTCGAGATCAAACGACCGGAAGTGATCGAGGCAGCAAGCAATCCAAGCACCATCGGCAAAGTCAGCAAACCGGATTTTGTTGCCGAATATCCGTGCACCAGCTGCTGGTATTCAGGCAAGTAAATAAACGCTGCGAACATAACCAATCCCGAAAACAGTGACAACAAAGTTGCGACACGGAAGATGTCATTTTTAAACAAGTGCAGTGGGATGATCGGCTCGGCAGCTTTGCGTTCGCGGAAAATAAAGGCAGCTGCAAACACGAGTGCCGTTCCAAGAAGTCCTAAAATTTGTCCCGATGCCCATGGATATTTGTTGCCACCCCAGACGGTGAACAGTAGCAGCGCAACAATACTCACTGCTAGAAGTCCCGAACCAAACCAGTCGATACGGTGTTCAGTTTTACGAACAGGCAAGTGCAAACGGAACATAACCGCTGTCAATGCCAGTGCGCCGAGCGGCAGGTTGATATAGAAAATCCAGCGCCAACTTAGGTGGTCGGTAAAGAGTCCACCGAGCAGCGGTCCAACCACGCTCGATACGGCGAACACGGCCATGAAATATCCCATATAACGTCCACGCTGCTGCGGCGTAATGATGTCGCCCAGAATAGCGAGCACCAAGCTCATGAGTCCACCGGCACCAATACCTTGCAAACCGCGGAAGAAAATAAGTTGTGTCATGTTTTGGCTTAATCCACAGAGTGCGGAACCGATCAAAAAGATAACGATCGCGGTCATAAAGATCTTTTTGCGTCCAAACAAGTCGCCGATTTTTCCGTAAAGCGGTGTAACCACGGCGCTTGTCAAAAGATATGAAGTAGCGACCCATGAGAGCTCGCTCAATCCATGAAGATCATTTGCGATGGTAGGCAAGGCGGTGCCGACGATCGTTTGATCGAGTGCCGACAAAAACATCGCCATCATTAGCGCGCA
>CAZRIO010000024.1:0-16544 GCA_964600185.1 uncultured Candidatus Saccharibacteria bacterium | reverse complement strand
GCTGCATGATTTGTAGACGATGAAGCGCTTGCGTCACGATGAGTGTACGAAGGGGCGGTCCTATATCTTTTTCATCCATTTTTCGGAAGCCGTGTCGTGGCTGTACCTCGAGGAGCGGATTGAGCAAACTGTCTTGAATCTGCGGATACGCCGCGTATTGCGGACCGGCAATGTCCCAGCCTCCCCGGGGCAGACTTCGTTCATCTTCATAAAACCTTGTGTAGGCCCCGGCGATTCTTGCCTCGAAGAAACTGCGGTAAAAACCAGGCTTTTCTTGCATGGCTGGATCGTTGAGCCTGAGGTCGCATTTTGCGATTTGCTCGCATGCACTGAGTACGGCTTCTGACGCATCGCTGTCGGTTTCATCCACGCACCTCGTGTAGTTCAGAAGATCAATTATGGAACTTGCCGCCGCTAAGTGATGGTCGACTTTGTTCCCCTCTTTGGCGAGTTGTGCGGAAAGTTCTGTCAGTTGGTCAAGGTCGAGTTGATGCGGCTGCACGAGACTCGGCATATCATAATAGGCTTCAGTAGCTTCACTGACTCTCATGACGTTCAAGTATAGTTGGTGCGCCCCCGGTTGTAAAACACATTGCGCATTCTGGTATGATACGAGCATGAATGAAATCAAAATGGTGCCTATCGTTGCAGGTTGCGTGTTAGTTCGTGATGGAAAAGTATTGCTCGTACAAGAAAAACAACCCAAAGTGTATGGCAAATGGAACTTGCCAGCTGGCCGCGTCGATGTCGGTGAGACAATTGAGCAGGCTGCAGTGCGTGAAGTTCTCGAAGAGACAGGTTTTGTAGTGGAGTTAGGTAAAAAGCTCACGATACAGCATTTTTCAGCAGAGCGGCCGGTCATGCACGGCTTTGCCGCAACCATTACTGGCGGTGAATTGAAGATACCGGAGGATGAATTAATAGGTGCCGATTGGTTTACGCTCGACGAGATTTTAGCCCTTCAAGAGGAAGGCAAACTACGCAGCGAATGGATTGTGCTCGCTGTCCAAGAAGTGTTGTAAAAAACGGTTTCCATCTAGGGCTATCATGCGGTATGATGGAGTCTTCTTATGGCAAAACCTGCTGAATTGTTTTACGCTGAAGCCCACGCTGGAGGGCAAGAATTAGTAGCGCTCGGAGTTAACGAGCATTTCACTAATCCTGCACATCCTCAGTTCGATGTTATTGGCAGCATTTGGCGCATGCGTTATTTGAGTCGCGATCCCGTGAAACCGATTGTCGTACACGAAGGCTATGCGGCAGCATTCCGTAGTCAAAGTGCACTACAAAACCCCGAATTGGCAGCACTCAAAATGGGTGGCGAAGCGTGGCTTATTGCAACCATGGCAGATAAAAGCAATATTCCCTGCCTGGTAACTGCATCTGATGCGCTCAATGAGTTAAGAGAAACATTAAAAGCTACGACTGAGGCCGGAATTTCTCCAAAACTTGTGAATCATTATTTTGCGCAAAGACGTGCATTGGAATTGCGCAGCAATCCCGAACTTGCAGCCGCTCCTGCGCCCGGCGCGCATTCGGAATATCCGGCGATTGAAGCGTTCGCAACAGATGCCCGAAGCCGTCTGTTGGGTCGGAAAATTGTAAACTTATGGGAGCGAGGCCACAGCCCGTTCGTGTTGTATCACAATGACTTTCTTATGAATTCGCAGGCAGAGGCTGCTTTAGAAGTGCTGCCGAATTATCAAGCGGAGTCGATCACTTTACTACCACCCGCATCGAATTACGCAGCATTGCCCCAGCTCGCACCTGCCTCTACCATGTAATATTTTTGACTCTTGCCCATTTGTAGTACCATAAGAACTATGCGACCACTATGGAATGGATCAATCAGTTTCGGACTTATTAATATCCCCGTGCGAATGTTTAGCGGCACAAATCACCGCGAAGGTATCGATCTTACAATGCTGCATAAAACCGATCACTCCCCTGTTCGGTACGCACGCATTTGTCGTAAGGACGGCAAAGAGATCGCTTGGGAAGACATCGTAAAAGGTTACGAATATCAGGATAACGAATTTATCGTGCTCACGCCGAAAGATCTTGAGGAGATCGAGCCGAAGCGCACGCAAACCATCGACATTAAGCAGTTTGTTGAAACCGAAGAAATTGATATTCGATTTTTTGAAAAACCGTATTATCTCGAGCCGGTTAAAGGCGGCGAAAAAGCCTATGCACTTTTGCGGCATTCGTTACATAGTGCAAATAAACTTGCCCTCGCCCGTTTTGTGATGCACGAACGCGAACATATCGCTGTTATTAAACCGGTAGGACGAGTGCTGGTGCTTAACCAATTGCGTTTTCCGGCTGATTTGCGCGAGCCAGTTGATCTTAGTGTGCCGACCGACAAAGATTTGACCGACAAAGAAACCGAAATGGCGCTCAAACTTATCAAGCAAGAAACCAAACCATTTGTGCCCGAAGACCTTCACGATAATTACACCGAAGAGCTCGAAGAAATGATCAAAGACAAAGCAAAGGGCAAAAAGCCAGCCAAGCCAAAACAACCTGTTGAGCACGAATCAACCGGTGATCTCATGGCGGCACTTAAAGCAAGTCTAAAGGGTTAGGAGAACGCGCAGCGTGAGTTTACACGAGTACCACGCCAAACGCGATTTTAAAGCGACTCCAGAACCGAAAGGTGCCGCTGAAAAGCCCCGCGGCATAAGTCACAAGTTACGGTTCGTGGTCCAAGAACATCACGCGACGGCGCTGCACTACGACTTTCGACTTGAAATGGACGGCGTGCTCAAAAGTTGGGCCGTACCCAAAGGACCCAGCCTCAATCCACATGAACAGCATCTAGCGGTACGAACCGAAGATCATCCTTATTCGTATCGGACATTTGAGGGTGTGATTCCCAAGGGAAGCTATGGCGCGGGCAATGTTATTATTTGGGACGAAGGCTGGTATGAAGCGCGTTTTGGTGCGACCAAAGAAAGCGAGCAGACGCTGTTAGCCGAGCTCGAAAAGGGCCACATTACATTTACGCTACACGGCAAAAAACTGCGTGGCGAGTTTGCGCTCATTAAGATGCCGCACGCCAACGACGACAAAGCCTGGCTGCTTATCAAAAAAGGCGATTCCTATGCCTCGACCTCTGATGTTACAAAACAAGATGAATCAGTGGTGTCGCATCGCCACGTAGATGATTTAGGAAGTGCTGCTGTCGTGCCCGACCTCTCGTCATGTCCAAAAGTTACTACGCCCTGGCAGATCAAACCCATGCTCTGCACACTCGTCGACGATCCTTTCGACCGTGATGACTGGTTTTTTGAAGTCAAATGGGATGGCTATCGTGCAATCGGCAGTAAAAAATCCGGTGATATCGAACTGTATTCACGCAATGGAAATGATTTTGTAAGCAAATATCCGCCAGTCGCCGAGGCGCTCCACGAAATAAAGCACGACATCATCCTTGATGGCGAAATTGTAGTGGTCGACAAAGACGGCGCCTCGCATTTTGAGTGGCTACAGCAGTGGGAAACCGAGCCGCGCGGCACGCTTCGCTACTACGTTTTCGATATTTTATGGTATGACGGCCGTGATGTGCGAGCTTTACCGCTGCGCCAACGCAAAGCGCTGCTTAATCACGTATTGCCTCACAGTGAAGTCCTGTTTTATAGCGATCACGTCGAGGCAGAAGGTAAAAAGCTTTTCAAACTTATGGAGCGTCGTCGTTTAGAAGGCATGGTTGCTAAAAATGCCAAAAGTTCGTACCGCGAAGGCAATCGTGGCAGCGATTGGCTCACAGTAAAAACGCATCAGCGACAAGAAGTAGTCATTGGCGGTTATACTGAGCCGCGCGGCGGACGCAAATATCTCGGCTCGTTACTCGTTGGCGTATTTCGTAAAGGTGTATTTGAATATGTCGGGCACTCTGGTGGTGGAATTTCCGACGAACAACGCCGGCTTTTGCAGCAAAAACTTGCCCGCTTGGAGCGCAAAACTTCTCCATTCTCTACTGAACCAAAACCCAATGCCCCAGTTCATTGGGTGAAGCCCGAAGTTATTTGTGAAATGAGTTTCAGTGAGTGGACCGACGATGGTCGCATGCGCCATCCGGTTTACGAAGGACTGCGAGCTGATAAAAAGCCGGCAGAAGTTCATGCCGAAAAAACCCAGCACACACAAACAGTCGCCGCCAAAGCTAACCGCGCAGAGCCGGCTTTTGAGCTCACCCATCTTGATAAGGTATTTTTTCCAAAGCGGCGCTACACCAAAGGTGACCTCATCAAATATTACGAGTCTGTTGCCGATTACATCTTGCCATACATCAAAGATCGCCCCTGTTCACTGCTGCGCATGCCGAACGGCATCACTGGCGAAGCATTCTTTCAGAAAAATCATGAACATTTGCCGGAGTGGGTACCGCACGCTGATATTTTTTCGGGTGCAAATAATGCGAATTTGCGTTGGATTGTCGGTGGTGACCTCGAAACGCTTTTGTACATGGTGCAGCTGGGCTGCGTAGAGATTAATCCGTGGAATTCTCGAACACAGGACCTCGAAAAACCTGATTGGCTGGTGATTGATCTCGACCCTGAAGGCGTTCCGTTTACAGCGGTAGTGCAAGTAGCGCGGACCGTGCATGCTGTCTGTGACGAATGGCGCATTCCGGCTTATCCCAAGACTTCGGGCAAAACAGGCATCCATATTTTTGTGCCGCTCGGTGCGCAGTACACCCATGAGCAAGCAAAAAATCTCGCGCATCTTATTGCGTTGGAAGTAAATCGACGCGAGCCAAAACTTACGAGCGTCGAGCGACTGCCAAAAAAACGACCAAACAAGATTTATCTCGATTTTTTGCAAAACCGTGAAGGACAAACGCTCGCCGCGCCCTACTCTGTCCGTCCAACGCAAGAAGCGAGCGTTTCAATACCGCTGCACTGGGATGAGATTGTTCCTAGCTTACGGCCGTCCGATTATACGATAAAAAATGCTTTGGTGCGCTTGAGCCATACGAAAGATATTTGGAAACCAGTGCTTGGCAAAGGCATCGATTTGCCGAAAGTGCTCAAACACGTCGAATCGCTGCAACCGCGCGACACTTAGTTTGCGGCGGCGAGCAGTCGGGTCTGCGCCGTAGCGACAACATCTTTTGTAACATCGCACACAAACCGAATGGCCCCGCCAATATTTATGCCAGGACAGCCGACGGGCTTTGTGCGAATAGCATGTGACAGATCGTTTTCTGTGGGTGGTGCTGCTCGTTGCTTGGGTATGCCGCCGACCGACAGCACATTATCTACGAGTTTTGCATGGGGGCTCAGCATTTCTACGCGTAAATCTCGCACATGTCTGTTGGTTTGCCGGCACGCCGCATTGTAAAAATCGAATGCTTGCATGGTAGCTGGATCGGCAATTGCCGCAATGGGTGTATCGGCATCAGGTAGTTTACCGGTTTTGACCTCATATTTTTTAGCAAGTGCGAGCCGCATCATCAATAATGCGCCGCCGAGGATGCTGACTTGGGCTGCTTCGCGCGCCGGTTCCTCGCTCAATATTCTCGAAACGTATTCAAAAGGCACGTGTCCTTCCATGCCTGGTGCGGCGACAGAAAATGTGTTGGCAATGAGACGCGTGGCAATAGGAATAGATTCGTCTTTTGCGGTTCCTGACGGCCATGCAGTAATGAAATTATTTGGCAAGAGGTCGCTAAAATACAGTCCTTCTGGTCTGTCGAGAACATCAGCGTGTTCGTTAAGTGGCGAGGGTGCGACCTTTGCAACGCATTGCTCAGTAAATGAGGCTTGAGCGGGTATCGTGTACCGTAAAAATTCCGTACATAACCTGCCGAGAGCAAACACGCGGGTTTCTTCAAATGTCTGCACGTCCAAAGCCCTGCCTTCATCCCAGAGCATGTTTATGGCGTCAACGTCGGGAGTTGAACCCGTGAAGTCGTTAACCTCGGCAACGAGATCACTCCAGATTGCTGGTTCGAGGCGGGAGTAATGGAGAGTTTCAAGTGTGGTGTTCATATATAAAACGCGCCTCAACAGACGCTCGCAGGACAATATTATATCATCAGGTAATGCAATGGGCTTCGATTTTCGCCACAGTTTATGCGTACAAGAGTGGTGGAATTTTTTATGAATGGACGAAGCTCGCGAATGATTTAATTATTTTTTTGCCGTGTAGCAAAGCCGAGAGCGATAAGCGAGATCACGAAGCTCGCGGCAGCGATATAGACGGCGAGCGTTGCAGCGCGATTATTCGGTGTGGTGTCGGTTGTCGCGGTTTTAGTGGGCGCACTGACTGTGACACGAGTAACTGAGTATGGACCTGCTGTCTTGCTGTCGTCATTGGCGGCAGCGGTGGGTTTTTGGTCCCATGAAACAGTCGTGCCATCTGCATACGTTTGGTAAGCTTTCCAAACGAGCTCGGTGGTCGTGTCGGGTACTTTCGCACTAAAGGTGAAATCGTCGCGGAGTTCAGGGTCGATGGCTCCACCGTCCCAGGTTATAGATGTAACTTTAGCGGCTTCACCTTCGCCGGTCTTTTCTTCAGTAATGTGCCAGCCGGGTTTTTGCGTTGGCGAGACGGACTGCAAACCCTCAGGCAGAACTAACTTGAGTGCAGAGACGGCAGTATCACGCTCGTTCGGCATGCTGACGCTAAAAGTCTGGAAGCTCGCGGTGGGGACATCCCCTGGCTTGACGACTACGTGAGCCACTGCGGTGCCGCATATTGTTGCAAGCGCCACCATAACGACGCTCATCGCGGTAAGAATTTTTCGGTTAATGCGCATGATTCAACTCCTATAATTTACTATTGCGTACAATTATGACCCGTCGTACGACTGCCAACACTAACAGCACTGCCAAAAGGCTGCCGCACGCTATGAGCATGATGTCGGCCCAAGCATGTGTCTGGCGAGGCATTTGGCCGTTCACCCCTCGTGATACTCGTTGCGTAAAGTGAAAAGAATACGTTTTATTTGCGGTCGCTGTCGTAAATGTAAGTCCGTAGACTCCTTGAGAAGGAAATGTATAGTGGCCCGATGCCGCAGTATTGGCTGCGGTAAGCGGCACCGTTTGCATGCTTTGCCCATCACTAATGGTGAGTGTAGCGCGTTGCACCGGTAAGATCGTTTGCAGTTCGAGTGATAATTCGCTCGCTTTGCCTGCAATCGGATCGTCATCAGGGTTAACATGTAGTACTGCGCCGACCGATTTACTATCGTCCTGTATCAAGACGTGGGCGTTAGCTGATTGCGAAAAACCTAGGCCCAGCAGGAAGCTGGCGAGAAATCCAATGAAAATCTTTTCACATATTGCCTTGATCATTGTGTGCATGTTGCTGCTGTAATATGGGCGTGTTCTGGTCTGTACGATCTGTATGATAGGTCTGCATGATAGCCGGAAGCGCAAGAATGAGTGCTATCCAAACTGCCCATGAGCTCACAAAGAACGCAGTAAAATAATCGGTGCGTTTAAATTCATGATATTTTTTGGCAAGTAATTGTGTGATGCGAAACATTTCAAGTCCGCTTAGTATGATAAGTGCCATCAGGGCGGTGACCCGGACGAAGGTGTAAGTTGTATGAGTGCCGATACTCCAAACATGCAGTACTGCAAGTATGCCTGCCCCGTACACGAACCGGTGCAGCCACTTCCAGCGACGGAAGGTCATGAATTTTATAACGCCATCAAACGAAGTGGCAGTCATCGCGAGCAATATAACGAGCGCAATCACACCAGCAAGCAGTGACCAGCGGAAAAGCGACGGAAGATATGGAATGGCATGTGGTCCGCCCAACTGGCCCCAAAGCGCGATAATTACATGTAATGTGGCAAGATACGCCGCCGAAACGCCAATCGCCCGCCGTGCAAACGACAGATGCCGTATGCGTTCTTTGCCTAACACATATCCTAGCGGTGAGATGATAAGTGCCAAGTACCAGAATAAAATACACCCAAGGCCAAAAATTTGTTCGGTTCGTATGTAAAATAACTGATCGCTTGCAATGGTTTGGCGCAATATCGCGACGATGAGTCCGCTCGCAAGTATGGTGCCGCACAAAATATAAAAGCGTGAGTTATTAAGCAGTGAAGGAGGAGTTTTTCGTGTCATTTAGTTAATTTCCTTAATAATATAGTACCGCACTGCGCCGATTTTTACACGAAGTACTATATAAAAGCAACAGGTGCGGTAGTTAGATGCTTAACATTGACATAAAAGAAAGGCGACCCCGGGGAGGGTCGCCACTGCTTGACAGGGAGTAGTGAAAATTAGCCTTGTGTCGGTGGCGTTGTTGTTCCGCCGCCCATGAGGCCTTGCATCCACGTTATAATTGCACTAAATGTTATTGTTCCTGCTATTGTAATGATCGTTCCTGGTTCCATACGCATCTCCTTGTGTTATCTAGTAACTCTTGGGGTGTAGCGCGCACTACAAATATTGAGTATAGGGACCAGACAGCATGCCCGATATGAAATATTTAACCCTAAGCGGTTTTATTCCATTTTTTGTAGTTTGCCCGCAATTCGCTGGGCGACTGGAGTAAGTTTTTTGACAAGATCTCCGTCACTTATTTTTGGCGTGTCGATTGGGCCAACCGTTGAAAGTGAGAATACAAAGCGTCCCTGGCGGAAAGTAAGCGCTTTCTTTTGGTCGCTGCGATCACCAAACATTGCCTCATCGCCAATTTTGGTACTGGTTGCGGAACTTACATTTTTACTTTCTGATTTTGTGAAGGCATATGAGTGGACGGCAGCTTTGTCGTCTGCGTAACTCGTTGCCGTGATGAACAAGTGAGTTTGATTGATGCTGATGTGGCCGGTCGCGTCACCACCAATTCCCTTGAGGATTCCATTGCGCTCGCAGGCATTGTCAATGTAGGTATAACTATTTTGGTCGCTTGACACCGATCGGTACGAAATAACACCGACGCCACTACCATCTTTCTGGCGAACGAGCGGACTCGCTTCGTCGTCGTTGATTGCTTTAAAGTCGTCGGCAGTTACCAAGTCACAGCCATTTGCGTAACTTTTCTTGAAAACCGGACTGTCGAAAGTAACCTTTGGTATGCCGGCGGGGTTTGCGGCTTCTTTGTTAAGATTGTCGACAATTTTCGCGAGTGCTTGTTTCATGAACTGATCAGGGTCCACGCTGTCTTTGCCGGCGAGCGATGAAAGCAGACTTACTTGAGCATACGTGTTGTGGGTGTGAATAATGTAGTAGCGAATGTCTTTGTCAGACTGGCGTGTATACACTTCGGCGCCGTTGATCGATGGTGTCTGCTTGTACACTCGTCCGATTTCATAGGTAATAGCAGCATTCGAAACGTACGTCGGCTGGTACACGCTCAGTGACAAGCTAAAATTATTTTGCAGACTGTAGTTACAGGTGTTAGTTTCATCGTCGAGCGGCAGCGAGTATGGATCGGGTTCGATTTTACCCTTTCCTTGCCCGTCAAAATATGTGTGGTCAACGACGACGGCAAGCGGATTCGCCTTAAGATGCATGCCGATCTGGTGGATGGCGTCGATGCTCAGAACATTACAAGCCTGAATTACAGGTGTGCCGCCATAAGCTATAGGAGATTTGGCGGGAGTCATAACGAGTGCCTCCGGGTCGGCTGTTCCCTTGCTCAGTTGTTGGCGGTTATAGCCATTGCGGTTGACATATAGACTGGTAGTATCGGTCGACGTCCCTGAAGACTTATCGCTCTTAAGACTCGCGGTTAAAAGTGCAGCAATGCCAACCAACACCACTAAAACGATCGCGACAATAGTTATCTTGCCGGCTTTAGTATGAAAAAATCCTCGTTTTGGTTCGACAGTTGGCGGTGGTGATAAAACGGGCGGCTGCGGATTGGGATTTTCAGGTTGCATATACTCTCCTTAATGCATAACTCAGTTATTATTAAGCTTACGATAATCGCATCGTATCGTCTATGGTGTTTCGAGGGTTTGCACAACCGGCTGGGATGCTGTTTCGCGTTGTGTCGCGCGATGCCGCTGTGTTGCGTAAATCGCGGTCGCAAGTATTACTGTGAGCCAAGCACTGAGACCGAATTGGTAAAACCGTTGGACGAGGCCAATAATCTCTGTTTCGTTATGACGCGCGAGTACTATAACAGGAACTAGCCCGATTTGTAAAAGCACAAATAAACCGCTCGCCTGCGCCAGCAAAGTGTGTTTTCGGCGAAATTTCAGCCACCACAAGATCGGCGATGCAAATGCGATAATTCCTACGGCGATGCTTTCAATGATATGCGGATCGAGCACAATGGTGTTCGTTATCGAGGCGCAGTGCGTGTCAATCGACGGCGCGCAATTGATCGGCAAAGATGCATCCACTACTGAATCGATACCGATAAGCATGACGGTTGCAAACAGTATCCATCGCCATATGCCCGGCTGCTTTCGCAATAAACGCAGAAGGCACGGCAAAAGTAGCAGCATGGTGACGCCGGCTAAAATATCGAGTGTCTGGAAAACCCAGTGATATGGCTGGGTTAACGCGCTCAACTCGCTGATCACCGATGGACGTGTTGGAAGTGCTGGATTCAGGATGGGGCCGAGGATCCAGTCATTGCAAAGAAAAAGTAACACAGCCGCGGCTGCGGCAGGAGTGATTCGTGAAACGATCGTGCGTCCGCTCATATACATAGCATAGCAAATTTCTGGGTACTGATAAGATGCTGCACTGATAACCGTTGTGTTTAAAACGGTGCGTTACATGCGCAAGCGGCGGTATACTGGCCTCATGAGTAAATCAATGTTAGCGACCGCACAAGCCACGATCCGGGAAGCGGCCGAAAGATTAGGATACGACGAGAAAACAATAGAAGCTTTGCTGGAAGCTGAAGCCGAACATGTGTTCGAGGTTGAAGCCGGCGGCCAAAAATATCAAGCATTTCGCGTCCAACATAACAGTCAGTTGGGCCCATACAAAGGCGGCATCCGGTTTCATCCTAATGTGAATATTGACGAAGTTCGAGCGCTCGCAACCCTTATGAGCCTCAAAACTGCAGCCGTAAACATTCCTATGGGTGGTGGTAAGGGCGGCATCGCAGTTGACCCTCGATTGCTCGACAAAGCAATGGTCGAAGAATTGGCGCGCCGCTACGCAAATCATCTCGCGCCATATATTGGTTCAGACAAAGACATCCCTGCCCCCGATGTAAATACCAACTCCGAGATCATCGACTGGATGGTTGACGAATTTGAAAAAACAGTCGGCAAGGACGACAAAGGCAGTTTCACCGGCAAGTCTATGGAAAACGGCGGCTCGGAAGGGCGTGAAGCGGCTACTGGCCGTGGTGGTGTGATCGCGTTGGTTGAATACTTGCGCGCAAATGACATGCTCGACAAACCGCTCACTGTCGCCTTGCAGGGTTTCGGTAATGTTGGCTACTTCTTTGCGAAAGTCCTGAAAGATTATCCAAATATCAAAGTTGTTGCGATTTCCAACAGCCAAAACACCTGGGCCAAACAAGACGGCATTGACGTTGAAAAGTTTGCCAGCAAGGCCGGCGCTGTTCCCCGTCCTGAAGAGTTAGACGAACTTAAAGGTACCGAAACTGCTTCGCCCGATGCAATTATCGCGGCCAAAGTAGATATTCTTGTATTGGCTGCACTCGAAGACGCTATCACCGAAGAAAACATGGCTAAAGTACACGCCGATGTGTTGGTTGAGCTTGCCAATGGCCCAGTGGTAAAAGCTGCTGAAAAATACTTGCTTGAAAACGGCAAAACTATTTTGCCCGATGTGGTTGCTAATGCCGGTGGCGTGATCGTTTCTTATCTTGAGTGGGAGCAAAATCAAAAAGGCGCGCACTGGACTGAAGCAGAAGTTAATAAAAAATTAGCTGACATTTTGATTCCTGCAACCAATGCCATGCTCGACCGCGCCAAAGAAAAACAGCTTGGTTTAAAGCAAGCAGCGTTCGAACTCGCACTCGAACGACTCACTGCCGCAAAATAATTGTTTCTTAACTCTCGTTTTGAGGCTGAAAACGGTTGTGTTTTCCACGTATTTCGTACTATAATCGGAACCAGAAGAGCTTAAAGTAAAAAGAGGGTGATGAAGATCTTGATGCTCGGGTGGGAGTTACCTCCCAATAACAGTGGTGGACTCGGCGTCGCGTGTTACGAGCTTTGCAAATCGCTCGCCAAAAAAGGGGCCGATATTGAGTTTGTATTGCCCTACACCGCTGAGCACAACATCGATTTTATGCGCGTAACTGCTGCGCATCCGCAAGGTGTTGCTGATGTGATAAAATCGGGCATTGCCTACGACAGTTACAAATATGTCTATGGTGATGGGCACACTGAATGGGTTGATATTCACGGCCAGCAACAGATGTACGAGCACGCGGTCGACTGCATGATTCGTAATTCAGAGCAGGCGTATGATGTCATCCATGCGCACGACTGGCTGACATTTCGTGCCGGTTTACGGGTCAAGCAACAGCGTGGCTGCCCGCTGATTGTGCATTTTCATTCAGTTGAAGCTGATCGCGCGGGGCGCGAATATGGCGGAAATCCATTAGTGCGCGAAATCGAATCGCTTGCCGTGCTCATGGCCGACCAAGTTATTGCGGTAAGCGAACACACAAAGCGCGCAATTATCCGCGAATATAATATTCCTGCCGATAAGATCAAGGTTGTCCACAACAGCATTAATCCTGGCGACGTTGAAATGCTTGACCCCGATAATTCCTATAAATATCTCACTGAAATGCGAGCCCAAGGTTATCACGTCGTGACCAATGTCGGGCGCTTGACCATCCAAAAGGGTTTGCCTAACTTGCTCCGTGCCGCCAAAGAAGTCATCGCCCGCGAACCGAAAACCCTGTTTCTTATTGTCGGAAGCGGCGATCAGTACTTCGAGCTTTTGGAATTGAGCGCCGAGCTCGGCATTGCTAAAAACGTGATTTTCACTGGTTTTCAGCGCGGCAAACGCTGGCGCGACTCTTATGCAATTGCCGATTTATTCGTCATGCCATCTGTTTCTGAACCGTTTGGTCTTACGGCGCTCGAGGCGGTCGGTTATGGCACGCCGGCACTTGTCAGCAAACAGTCTGGTGTTGCCGAAGTCATGCAAAACTGTCTTAAAGTTGATTTTTGGGATGTCGCCGAAATGGCTAACCAAATCACTGCTTTTGTACGACACGCCAGTTTGCGCGACGAGCTGCACAAAAATGCCTACCAAGAATTCCAAAAATTATCCTGGGATACCTCGGCCGACAAACTTTTCAAATTGTACGGCGAGCAGTTACAAGAGGTAGCGGCATGAGCAAAGCAATTGTGCTCTATCTGCATGTGCACCAGCCGTACCGCGTGCGCCACTACACTATTTTTGATGCCGGCGTAAAACATGATTATTTCGATGCGCACTACGAAGACCGCACAAGCAACGAACGCATCATACATAAAGTCGCCGAAAAATCATACATTCCGACTAACCAGCACTTACTGGCGCTTTTGCGCGATCACCCTGAATTTAAATTGAGTTTGTCGATTACCGGAACAGTACTCGAACAGCTTGAACGCTGGGCTCCTGAGGCACTCGCATCATTTCAGGAATTAACGCGCACCGGCCGTGTAGAAATTGTGGCGGAAACGTATCATCACAGCCTCGCCTTCTTTTATTCACGAGACGAGTTCGAAGCGCAAGTTCGTATGCACCGCGAAAAGGTCGAACAGCTTTTCGGCCAAACGCCAAAAGTCTTCCGTAATACCGAGTTGTCATATAATAACGACCTCGCATATTGGGCCGACAAAGCCGGCTACAAAGGTATTTTAACCGAGGGCTGGGACAAAATACTTGACTGGCGCAGTCCGAACTTTGTGTACCGCCCAGCATATACGGAAAACATCCGCGTCCTGATGAAAAACTACAAGCTTAGCGACGACATCGCCTTTCGTTTTGGTGACCGCGAGTGGAGTGAGTGGCCGCTCACCGCAGATAAGTTTACACATTGGCTCAATGAAAGTGGCGAGGCAACCAATTTTAACTTGTTTATGGATTATGAAACGTTCGGCGAACACCAGTGGGACGGCTCGGGCATTTTTGATTTTCTCCGTCATCTTCCAAAAGAATGGCTGTCGACCGCGGGTAATACATTTATGACCGTTAGCGAAGCGATTGATACCTTTGAGCCTGTTGATCATGTTGATGTGCCGCAAACGATCACCTGGGCTGACACGGAGCGCGATTTGAGCGCATGGCTCGGCAACAATATGCAGGCCCAAGCAATTACCGAACTGTATGCACTCGAAGAACGTATCAAAGCCACTGGAGACCTCTGGCTTATCGAGGATTGGCGGCGTTTGCAAACTTCAGACCACTTCTATTACATGTGCACAAAATGGTTCAACGACGGTGACATCCACGCTTATTTCAGTCCGTACGCAAATCCGTACGAAGCATTCGTGGCATTTATGAACGCCTATCATGACGTCAAATTTCGCTTGAGCGAAAAAGGCATGGAGGTATAACATGGGCCGACCTGTCGTTTTGAGCAATGGTCAGTTGTTTGTCGGAATCGATGAGAGCGGGCTGGTGCACGACTTTTATTATCCGTACGTCGGACTTGATAACCTTACGAACGCGCGCAGTTCCCAGCATAAAATTGGTGTTTGGGTGGATGGCGATTTTCATTGGACCAACGATGGCGCATGGGCTATAAGTGTTGATTTCGAGAAGGATGCGCTCGTAAGCCGTATTAAAATGTACTCCGAAGAACTCAAAGTGACGCTCGACTTTGTTGATTTCGTCGACACCGAATACAATGCCCTCATCCGCCGTGTCACGATTACGAATGAAGCCGACAGTGAGCGCGACATTCGCTTGTTCATGCACCAAGTGTTCCAAATTTCGCGTGCAGGACGGGCTGACACGGCGATGTTCGTGCCTGACGACGATTACATTTTGGATTACAAAGGCCGCTGCTGTTTGTTGATCGCCGGTAAGTTTGTGAACGACGGCAGTTTTGACCAATATGCGGTCGGTAACTATGCGATCGAGGGTAAAGCTGGCACCTTCAAAGATGCCGAAGACGGCGAACTTTCTGATAATGCAATTGAGCACGGCGGCGTGGATTCGGTGCTTCGTTTTCGCCATAAAACAGCCGCACACGACACTTTTGCGGTGGATTACTGGATTGTCGCTGCCGACAGCCAAAGCGACGCGCAAGTTATCCACACCAAACTCAAGTACTACCCTATCGACAATCGTATTCACATCACGCGCGATCACTGGCGCCAATGGTTCAAAAACAGCGAAGAAACGCTCGAAAAGATTCCCGAAGAATATCGTGAACCTGTGCAAAAAAGTATGCTGGTCATCAAAGCGCACTGCGATGAGCGCGGCTCAATCTTAGCAAGTGGCGATTCCAGTATTTTTAACTTCGGACGCGATTATTACTGTTATTGCTGGCCGCGCGATGCCGCATATGCGATTTGGCCGTTGATTCGCCTGGGGCAATTCGATGAAGCCAAGAAGTTCTTTCTATTTGCGCGCGACACAATGCACCGTGACGGCTATCTCATGCACAAATACCAGCCGGACCGTGCGATTGGCAGTACCTGGCACCCACTCGTTCATGGCCGACACAAAGAGCTCGCAATTCAGGAAGACGAAACGGCGATGGTTGTATATATGCTCGGTGAATATTACCGCGCCAGTGGCGATCGAACCTTTATCGAGAGTTTTTACGACACCTTTATTGCGCCCTGCGCGTCGTTCATGACCGGCTTTATTGACAGTACAACCGGTTTGCCACATGCGAGCTATGACTTATGGGAGCAGAAATTTCTTACCTCAACCTACACCGTTTGTACCGTGATTGCCGCACTTGAAACTGCGACGGAACTGGCCACGGCGCTCAACTATGCGGACGATGCGGTTCGATGGCAAAAAGCCGCGGAAAAGATCAGTAGTGGACTCGACAGTTTGTATCATCCGGACGGCTACTTCCGCAAGGGTTTCTTGCTGCAAGAAGATGGCAACCTGCAATACGACGATACGCTCGACGCTTCAAACTTTTACGGACCGTTTATGTACGCAAAATTATCGCTTGATGACGAAAAACTCAAAAGCACCATCGTGCAGACGATCAGCCGATTGCAAAATAGCAGCCCGATCGGCGGCGTCATTCGTTTTGAGGACGACGGCTATTTCTTGTCAAAGGCAAATTACAAAGGCAATCCATGGATTGTGTGCACCGAATGGCTCGCACAGTATTATGTCAGCGTGGGCGAAGTCGACAAAGCCAAAGAGCTCGTGCAATGGGCGCTGGATCGCCGCTTACCAAGCGGAGCTTTGAGTGAGCAATTCGATCCGGAGAGCGGTCTTGCAATCAGCGTTACGCCATTGGTCTGGAGCCACGCGGAGCTCATTAACACGGTGCTAGACATTTCCAAAATAGCATAGTCCTCTGTTGCGAGCGGCGCCTTATATTAGAGTTGCTCTTAAGAGGGTTATTTGCTACACTTACATCTGTTATCGCGCACTGCCGACATAGCTCAGTGGCTAGAGCGGCTGTTTTGTAAACAGCGGGTCGTGGG
>CAZRIO010000023.1:0-16858 GCA_964600185.1 uncultured Candidatus Saccharibacteria bacterium | reverse complement strand
GCATGATTTTTACGACTTCCACCAGGCGTTTTTGGCCACCCGATAAACTCGCAAAGGGTCGATGCGCAACATCCGGCAGTTGAAAGTTGTTGAGTTCGCGCTCGACTCGTTCTTCGATTTGGTAAAATCCTTTGTCGTCGAAACGCTGCAACGCTTCGGTGTACTCGTTGATTTTACGCATGTTATCGCCCATAGTTTCGGGATACGTTTCGATAATGCGGCTCAGTTTTGGATATTCCGGCAAGCCTTTTAGGATATATTGCAGCACGGTCGCATCGCCAACATCGTGATGTTCTTGTGCCGTGGCTGCGACGACGGTGCCATGTTTATAAATAATATCGCCGGCAAAATCCGTATCACTACCGGTCAAAATACCAAACAGCGTCGATTTGCCGACGCCATTTCGCCCAATAACACCCACTTTTTCGCCTTTCGCCACAGAAAAATGCACACCACTCATCAGCAGCTTGGAGCCAAAACTTTTCTCGGTTACCGTTATGCCAGCGATCATATCTGTAAAATTATACAGCTCAAGAGAGATTTTTGATAATCTTACTGCGCTGTATGCAATACAATTGCAGATTTTATTGGCTACATTTGAAAATATTCGCGCGTGCCGTTTGCATACATTGCGTCGGTTCGGATAAGTTGTACTTCGTCGTGCTCGTCAAGAGCGGTGTCTTTTTTTCCGACAAACACGAAAGTCGTGGGAACACTTTGCTGTGCAAAATAACGTGCCATTTCGTAGTCGCTCTTGCTGTCGCCGAAACAAATATATGCGGCGCCTTCGGTTTCAGGATGCCGTGCGACCCATTCATAAATAAGTTCTGCGCCCGCGTGCTTACCGGCACTGGGTTGTTCGACATCGATCGCAATGGTCGTATTATCAATCCGCACATCGTGCCCGGCAAAAGCATCTGCCAGCTTCTTCGAGAAGACTGCTTGCTGTTCGTGAAACTCCGCGAGGCTCACTTCGGGATATTTCTCGACCGTCGCCATCGTGCGCTTTGTCGCATCCCAAAACATCGTGTTGAGTGCTGTTTTGTTTTCATCAAAGAGGTTTTTGCAAATTTTCATAGCGTCTTCCGGCAATGCAAAACGACTTGGCTGAGGGTAAAAATCATCGCCGTTCCACAACAGACTTTCACCGCCCTTTTCGCACACAATATAAAGATGCTCAAACAAATCGCCCACACCTAAATCGCGCAGCGCGTCCAAGAGATTATCCTTCACCCACTCATATGAACGGCCAGTATTAACGGCAACGTATGAATTTTCTTCAAGCAGCGTGTGGATACGCTTTACGGTCACCATATCGACCGAGCTATTCTCCGGATCAGTAATAACGCCATCGAGATCGAACACGAATATCGTTTGTTTCATGGTATGAGTATAGCCTATTTCTGTGTTTTAGCGAGGATTTTACTTGAGGTCACTACGGGCATGATGAGCAAATGCCCGTGTGCCGGCAGCCCGAATTTGGGGCGGCAAATCCATATCTGCAAATTCTGGCGATCGCAACCACATGAACGCTTCATGTTCATCGCTCAGCGCAATGATCGCAGGCGGCTCGGCGTCTACGATCAAAAATACTTGCATCAGTCGATTGCCACTCGGGAGTACGAAGTCAGCCTGCTGTGCGTGGATAACGTCGCCAACGGTAAATTCCCACGCACCGGGAAGTTCTTCGCCAAGTTCGCGGAGCAGCGTTTGCCCAATCGTCTCGCCTAGGTTAATCCGGCCGCCGGGCATTTCCCATTTGGGAAAGTCTCGGCGCTTCAGCAGCAAAAGTTGATCATCCTGAAATATCAGCGCTTTTACTCCAACTTCAAACGTTTGATGCGCTGCTTTTCCTGGCCTTTCTTTTGTGCTGTCACGGGTCATATGGCGAGCTTACAAGACCATAAAAAACATATCTAGTGAAGGGTAATCAAGTGAACACGACTTCACTTACCTCTTTCAGATATAAGGCGTATAATTCCCCCATGAATTATCCGGAAATTCACAGCATTCAAGCGGCGATTCTTCGTGAGCTTACTGCTGCCGAACCGCTTCGCTTTGCTGAGCTCAATACCGATAACGTCCCGAGCGATCAATTTTCGTATCACCTGCGACACTTAGTGAAGCTCGGCTTCATTGAAAAGGATGCCGAAAATCGTTATCGACTTTCTGGGCGCGGAAAATCACGAACTCACCTGCTCTACGCCAACAAAAATGGTTTTATCGAGCAAGCTTTTCTGGCTGTCCGCGTCGTACTAACAAAAGTCGAAAACGACAAAACATATTATTTAGTGCAAGAACGACAGCTCGTGCCGTACAAAAATACCTTTGGCACGCCCGGCAATAAAATATTCTTCGGCGAAGATGTCGAGGCAGCCGCGATTCGCGCCATGGAAGAACAAACTGGATTAATTTGCGACGTAAAACTCCGGAACATCTGTCATTTCAAAGACGAATACGAAGGCGTCTGCATACAGGACAAATTTTTCTTTATTTTCTCAGCCGATAATCCTCGTGGCACCCTGCTTCCTGGTGGCCGCGCCGGAAAAAATGTTTGGATGACGTACGACGAAATAGAAAACTCAGGGCGATCAATCCACGGCGGTCTTGACATCTTGAAAATGTCACAACAAGACCACCATGTCAGCTTCACCGAAAAGACCATGTCCGTCGCAACATATTAACGGCATGTCATTTTTGAAAACAACAATAAAAACGCGCTATACTAAGCTTATGTTTAAAAACGAAAAAGGCGACGTGGTTGCCATTGTCATTATCACGGTCGCCTTTTTAGCAATTCTCGGTTTTAGCTTTTGGGCAATTTTTACGTCTCGGCAGCGCTCAGCAAAGATTCTTAATCCTAAGGCGCCGGCAAAAGTTGAAACGAAGCCAAATGGTGAGCCGGTAACTCCGACTCACTAAACGCGGCTTATTACGCTTTGCCTTCAAACGCCGCTTCGAGTGCCGCGACATCGATTTTATGCATTTTCATCATCGCTTGTAGTGCGCGATTAGCTTTTTCGGTGTCTTGATCAGACAGTAATTCACCGAGGCGGCGCGGTATAACCTGCCAGCTCATGCCAAATTTGTCTTGGCACCAACCGCATTGTTCGGCTTCGGGTATGGCCGATAATTTTTCCCAGAAATAATCGACTTCCGCTTGGTCTTCGCAGTCGATAGTAAATGAAACAGCAGCATTAAACTTAAAAACCGGTCCGCCGTCCAAACAAGTAAATCGCTGGCCATCGAGCTCGAATTGGCCGTTTAAAACCTTGCCTTTCATGCCTACAAAATGTTCATCCAGCGACTCGTCTGGATATTTGTCCATGCGGATTATGCGCGAGTTTTTGAAGACGCTCACATAATAGTTCATCGCCTCTTCGGCGTTGTCTACAAACCATAAACTTGGTGTAATTTTCGACATAATCCCTCCTTACGGTGATACTCCTATCATAAGCGTATTACGGCGTAATTACCAGTGTTTCGGTACGCCAGCGCTAACGAAACTGCGACCCCAGAAAGCACTAAATCATAAATTACCTTGACAGTCATAGTAATGTGTCGTATTGTGTAATCATGATCGATAAAACATTGTCAGCCGATCTGCTCCGCGGACACACCGATACCATCATTCTCGGTTTACTCACGGACGGAGATAAATACGGCTATGAAATTACCAAATTAATTTATGAGCGTTCAGAACATCTGTACGAGCTCAAAGAAGCAACAATGTACTCCAGCTTAAAACGCCTGGAAAAAGACGGTCACATCATTTCTTATTGGGGAGATGAATCGCAAGGCGGCCGACGAAAGTACTATCGCATCACGAATGGTGGACGCGAGTTGCACGAAAATAACACCCGTAACTGGACTTCTGCCAAGAAGATCCTCGACAAATTATTGTAATAAAGGAAAAGTCATGGAAGAGAAACTACAACGATTTTTAGACAAAACATTTGCGCCGTACGGCGATTTCCCATCGCGCGCCGACGTAACGAAAGAACTACTGGCTAACTTGCTCGAAAAATACCAAGATGCGAAAAAAGAAGGTTTGAGCGACGGCGACGCATACCAAGCAACCATCGATTCGTTTGGTGATGCCGAAGAATTCATGGAACACGTTCCACACAGCACCGAAAAACCAGAAGCCGACCCAGACGCCGGCCATAGCGTTCGAGAAGTTCTCAAGAAAACCTTCGAACAGGCAAAAGCGAGCATCGGACTGTCTAAGTTTTCGGCGGGAAATTTGCAAAAAATTAACCTCAGCGATTCGAAACTCGACAACGAAGATTTCAGCTACAGCTCGATGGTCGAAGCCGTTTTTGATCGCTCCGAAGTAAGTCATGCGACATTCCGCGCCACCGCTTTAACCAATGCGTCATTCATTGGCGCCAACCTAAAAAACGCGACTTTTTCAGCGAGTGGTTTGCAAAACGCGAACTTCACCGGCGCAAATTTAACCGGTGCTAAGTTCAAGGCTTCTGGCTTAACAAGCGTGAACCTCGACGGTTCGACACTCACGAACGCTGCATTTTTGTACAGCGATTTGAATGGCGTTTCGTTCGATAATCAAGAACTTGACGGCGTAGTTTTTAGCGGCACCTCGCTCAAAAAGACATCGTTTAAGGGCGCGACATTGCACGATGTTTCGTTCCGCGGTTCGGATGTAAAAGAAACAATCTTTGATGGCGCCAAGATGGACAAAATTACCTACGGACTTTTGAAAGCATCAAAGGCAAACGTCGACAACGTTACCGTAGTGTAACTGAAGGATTTGATAGGGCGGATTTTACGCGATCGCAAGACTGCAATATCCGCCCTTGTCTTTCGTTATTGCTGGCCTAATTTGTGCAAAATCGCTCGGCTTATAGCCGCCTGCCCCAGCACATTAGGATGGAAAGCAGCTTTGTCACCTAAACCCTGCACCCAAGGTTCGGGCGCGCAAAGTTCGTGACCAGTGAAATCAACCGACACATAGTCAACGAAATTATATTGCAGTGCATTTGCCTGCATCACGCCGTTAATAATTGTTTCCTGTCCACGAATCCACGAAATTTCGTCGGAAGTGAGCGGAGCAGTATTGCCACAAACAGGCTGCTGATTTGAAACAGGTTTGTAGTATCCGACTAACATGACATGCGGCTTAACCGAGCCGGCACTTCGCGTTTTAATTTGTTCCAGTAGGGCGTGCAAATTTTTGTAATATTGATATTCCAGTTTCGCGGCATCGCGCGTATCTTGCCAACTACCGCATGTGATACTTGTGTAGCATTTGTTTATCACATTGGACCAGTTTACGTCGTTAGTTCCCACGCTGATGGTGATGAGCTTTGGAACGCCTTGCTGGAAAGCGCGGTCAAGTTGACTTGGCACTGTTACGCCGTTGGTTGTCTGCGGTCCTGTAATCCCCGCATTCACCGTCGCACCTCCACAAGCAAGATCATTGAGCGACATATGCGCACCTGCTGCTACTAACGTTGGATAGGCCTGTGCCGAACGGCCACATGCTTTTGCTTCAGTTGACGGATCCGTTACCGGCAAGCCAGCACCGGCGGCGACAGAATCACCAAGTGCGACATATGTATTTGTTCCGGATTGTAAACCATAAGCAAAGGTCGTTACGACAGAAAAAACCGGCGCAAGCAGTACGGCAAGTACAATAATTATCGATGGAACTATTTGTGGGAGTGTAATTTTTTTCATATGCATCAGTGTACCTTGTACGGTAAAAAACCGAGCCGATTTAATCACTATTCTATCTTTTTGCTATACAGTAATTTTGGTTACTAGCATAAGCTTCCTCGACCCTGGATAACAGAGGTAGGAGCAGTAAGGAAGAAGTGTCATGATAAAAAAGCGCTCTATAATTCGTAGCTCTTTGATTGCGCTCGCCGCAATTGTCACCTTTAGCAGCGGAACGGCAATAGCTGCCGCCAAAGCTTCATCAGGGATGCATCCAAGCATTATTGGTGGCGAAAACGCCATAACGCCGTATGCAGCCTCACTCCAAAGTCTTACACCGGACGCCACTGACCCCACCAAAATAATCGCAAAACACGAGTGTGGTGGCACGTTAATCACGCCGCAATGGGTTATGACTGCTGCCCACTGCGAGCCATACATTCATGGCCAAGCTCGTCTCGGATCACTCAATTGGAAACAAGGCGGCGAAGTGATTGCCGTTGCGGATGTTATCGTCAACCCTAAGCATGACTCGAGTAAAAACTTTGGTAACGACATCGCACTCGTAAAACTTGCTCACAAAGTCACTAACACCAAGATCCGTCCCGTACCTATTGGAGTTTCCCGCTCTGCCGGCTCACCTGGAATGCCACAAGGCTGGGGCATTACGTGTGACACCGATGTCAATGCGCCTGGCTGCGGCGATCAAACGCCCGACTTTCTTAAGCAGATTGCCATGCAACGAGCCCTAACCGACCACTACTGTGACCTGAAAAACTCGGCCGGCACACAACTCAACGACACCAATACTATGATGTGCGTTGTCAATGCTCCTGGCGTGCAGGGCGGCACATGTTTTGGCGACTCCGGCTCACCCTACCTTGAGAAATATGGTACGAAGCAAGCCGTGACTGGCATCATGATCGCCGTCATGAACAACACCGTGCCAACACCAAAAGTCTGCTCACAAACACCTACCGGCGAACCAAACCGTGACGCAGCTACAAACGTCATCACGCAATTTCCGTGGATAATCCAGACGTTATTGCAAAAAGACCCTAGCGCTGCACAGTATGTACAGAGCAATATAGTTCAGAGTTAAGCGTACCCGCATGGTTAAATTAAAAGAACCGGCTCTTCGGGTCCGGTTCTTTTAATTGCACGCGACAAAATTATGCCTGCTGCATCATTTCGTTTAACTTATACATCGAGTAGTCGATCGCGTCGTAGCCTCCGTCAACGACTAACTGTGTGCCGTTAATAAATCGCGCCTGATCCGAAATAAGATACAAAATTGCATCGGCAATCTCCCCAGGTTCAGCTGTTCGTCCAAGCGGCGTAATCTCGGCCGCCACCGGTGGAATGAAAGCCTTGGCGCTCTCAGTATTTACCCAACCGGGCACGACCGCATTGGCGCGTACGCCTCGCGGACCAAAATTGGCCGCGAGCGATTGTGTAAGATTAATCTGTGCTGATTTCGTTAAAGCGTACGGCATGTTGGCATAGCCGGCGTGTCGCCCGCCTTGACTCGAAACTGTTACGATCGAACCACCTTTTATAAGATTATTACGAAGACCATGACTAAGCCGTAGTGGCGCCGTTAGATTAACCTCCAGCGCCATATTCCACTGTTCAAAATCAAATTCATCCCATGGCGAACTGACGATTGCCGCTGCATTATGTATCAGCGCAAGGAGCGGCGTGTCGCCCAATTCGTGAATAGCATGCGCGACTTCGTCCGGCTTGGCCAGGTCGGCGTGAAGCCATATAATATCTTTATATTCCGGCTTGGAATCATCAACTTGTAGCTTATCCAGTCCGAAAACTTTGTAGCCAGCATCACGTGCTTTTTGCGCAGTCGCATTGCCAATTCCCTGCGCCGCACCTGTAATCAGTATATTTTGCATACGACCTCCGTGCTTCGTTACATTGCACTTCGGACTGTATCACGCGACAAAAACGTCTGCCGCGAGATATGTAACAGCGCCCATGATGTTCAGGGTGCGATTTTTGTGCTATAAAATTGACATGACTAAGTCCAATCACCCTGAACGCCCGTTTATGATAGCGAACCCTGATTTCAAGGGTTTTCAGCTTGATGACTACACCTTATTCGATGTCGGACGTGTCGCAAAAATCGGCTTACACCTCTTACGCGCTCAGGGAATTGAAAACCCCGACGACACTCGATCTTTCCAAACAAACCGTAGAGATTATTGCGTAACTGCAGCACCACTTGCAGGTGAGCTTGATTCGCGGCCTGATCCCAAAGTAATGGGCTTATTCACTAACGATCAACCTTTCCCTCGTGACACTAAACTTACGGTGATGACGCGCGAGAATGGCCGTCAGTACTCTCCAAGCCGTGACAAGACGGTCGATCATATTGTTACCGTCGAATTTGTGGTACCCCGAGATGGTGCTCTCGATGGTCGCTGGACAAACATAAAAAGTGATTTCGAAACAGATGGCGAACCAAACCCAGCTGCAGCGGATTACCTTTTATCAAATGACCCGCTCGCTGCTATCGAAAAGCAAGCCGAGACGGCTCGTTGGCAGTCTATCGCCATTGGCCGCGAATTCCTTCTTCAGCGGTAGTCCCAAAAAGAAAAAGTATTGCAAGATTTGACCGATCGTTCTAATATGTGACCATGCAGTCAGTTGACCAAGCTCAAAGGATTACTCGAACACAACAAGTACGCCGTGAAGATATCATTCGTGCCGCGATTGCCACCATCAATAAAGACGGTTATGCTGGCACCTCGATTAAGCGCATCGCCAATGCAGCCGGCACCGCCAAAAGTACCGTGCTGTATCATTTTGTTTCTAAACAAGCCCTCATGAACGCAATTATCGGTGATGTCTACGAAAGTGGCGCTGCGTACATGGGCACGGCAATCCGTCAGCAGTTCACAGCACGCGCAAAACTCCGCGCATACATCACATCGAACGTACGATACATTGCCGATCATGTTGAGCAGATCACCGCAATTCATCAAATTATCCAAAATATGCCGCGCGAATCGTACGACGAAGCACCCGAACAGGCACTCCAAGCAATGCTGGAAAAAGGCCAAAAATCGGGAGAATTCGGTGTTTTTGACGCACACGTTGTCGCGGTTGCGATTCGGCTACTTATCGACAGTTCATCTTTTTACATTATCGAAACGCCAGATCTTGATATTGATGCCTACGCATCAGAAATAGCCGCATTATTTGATCGATCACTAACAGCGAAAAAAGCATAAAAGGAGCAACCTATGACCACACACATATCAAACGAAAATATACAGCATCCGCGCAGCAAATCGGCGTTTCAAACCATCAAAACCCTCGTTGGTTTGTACGTTTTGCTCAACCTTGGAACTTTGGTTGTCGCATTTGTTTTGCGTAACAAACCGGATCTCGTAACCGATGCCGTGTGGGTGCGAGGCACTATCTTATTCATAACCAGTTTGTTGCTATTCTCATTTGCCTCGCAACTTTCCAAAGGTGCTCGAAAAGCTTATCTGCGCGTACGAATTCTTTCGGCGATATTGTTCGCATCAGTCGTGGTAATTCTCGCCATCCCTGGTGATTTCCCAATGTGGATGAAACTCGAACAGACCGTTTGCGGGCTATTGCTACTCGGCATCGTCGTTATTGTGAACGGCAATCACCTACGCACCATGTTCAAATAATCCTCAACAAATGCGTTAGTTTGCTATTATAAAGAGGCAAATTTACGAGGAAAAACCGTGTCCAAAACCTACTACACCTGGATTAAAACTCCCGCCGGAATCATGCTCGGCCTGAGCGACGGAAAGGTCGTCACCGCATTGTACTGGAAAGTTTTTAATCGCACGCCCAAGGTCTTGCCCGATTGGATTGAGGACGAACAGCCATTTCAAATGACAAAACAGCAGCTCCACGAATACTTCGCCGGCGAGCGCCAAACGTTCGATTTTCCTTACGAGATACAAATCGGCACACCATTTCAGAAAAAAGTGTGGGCTGAGCTCGAAAAACTGCAGTTCGGAACAACTTCGAGCTATGGCAAAATCGCCGAAGTAATCGGCCATCCGAAAGCAGTTCGAGCTGTTGGTACGGCCGTTGGGAGTAATCCAATCTCGATCGTCGTGCCCTGTCACCGCGTACTGTCGGGCGCAGGCACAATCACTGGATATGCAGGCGGCGTGGACAGTAAACGACTACTCCTCACTCTGGAAGGCGTTCAGTAATTTTTTGTCTAGTTTTGTCGCGTGACACTACTATTCAAGCTGTATGGTCATAACCACCGGGTAATGGCTCGATGCCACCGCGGTTTGATCGTTTTTTACGACCTCTACCGCTGTAACCATGCTCGCCATTGACGGAAGAGCATAGGCGCGTTCCGGCCGAGCAGCCGTTTCAGTCGCCAGCCAATTGTCCGTCGTTGCATCTGGTACCGTATTTTGCGTGAGTGCAAGGTTCGCAACTACATCTAACAAACCGCCGCGTTCCAAGGCTGCGCCAGGTTTTCGGCTAAACAAATAATCCTTCTTAAACGGTTCCAGGCGAGCTCTTACTGCTGGTTTTAGATCTGGATCTGGATCGACATACTCGCCATTTTGCCAACGCGCGGTGCTCAAACTTCCGAAATTTCCGCCGATGAGCGTCAGCCCATATCGTTCTGCATATGCTCCGAGGCGATACGCCTCCGGCTCGCGAAGGTCACCATTCTTTTGCACCTTATCAGGAGACTGTGCGTCATAACTCGCCAAAGCTACCTGCGAACCTCCAACGCTGCCTTCTATCGTGCTAATCGGATGCCAAAAATCGGTTCTCGGTATGAAGTTACTCGGCGTAAATCGGCCGCCCCACAGCACACCCGTACCGAGATACTGCTGCCGGCTTTTGGCTGCCGTGGTCGCTTTGCCCGTCGTACATTGCAAGTCAGCTTCTGCTGCCAGCATTCGCAGCGACAAACCGACCTGTTTGTCGTTTTGGCCACAGAGCTGTTGCAGCAGTACGACATCCGGTTCAAGGTCGGAAATAACTTGCGGAATAAGTGCATGCCGTTTATCGTCAGTAATTTCAGAAGCCGGATTCTTACTTGTAAACGACAACGGGTCGTAATTATCAAGATTGTACAAAACTACGCGCATTTCGGTCATAATGATGCGTCCCCAATTAAGTTCCCCGTATTGTAGCGACCACTTATGATCTTTTTATTAAGTTGTCTGCCAGGTTGTGATGCTATACTGCCCTGATGACTCCGAAACTTATTGTTGAACAGAAATTGACGGCATTTGTAAACCAGTATCGCGTGTACGATGTCGGGCCTGATGGCAGCAAAGGCGATTTAGTTGCTTTTGCCCAGCAAAAACGTGTTACGCTACGCGAGAAAATCATCTTTTATGCGGATGAACAAAAAACTCGAGAAGTGTTTAGCCTGCGCGCCGAAAAAGCACTCGATGTGCACGGTAAATATTTTGTGGAAGATCCGGCCGGAAACACGATCGGTGCTTTTCGTAAATCGTTCAAAAAATCTTTATTGAACAGCACGTGGCATATTATCGAGGGCGAACAACCGATTATTACCGTTTCAGAGCACAATAAAGTTTTGGCCTTTGTGCGGCGAGCCGTCGCGTTCATCCCATTTGTCGACGATATCGCAGGAGTCATCCTCGCCTTCACGAAATACCATTTTGTCGTTACCGACGAAGCGTCCGGCGAAGTCCTTGGCATGCACCGAAAAACCAAACGATTTCATGATCATTACGAATTATCGCTACACGACAAAGCATACAAACGAGTCGATTGGCGCACCTGGGCAGCTATGGCAGTAGCGCTCGACGCTCTGCAAGATCGCTAAATCGATCTATTACATCCGTGCATAAGCTGCGAGTTTTTCACGAAAATCGCGCTGGTTAAAAATTCCCGGATAATCCAGTAACCCCGTGTTGAGCACCTGAAAACCCGCTTGCTTGAGCGGTTCGGTAGCTACATCGAAAACATTGGATTTAATAAGAATGACTTTTGTTCCTGGCTCAATAAGTTCCCGCACTTTTTTGATGAGCTGTGGCAAGTTTTCTTGGATTCGTTCGTGTCGCTGCTTTTTGGTGACTTCGTGCTGCTGCGAAACGTCGAGCGCTTCAATCATGTACCAGCCATCATCTTGAAATCGCCGGAGCCAAGCCACTTTTTGTTCTTCGAGATCTTGTTCGGTCAGATCAGCCGCATCTTTGTACAAGGCGCGCATCATGTTTGTGAATAATCGGTCATCTTTGCGAATGCGATCGGTGTAATAAAATTGCCGACTGCTTTGAACGGCAGGCGCGGGCGGCGGAGATTCCGCAATCAATAGACGTTTAATATGTTTAGGACGATATTGCGTGCGTACTGATTCGTATGAAGTGCTCATAATTTTAGTATAGTGCAAACCGGCTTTGTACAGCACAAGAGACATCGTAATAATACGATTTCGCCTACTCCATAAGTAAATCGAAAGATATCAATGTTGTAAACCATTCAACAAACAGGTATGGTAAAAGTACAATTAAGGGGGTGGGACATGCGACGACTACGTACGAAGAATTTCTTGAGTGCTTTTGTGTCTTTAGTGGCTTTATTTTTGGTAGTGGTCGCGGGGGTTCACACCGCTCACACCGCCTACGCCGACGGCGCGCCAACAATATCCGGAACTGTCAGTTTCAATAACAATCCGGCGCCACTCAATTCTATTCATAACGGTGTAGACGTTTCGTTCATCGCTGGCAATGGTGTAGAACGCTCAGCACAAACCGATGCCAACGGACAATACTCCAAAGACGCCTCACAATTCTCGACAGGCAATTACAACGCACGCTTATCATATAATGCACCGTATCCGCAGGAGAACAGCGCAACGACTGGTATGCCGAATTCATATTTATTGACTTCAACAACGCCCGCTTTTAACTATGTAAACAACAGTGTGGTGCAAGATTTCGATTTTGCAACCAAGTCGGTTACCGTCACAGTGAAGGACCACAATGGCGCACCAGTTGTAGGACGCGAGGTGCACGTCACCAATGTGGGTACGAGCACGGTTACAACTTCCGACCAAGCACTCAGTTTCACCGCTCCTGACGCACGGCTCGAATCGCAAGGAATAACCGACGCGAACGGCGTGGCAACAGTGAAAGCATTCGGCGGTCCCACCTATAACGTCTGCGTCATGACCGGCTACATTTACGCTGACCGATTTTGTGCAGCATCAAACATTACACTCACTAATGACGCGACCGCAACAATTAACTACCCGCAGCCACCAACAATTTCCGGACAAGTCCGTTTTAATGGTAGCGGCTTTACTGCCGGCAACGGCCTCGTTGTACTGACAAGCCCTTCGGTGAGTGGCGACTCGGTTGTTCGCACCGCTAACACCGACGCGAACAGCAATTATTCGTTTAATGCGGCGCAATTATTCGCTCGCTCTTATGGCGAATGGCTGCAATACAACGTTGCTGACAACCAAAACAACAGTGCGGTGACCGGTATTCCTAACACTTTCTTGCTCAAATCAACGGGCCCAATTGTGACATATGGATATGCCGACGCTGTGCGTGATCTTTCATTTACCACAAATAAATTGGCGGTCACCGTCAAAGATGCGAACGGCAACCCAATTAACACGCATGTATATGTCACAAACAACGCCGATGGCACTGTTCATACCAGTGACAATAGTGCGACTTTCACTTTGCCAAGCGGCCAAGGCCAGTCCAGTAATCAAACGAACGCAAGCACCGGCGTGGCAACTGTCGCCATCTTCCCCGGCGTGCAATATAACGCCTGCGCAAGCATTCAAAATGTCGAATACTGCACACCGATTACCATTTCAGGTGATTCTAGCGTGCTCATCGCACCCGCTCCCGGCACGCCAAGTAACCTCACCGCCGCAACGCCCACGATGAAACCAGTACTTTCGTGGTCAGCCGCTAGCGGTGCAGCCTCATATCGTATATATCGAGACAACAGCTATATCGGGAGCACTACGACACTTACCTACACCGACACTACGGCGTCTGATGGTGTGCACAATTACTTCGTGAAAGCCATGAATGCCGTGATCGAAGGTGCCGCCTCGAATGCCGTGAATGTTACCGTAGACACTGCACGACCAGTCATGAATTTCACCGCACCTACAAGCTTTGCCGGTCCCTTCAGTACGGGGCCGAATGTAACAGTAACTGCGGCCGACGCGGGCAGCGGGTTGCAAGTATTAGTCATTCACGTTTACAACAGTGCGAATCAATTACTCTCAATTTGCGGCACAGCGACACCGACTCAACTCGCAGCCGGCACAATGAGTTGCGATTTGTCTTCCCTGCCAAATGGGACTTACTCAATCCGAGCAGGCAGTTTCGACAATGCCGGCAATAACAGAACAATTAATTCGGGCAGCTTCACGATTGGCAGTTAAGAAATAACTTTATGGAACTCCCAAACATAATCTGGGAGTTCCATAAAAGTTTACCATTCGGTAAAGTTTATGCTCGATATTTAACTATCTAGTATTTATTTTACGATTTTTTGCTGATAAAATACACCAATGAGTAAACTAAATAAACCAGAACCTCCAAAAACAGCAACTATAAAAGAATGGCTCGGACTCGGGGTGTTAGGTATCACCTCGCTCGTAGTTTCGATTGACTTGTTTGTTATGCTCCTTGCCTTGCCACGACTGAGCGCCGATTTACATGCGAGCGCGACACAACTTCTGTGGATTACCGATATGTATGGGTTCTTGTTGGCCGGATTTTTAATCACGATGGGCACGCTTGGTGATCGTATTGGTCGTCGCAAAGTTTTGATGATAGGTAGCGCGGCTTTTGCACTCACCTCTTTACTCGTTGCTTTTTCACCCAATGCCGGCACTTTGATTTTTGCCCGAGCGCTGCTCGGTGTAGCCGGCGCAATGATTGCACCAGCGGCGCTGTCTTTGATTCGCCATATGTTTGCCAACCCTCGACAGAACGCTTTGGCGATTAGCATTTGGCTGAGTTGTTTGATTAGCGGTTCCATTTTGGGTCCGTTAGTTGGTGGTATTTTACTTGAGCACTTCTGGTGGGGTTCGGTCTTTTTGGTTGGCATTCCGCCGATGATTCTGGCGCTGCTACTCGGCAAAAAACTCTTGCCTGAATACAAAGATCCCGACGCTGCGCGCTTACATTTTCCGAGTGTGTTTCTATCGCTGGCTGCAATTCTGCCGTTTATTTATGGCGTCAAAGAATTGGCCGCGCACGGCTGGCATGCCCTGTCGTTTGTGTCGTTGGTGATCGGTATTGGATTTGGCGTCTGGTTCGTCAAACAACAGCGTAAGCTCGCCGATCCGCTCCTCGATATCACGCTTTTTAAAAAGCCGTCTTTCACGATTATGCTCATCGCAATGCTGCTCAATACGATGTTGCCGGGTGGTGTCATGGTGCTGTCGACACAATATTTACAGCTTGTCGCCGGCCTGTCGCCACTACAAGCAGGACTTTGGATGATCCCGGCTATGGGCGCTTCGATCATTGGATTCTTGCTTTCGCCACGACTCGCGCGAGTTATTCGTCCAGCCTATCTGATTGCCTTAGGACTCGGCCTTTCGATTACCGGTATGATTGTGCTGTGTTTTACAAGCGTAGACGGAAATATCGCTTGGCTCATCACCGGTTTTGCGCTCTTTAACTGGGGTGCGGGGCCGCTGACGACACTCGGAACGGGTATTGTGATCGGTTCGGTTCCCTCCCAAAAAGCAGGTTCGGCCGCAGCGATTTCACAAACCGGCAATGAGTTTGGATTCGCACTCGGTATTGCAATCGTAGGAAGCATCGGTGCCGCAGTGTATCGCTTGAAGACTGCTGTATTACCCAGTGGTTTGTCGGCAGATACAACGCATGCCGTACGCGACACCCTGGCTTCGGCAACAGCCGCTACCGATAAACTCCCGAATCCAACTGGGCCCGATGTTTTACATATCGCCCGCAATGCATTCGTACAAGAATATCATGTTGTGGCGATTTTAAGCGCCGTGGCACTCACGATTATTTCAGTTATTATCGTTGTCAGACTTCGACAATTGCCCGTTATCGGCGCTGAAGAAACAGCCGCCCACTAAAGTTATAGGTGCGGGTTTATTGCAGAAAACTACTGAGCGGGCTGTCCCCAAAGCCCTGCCCGATACGCAATATCCACACCCCACCCCCAGTAGTTCCTGATGACCATATTGCGAAGCGCCGGACAGCCGATAACCGGAAATTGACTCTGTAAATCCGCAATTCTTTGTTGTAATACGATGTCGCGATGGTCCTTAAAGGGAAGTTCGTACTGTGCGTGCGTTTCACCCCTTACCTCACTGGTGATAAGCAATTGCGGATCGATCCGCGTAAAACTGCTCTGACGTAACTGCTCCAGGGTCGTCTTCGGGGCAATATCGATCGCGTTCAAAACGTGCGGAAAGGTATCTCGAGCGATGTTTGCAGGTTGCGTAACGAGCGTGTGACTTTTAGCGGCGATATCCCGAATTTTTTCTGCGCTTGCCGGTCCCGATTCACTAACCACATCACCCACCGACTGCAGTCCACCAACTATCATTGAAGCACCCGTCACATGACCGCCAGTCAGCAGCATTTCAGCCGACTCGTATTCTTGCACGGGCTGTCCCTCCGGAGTGCGAGACAAAGCACGAAATATTCTCGTCGTCTTCTCGAAACGATACAAACGCCGAGCCATGGAAAGCGTGTGCCGTGACCTCATAAAAGTTGCAATACCCCGGATACCAGTCCACACAAACGCCTCCTTCATATCCTCCCAGGAGTGCAGCTCTTCCACGACACGATCAGTTGATTCGTCCTTTTTCATCTCGCAGGCAATAAGGCCAAGAGGAGGTCGAAGATCACGTTGCTGAAAAATTCGCTGAGACTGGGCATCAATAACTTCTGCAGCCAGTTCATAAAAAGCAGGGCGCATTGCCGTCAATAAAACAATTGCATCAGGAGAACCAGGCGTAAAGGCACCGTATTGAGGCGGTGCTTCTGCTCTGTTGTTCCCCTCTGTTTCAGCAGCCATTGTCACTACGATAACACACTTGCCTAGTAGCCATAAATCTGGCAAAAACTATATCAAAACAAATGATACGCTGCACAAATCAACACCACAAACCCAACAAACCACCACAACAACAAAA
>CAZRIO010000022.1:0-17014 GCA_964600185.1 uncultured Candidatus Saccharibacteria bacterium | reverse complement strand
AGCCATTGTCACTACGATAACACACTTGCCTAGTAGCCATAAATCTGGCAAAAAGTATATGAAAACTTATGATTCGCTGGAGCTTTCAACTGCACGAAGCCATGCGGCCTGGAGTTGGTGTATTTCTGGAGTCGCGATCGATGTTTTGGTGAGTTTCGTCCGCCCGTCAGGCAAGTCTTCAAAAGTGATCGTAACAAGTGCTTGTGGGCGTAGATTATCGGCCTCACCAAAACCGTCGGTATATACGAGCCGTTTCGTTAATTCAACCTCGCGGTACATGCCGCTCATAATATATTCTTTGCCATCGGCTACGGGAATAGCAAAGCGCCATATTCCTCCTACGCGTACGTCGTTGTAACAACTTTTCGGCCGTCGCGTTGAGCCGCCCCACCAATGCATGATTTCTTCAGGCTCGACATATGCATCCCACACACGTTGCCGTGAGGCATTAAAGATATGCGATACGGAAATCGTCTGTTGTTTTGGTGGTTTTTTAGACGACTGTAGCGTTTGCACGTTAGTCCGACCTTTCTCGATATATGCATCAAGAGAATCAAGACGTTTCTGAAGTACTGCCTCGTAATAAAGTAAATGATCGGTAGCATCCCGAAAATTCTGCGCCGAAAACGTGACAAAGTGCTGGCGGCCACGCCGTTCACGCGTTACCAAACCCGCCGCTTCTAATACTTTTACATGTTTAGAAACTGCCGGCAAAGACATATCGTATGCTTGCGCAAGTTGGTTGACAGACATTTCACCTCCGAGCAAACGCTGCAGCATATCGCGGCGCGTCGGGTCCGAAAGTGAGCCAAATACTTCATCGAGGTTTTTATTAACCATACGGTTAATTTTACCGCTATTAACTCCTCTAGTCAAGTCTCATCCTTCTGATGAGAGGGTCGTTACACCAACCCTCTCACATGCTTATTTGTTATTTTACGCGAGTGCCGGTAAGGTCGTATGCAACCATACCTGGATCATTTTCGTGACCAGCGTCTGGACGCCAGCCGCCCGAGAATGACTTCCCGTCTTTGGCAATTTTGGCATGCATTGTTGCACCAGCTTTCATATGAATCGTGAGTTCATCACCCTCGAATGCCCATACGTAAGGTACTGCCATTGGCGCCATATTCGAGTACACCAACGATGTAAGCGTATCGGATTCGGCATCATAACCAACTAGTTCCAAACCTTGTGGCTGAAACATATCCGCAAAATTAATGCGGGTAGTTTGCTTCAAAAAGAACCCGCCCGGCAACCATTCAATAATCATTTCACCGGTGATGTTGTCGGCATCTGCACCAATGGTGCGGCCGCTAACTTTCCAGGTACCGACCATCGGGTCAAGGGCTTTTAGTTTTGGGTTTGGTGTAGGCATTTGGGGATTTTCGTCTGCCATATTATCTCCATTTCTTATTTATATATTTCCAGCTATGCATTATACTTCGCAACCCAACCGTTGAGGAAGCTTGCGAGTAATTGACACCACCGGAATGATTTTATATAGTTAACCTGATAGTTAACTATGACTATATAACCACGTCGTGTTGTGTAGTAATTGCAAAAATACGACAATTTCATACATACTACTTATAATCACTTATGCAGTACGAAGAATTAATCTATCGACATCGAGGAATCCTTAATCCGGATGACTTCTCAAGCCACGTTACTTTGCGCTGTTATAAACCTTCTGAAGATTTGGCGCCCTATATTGAGCTACTTTTTGTAGCGCGCTGGGATTTACGCGGCAAAGCTGATTATGTCGGCGAAGACGTTTTAACCAAACCCGTAGTAAATCTATTTTTTGCAGATGGAAAGGCGTTTTTTAATGGCATTACGCCCGGCCGTCGATCACTCAAGGCATCGGGTAAAGGAAGTTATACCGGCGTTAAGTTCAAACCAGGCGGTTTTCACGCTTTCGGGCCACACCTTTTCACTAATGCGGCCCCGGCAAGCATCCCAGCAAGTGACGTTTTTCCAAAAGCAACTCCAGGATTCAGCAAAGCCCTGCTTGATCTTGCCGATGATCAAGCCGTTGTCGCCAAAATAGAAACGTTACTACGCACGAAACATCCCAAACCCGATCTTAAGATCGTACTTATTAACGAGATCATGAAAGCCATCGATGCCGGTCCGCAAACCTGCACCGTCGCAGCACTCGCCAAACAATTTGCAATCAGTGAACGCAATTTGCAGCGCCTTTTTCAAGAATACGTGGGCACCGGCATCAAATGGAGCGTTGTTCGCGCACGACTTTTGGCGGCGTTCGACGAGGCGCATGAAACGGTCAAACCAAATTGGACAAACATTGCCGCCGAGCTCGGGTATAGCTCGCAATCACATCTGGTAAACGACTTCAAAAAGATCATCGGGGTTTCGCCTTCTCACTATTTTAAGAGTAAAGAAACGGGCGGCGCGAACATAATAGAACATAGTTTTAGCGCATCAGATCTCACCTCTGGTATACTACAAACATGAACGCAATCACCGCTAAAAATATCCACAAGTCCTTCGGCACACTTTCGGTACTCGAAGGCATCAATTTTGAAGTTAAACGAGGAACGATCCTGGCAATCCTCGGCCCGAACGGCGCCGGTAAAACGACCCTGGTTCGCATCTTATCTACGCTGTTGCGTGCCGACTCGGGAACAGCAGTTATTGAAGGTTTCGATGTGCACGATCAAGCAGACGAAGTGCGGAGCATTATTGGTCTCACCGGACAATATGCGGCAATTGACGAATTTTTGACGGGTCGCGAAAACCTGCGGATGATTGGACGATTGTATCACCTGAGCAAAAAGAATTCATGGCAGCGCGCCGAAGAATTGCTCGAACAATTTGACCTCGTAAAAGCTGCTGATCGCGCTGCGAAAACATATTCGGGCGGCATGCGACGCCGGCTCGACCTTGCAGCAAGTCTTATTGCATCACCACCGATTGTATTTTTGGATGAGCCGACCACTGGCCTTGACCCGCGCAGCCGTTTGGCCATGTGGGATATTATCAAAAAGTTAGTGGCACAGGGTTCAACAATTTTGCTTACCACGCAGTACCTCGAAGAAGCCGACCAATTAGCCGACAAAATCATTGTGATTGACGGCGGTAAAGTTATTGCCAAAGGTACCGCTGACGAACTCAAGGAAAAAGTCGGTAAAGAACAGCTCGAACTTACTTTTGCGACCGCAAAAGATTATGAAAAAGCACGTACCACGATTCTCAAAGACCCGCTTAAAGCCGATGTAAAACGACGAACTATTAGCGTCGCCAACGATGGTGGTGTCGGTAAACTTAAGACGATTTTGCAAGAAATGGAAGATGCCAAAATTACTGTCGAAGGCTTGTCATTACACAAACCAACGCTTGACGACGTATTCCTAAAACTCACCGGCCACGCCGCCGAAAAGGCTGATTCACAAGACGAAGAGGAGAAAAAATAATGGCCGAAGTAGCAACCGCCGTGCAAGGCATTAAGCCGGAAAAACATTCAAAACTGTATTGGGCATTTGCTGATTCGCGCGTACTCGTATGGCGCAGCATTTCGCACATCATCAAAAACATGGACCAATTACTTTCGGTCGCGTTTCAGCCGATCATGTTCATGTTGTTGTTCCGCTACGTTTTTGGTGGTGCAATTAACACCGGTGGAACTAGTTATGTAAACTATCTGGTGGCCGGTATTTTGGTGCAGACAGCAGCGTTCGGTTCGACATATACGGCGATCGGGGTGGCGACCGATTTACAGCGCGGCATCATTGATCGTTTTCGTTCGTTGCCGATGCTCAGCACGACCGTACTTGTCGGTCACACCGTTGCCGACTTGGTACGAAACACCATCTCGAGTGTGATTATGATCTTGGTAGCACTTGCCGTTGGATTCCGTCCGCAGGCGAACGTCGGCCAATGGTTCATGGTGTTGGGAATTATGCTCGCATTTACGTTGGCGCTTTCGTGGCTTTCAGCAATTTTAGGACTCTTTGCAAAAAGCGTCGAAGCCGTGCAATGGATCAGCTTCGTGTTTATTTTCCCCTTAACATTTGCAAGTACCGCCTTTGTACCGGCTAGCAGCATGCCAGGCGTGCTTCGTGCATTCGCCGAAAACCAACCCGTATCACAGGTAATCGAAGCGATTCGCAACTTATTACTCGATAAACCACTTGGATCATCAGGCTGGAAAGCATTGGCCTGGAGCATCAGTATTGTGATCATTTCGGTTCCGGTTGCCACGATTTTATTCCGTCGACGCGCAACAAAATAACATCTTTGTAGTCACTGCTCCACTTGGTTGCTGCGTGATTTTGGCGTTGTAATCGCAATTAGTCGGCGAGTAATTTCAACACGGCTCGTAGCTTTTCGACCGAGGCAATTTGGAATCGAGCATGTGTCTCACGCAAGCCAACTTTTATGCTATACGCCGTTTCAGGCAATGCATCAAACATGTCTTCATCGGTGTAATCGTCACCCGCGCATAAAATGAAATCGGGGTAATCGCTGTCCACAATCTCGGTGGCGATGGTACTTTTGCGTATTGCTCGCGGCTTGGCTTCGAGGATTTTATGGCCACTGAATATACCAACTTCACTACCGGCTACGAGGCTATCGAGTTCGTGCTTCAAACTCATATTACGGGCATATGCCAGTTCGGGCGGCACGTTTCGATAATGCCATACCAGCGCAAAATTCTTTTCTTCGATGAATGCGCCGGGAGTTCGTTCGGCGTAACGTTCTAAAATTGGTAACAGTTTTTTCTTGTGCTCCTGGAACGAAAACAACCCTTGTGCCCATTCGCCATGCTGCTTGACCCACGAGCCGTGTTCGGCAACGAGTCCGATTGGTAGCGAGCCGAACCAGCTTTCCAACGCATCACGTGTTCGGCCGCTAATAATATATAAATCGGTGTTCGGCTGTTTCGAGAATTTACGCAAAAGATCCAGAAGTTGCCGTGATGGCGCCGCCAGTTTGGGATCCGGACTATTCACAAAATCTTTCAGGGTTCCGTCGTAATCCAACAAAATAAGCCGCTTCTTTGCAGCATGAAATTCCCGAACCATACGTTCTTTGTCATCAATTGTTAGAACTTTATCGCCTCGTCCGTCTTGTAACTCTTTCGATAAACGCAATTGTTCAATAAAGTCATACGCCCATCGCTGAACTGTGTACTGGGAAATGCGTGCTTGCATCGCCTCCATATGTTTTTTCTGAATGCGTTTTGGCGTTTCAAGCGCCGCTTTCAATGCCTGAACAATCGAAGCAGTGTCGTTCGGATTAATGCGCAACGCTTCTTGTAATTCATCGGCGGCGCCTGCAAGTTCACTCAAAATCAATACACCCGGCGCATCTTGTTTACAGGCGATATACTCTTTGGCGACCAAGTTCATACCATCGCGAAGCGGCGTCACAAGCGCAACATCTGCCCTTTGATACAACGCCACAATCTGCTCAAAAGGCAGGTTTTTAAACTGATACGAAATCGGCGTCCAGTCCATCGTCGCGTACATGCCGTTGATGCGACTCACTGTTTGTTCGATCGAATCGCGCAAATCTTTGTAGGTTTGCACCTCTGTACGTGACGGTACTGCCACAATTACCAGGCTGATTTTTTTGTGATATTTAGGAAATTGTTCTAAGAATTCTTCAAATGCGCGCAGCCGATTTGGGATACCTTTGCTGTAATCAAGGCGGTCAACCGACAAAATAACGCGCTTGCCGTCGTAGTGTTCGTTGAGTGTCGCCAGTTCGCGTTCCGTCGCGGCTTCGTGTAAAGCTGCGGTGAATTTTTGATAGTCAATGCCGATCGGAAATGCATCGGCGACCACGCTGCGATCACCGACCATAATAGTCCCGCCGTTACTTTCGTAACCGAGCGTTCGGAGCACACTGCTCATAAAGTATTCTGCGTAACTGTAGGTGTGAAAACCGACCAAATCCGCGCCGAGCAATCCCAGTAATAATTCACGGCGATTGGGCGATAAACGAAAAATTTCAAACGACGGAAACGGAATGTGCAGGAAAAAGCCGATCAAACTATTTGGCAACGCTTTCCGCAACATTTGCGGCAAAAGCATAAGGTGATAATCGTGTACCCAAACCATCGCGCGCTCGTCGGCATAACGGGTAATTACTTTGGCGAACTGTTTATTTACCTCTTGATACGTGCTCCAGTATAGGTCGCTGTATTGCGCGTATGATTCAAAATAATGAAACAATGGCCATAAAGTGTCGTTGGCATAGCCTTCATAAAAATTCTTAATTTGCTCCTGAGAAAGAAAAACCGGCACGCAATTATACTCGCGTAGCCGTTTTGTTATAGTCGTTTTTTCTGCCGTAGTGAGGTCATCAGATGCAATGCCGGGCCAGCCAATCCAAAGTTGTTCCTCGCCAACATCAAGCGAGGACATGGCCGTTGCCAATCCTCCGGAACTTCGATTAAACACCAGTTTGCCATCTTCTTTCGAGACGCTTACGGGTAATCGATTAGAAACAATAATAAACTTCTGCTTACTCATAAACCTTCTGGCTTGGTGGGATTATATCACGCACTACATACGTTTCATTGTAAGATAATCTATTGCGCAATCTGTTTAATAGTCTTTTTATATGCTGTCCGAATCAGCAATATAGACATCGTCGATATACATACTGTTTCCTGCCACACCTGAGCTATCCACAAATACAACATTGGCGGTTGCCGCGCCTGCGGGCATTGTTAACAGTGGAGATGTGGTCTTTTGCCAACTGCTCGTAAGTATAGGCGAGGTAATGGTGTCTGTGCGCAATAAGTTGTGGCTGGCATTGAGCCATTGGACTTCCATGCGCGCCTTCAAGTTCGTGCCTGTTCCGAGTTTGCCCCAAAAACTTACGTATTTTGATGTGGTCGTTACGGGGAAGCCATTTGGATCGGTCAACTGTACACCCCATCCGAACGGCGCGGTTATATCGACCTTCAAACTGTGCGTTCCGCTGTGCGCTTCAGCAGTGCTCTGCGATACATTCGAAGAAAACCACGAGGTCCATTTACCAATCGATCCCTCAAGCGTCGCAGTGTCGTCATCAATAGCGTTGGCCACAATCAAATGATCTTTACCGTTAATGGTACTTCCTACGTCCTGCGAATAAGGAGAAGCTTGCCAAAGCGCAAAGTTATACGATGAGGCCTGCTCTTTCGCCTTAAACTTCCAGTCTCCAAGGTAGGTATTATTACTAAAAACATTGTGTTGGTTAAAAGTAATCGCCGTTTGAATGACATCGCCCATATACGGCGACCACGTCGGGAAACTACCAGAGTTAGAGAACAGTCCTTGATACCCACAACTCGATGTCTGCGTACAGCCCGTTATATTGGAACGAGTCAAGTTAAAGACATTGTTGTGCACTTTGACGTTTTGCGTTTTCCAGCGACAATCGGAGTAGTATGGCTCGACATTCACATGTCCTCCAGAGCCTGGATCAGTACAATTAGCAATCGTTGCGGTAAGTGGATTGACGATCGTACACACACCGCTACTCGTGTTAGCCGGTGAGCTACAAAAACGATCGGCGTTTTCCCAAAGGACAATTCCAGCCCAGTTATCCTGGAAATTATTATCATGGATATCTATTTCTGCGGTCCGACCACTGACTCGACTGTCACCACCTGCTTCAGATAGATAGATTGCGCCTGCTGGGAAACTATTGTTGCCCGGCCCGTCAACCAACGCATTGCGCACGAAATTGTTGTTTTGCACGATCATGTTATAGCTAATCTCATAGAACAAACCTTGCGACTGATTTTCAGAGATGTAATTACCGTCGATAAGAAAGTCGCGGTCGTTGGTATCCGCCCACAAACCAACACTCAAGTTGTTGTGGACATAGTTGTTCGTGACATCGACATCATAAGCTTCCCAAAATTTTCCACCGCCCGTACAACCACAGCCGTTAATGATCGACTCCCAGTCATGGGTATTATTACCCGAGATTTCATTGTGATCGAGCTTCACATGGTGCGGTCCACCGGCATCGTTACTATAAACCTGGAAGCCGTACTGGCCGTTGTTGCGCATGCAGTTATAGCGAACGACGTTGTTTGTACCCGCAAATACCGCACCTCCTTCGTTGGTTTCAAAGGTGTTATATTCCATGGTCCAACCCACACCACTGTCGTGATTTACGACGCCTTCATCGCGCGGCGCATTGAAGTTTTTGATGGTGAGATACTGGATTTTCACGTTAACAGCATGCTGGGTGAAGGCGTATTGGTTGATACCTTGGCCGTCGATCACTGCTCCTGGCGCACCGACAAACGTGGCATTATCGCCGGGTTCAATTTGCGTCAAAGCCTGATTACCGAGCCTGTGCACACCCGGTGCAAACCAGTACGTTTTGCCAGCAATTTCGAAGTTAACACCGCTGTTGTCACCGGCAGGCACAATCTGTGCACCCGACGGCGCACTTGTTAAACCATTGAGAATCGGCTGGTCGCACACGAGGGCATTGGGCGTATCTGGCCAGGCAGTTCCGTTGTCACCATTATTATCCCCATTGTCACCGCCATTATCTCCACCGTTATTGCCGCCATTATTGCCTCCTGAATTGTCATTAGACGAACCAGGTGAACTATTTGATCCAGACGAACTTCCCGGCTTTACTATGCGCCGTAGTGTCGGGATACTAATGCTCTGCTGAACTGTTTGTGTGTCGTCTTCACCGGCGGGCTGCGTCGGCTGGTTAGGAGTAATCGTAAAAGTAAAGACCGCGCTTTTGCCCACCTTACCCGAAAAACTGTAGGCCATTGCTTGCAGAGTGTGATCCCCAAGAGATAACTGTGAAATGTCGATATCAACATCGAATGGCGCTGTCGTGCTGTACGCCACGAATTTGCCGTCAACGCGATATTCAACGCGCGCAATATTGGAGTAATTACTACTCTTAACCGCAACAGGAATAGTTTTTTTGTCTTGAGAAACGAGGAGGCTGCTTTCGGGAACATCAAGCTGAATCGTCGGGGCGACGTCTTGTTTTGACGGTTGGTTAGTTGCGGAGTGCGTGCCTCGAAGCAACATCCAAAGGCCTACGCCAGCTGCGATTACCACAATCGTTACCGCGAGGGCCACAATTCTTTTTTTCACGTACCATCCCTTAATTTTCAAGCACCCTTGAACTTATGCTTATTATACAGTAACGCTTATGTTGGTCAAATAGGTCAATATTTGGATGTATCGCGACTGTCAGACGATCATAAAGTTCATCGATCATTCATAACACAACGACCGAATGCTATACTTTAGACCATGCAAACATATGACTTTTTCATTGCCGGTCGCTGGCGCAACAAAGACAATATAAAACCGATTCTTGATACCGTCCGAGCAAGCGGCAAAACGGCCTATTGCTTTATTGAAAACTCCTATGAAGGCGAAAAAGTTGAGTTCAAGCTCGATGGCAATGCCGATGAATTTATGAAACAATCCGAGGCATTGTCACAAGACGATCCGCTCATTCGTAAAATTTTTGAAGTCGACATAGCTGGCGAAAAAGCCGCCAACAACTTCCTGCTTGTGTTGCCCGCTGGCATCGCTGGGCACATCGAAGCCGGTGTCGCATACGGCCTCGGCAAAAAATGCTACGCCATCGGCGAACTCGAAAAAACCGAAACACTATACTGCGTGTTCGACAAAATTTTCCCTGATATCGCCGCACTCCAAAAGTGGCTCGCCGAAAATTAAGTAGCACACCGCAACCTCGGAGTCGTATACTGCAAATATGAAACTACGATCACGTGATTATTACATGCGACGAGTCGCTGTTTTTCGTGATCGGCACCCGCTCATTGGTCCTATTTTTTGGATTTTGAGCCTACAATATTTTGCCACGCAAATCGTGGTAGGAGCCGCTTGGAAAGCTCCGTTTAGTCTGATGCGAAACGCTATCAGCGACCTCGGTAACACTGTTTGCGCACCATTTCATGACCGCATCGTCTGCTCACCGCTTCATAATTTGATGAATTCGTCATTCATTGTACTCGGACTCACCATGGTTGTGGGTTCGTTTTTTATCACTTCGGAATTTAGGAAAAATGTCTGGAGTCGGATCGGCTTTTACGGCATGGCGATCGCCGGGATCGGCACGGTCATGGTTGGAATCTTTCCAGAGAATAACCCGAATCATTTACATGCTGTCGGCGCGTTTATGCCGTTCGTTATCGGCAATCTTTCGCTTGTTATATTCAGTTATTCACTCGATTTGCCGCGGATTTTTCGCTACTATACTCGCCTTTCGGGCATTGTTGCATTGCTCGCTTTTGGGCTTTTTACACTCAACCATTATGTCGGGCTCGGACTTGGCGGCATGGAACGACTCGTTGCCTATCCGCAAACTATCTGGCTGATTGCGTTTGGGTGGTATATGTCGGCCGATCATTACCGCCAGATACGAAACGACAAAACTACCTATGAGTGACCAAACTTCCCATGAAGTTGGTAGCCGTAGCCGAATATTATACGTGGCCAGAATAGTTCTGCGAACGCAAAATCCCCTTCCAGTATTTCATCGACGATAGGCATTTCAGCAGTAGCACCCTTAACTGCAAGCGTTCCCCCTTGCTGTAATAAAGCCGCTCGCTCAACGTCATCAAGCTCATAACGTCGCTGCTGAGCATCCCCAACCAGTTGTTTTGCGCTAGGGTTATGCCTAGGATCAAGTACCACCGAGCTATATGTTTGTTTAGTAGCCTCGAAACGCGCTACCAACACCTTAATACTCGTTTGAAATTCTGGAGTCAAGGCTACGGCGACCCGTCCCGTCTTGCCAGCTTCAGGCACGACTTCAATGCCGTGTGCCCAAAGTTTTTCTTGTCTTCGGATCTCCGGTAAAAGTGCATTCCATACGTCACTTGTCGTACCTTCTAACTCGGGGTACAGCTCGGTCATGTGCTTCAGAAGATGACTTTTGGTCACATAGATTGTTTCATACTGCCCGACCGAGAGTGATTCAACTGTTCGCAGCATAGCATTCACTTTGTCGCCCCGTAAAGAGTCCCAATCATTGCCACTGTTACGATTAGCGCCCGGCTCAAGCGCCAATATCCATTTATGTTTGCCTACCACATTATTGTCTGCAAGATAATTTACGGTATGAACGGCTACTTCGGATGGGAGTAAGACATCTCCCTTGATAGCTTCAAGGTCAATGGGACCTTCAGCAACACGTTCTAGCACGCGATAGGTGCTTGCAGGAGTAAGACGTTTTCCTCTCGATTCAGTAAAAAGCCTATGGACCGTTAATGGATCCTCGCCCAAAGCAGAGGTTGGCGTATCGCCTGAAGCAAGATATGCCCCAACAGCTTCGTAGTAATCCGTTCCTACGATAGGTGGCACTGCCGTCTCGCCCACTTGTGGTGCATTGGCTTGACCAGGTTGCTGTTCGCTCATAAATATATAAAAGTTCTGCTCTCCTGATCTGTTAGACCAGAGTGCAGAACCTTGATTTCCTGTTAAAAACTAATTATAGCACTAAATCGTATTTAAAGCAATAGCTTGATCGTTAGTCTTGGCGTATAGTAAAAGGTATGAATAACTCCACACAACTTGCCCCGTATCTCAACTTTAACGGTGATTGCGAAGAAGCGATGAACTTCTATAAAAGCGTAATCGGCGGCGAACTCGAAATCAGTCGTTTCTCTGATTTTAACGCCGAAGGTCTCCCTGAAGACTACCGCGATAAAGTCATGCACGCCACACTCAACAACGGCGTTATTAGCTTTATGGCAAGCGACGGTATGCCCGGACGCGCCGTCACCTTTGGCGACAGCGTCAACATGTCAATTGCCGGCACCGACGAAGCACTGCTTACAAAGTATTTTGATGGCCTAAGCACAGACGGTACTGTTACCGTACCACTGGAAAAACAAGTCTGGGGTGACACTTTTGGCATGTTTACCGACAAGTTCGGCATTCACTGGATGATCAACATCACACAGCCCAAGACCGACGCTTAGCACTGTATTTTTAGTCTTTAATGGGGCGTCGGCTAGGCAAAGCACGCGTGATCGCTTGTTTTGTTTCGCGTCCCAAAAACGAGACCTCTTGAAATTTTGGATGCTTTGATACTTTTTTGTGCGTTCGTGCTAGGGTGACGCGCGTTTGCTTTTCAAGCCATGCGTCAAATCGCCAGAGGTGCGGAGTCAGCCAACGGATAAAATTACGCGCCGAAGCCAGGCTCCATGTACCAAATGCTACCGCATAACGTTGTACATGCCCCGACACCTTTCGAGCAAACCGCACAATTGCCGCTCCTGTTATGAGCGCACAAGTCTCGAGAACACGCCCGAACCAACCTAAGTATTGCAGAAAAATGACAACTGCTCGAAGCAAGGGTGTGAATGATCGCTTTTTCGCAGTTCGCGTAATTGGAATAATTATAGGCGGAGCAGGAATATGCGCTGTCGGCGTCAGTTCTGTCGCTGTATGTTGCGGTGTTATCTCGACGACCTTAGTAGCGACTATAGGTGCAGGCTCTACGTTCTTTGCTGTGGTTTCATTCGTAGGGGTAAGTATTGCTTTCGCAGCCTTTCGGGTGCGGCATATCCTCACCATAATGCCAGTCACAATACCGAGAAAAATACATACAGAAACCCCGGCCAGAATCCACAAAACCGTATCTGGTGCCAACGGTTTTTCACGCCCGGGAACAACTCCTGCCGTGCCAAATAGCCATATCGAATTTAATACCGAATCTTTGCGCAAAAATTCAGCAATACACAAGACTACCAGCACCCAGAGGGTTGCTTTACGCCAAGCCAAAATTCTCGCATGTCGTTCTTCGGTCATCATCTCACTCGTAAAACATATATTATATCATAATTATACATGTCGAGTCGATCTATATCCTATCCTATCGGGCAGGTGGCGGATCGGCGGCCATTGCCTGCTGTAATGCTTCGTACGCCGGTTTGTGTGATCCATCGTAGCGTACGAGTCCGAAGCCATGTTCCACATTACTCGTGCTTGGACCATTATCTTGATAGCTATCCCAAAACATCGGACCGGACCAAGAGGCAATATTTTTGTAGAGTCCTACTGCAGTCGTGACCATGGTTGCTTGCAAAGTTTCACTTATATGGTCAGACCCCGCTTCAACATTTGTTGAGCCATCGGTAGCCATACGTCCCGGACCAAGTGTTGGCGCGCCGTATTCGGTAATCCAAACCTTTTTATAAGCATCGCCATGCGAACTCATAACATCTCGAATATTATAGGCAGCCTGGCCAAGTTGCAGCCATGCATTTCCTAGCGAGCGGAATGTCGGCAAATACGGATACGAATACGGGTGTGATGCTACGCCATCAAACGATCCACGCGCACCACTGTCATAAAGTCTGCTCAAAAATTCGGGACCCTGAATATTGCCTGTTGTATCACCAACACGTGCCACACCTCCGGTCAACACGATTGCTTGAGGGTCAACGTAATGAACCGCTTGATAACTTGCTTTTAAAACTTTCGTGTAAGCTGCCGGGTTAGCTGCCGGTGCCCAAGAAATTCGGGAATTAGGTTCGTTCCATATTTCCCAAGCTTTTACTCCTTGTGGGCTGTACCGTCGCGCTGCCGCGCCCACGAATGCAGCAAATGTGTATGGATTGCCAGGAGGACATTTGGCAGATGTCATGCAGCTTTCGCCTCGAGCCCACTGCGGAGAATGTGTCAGCGCCACAAGACTACGCAAGCCGGCGGTATTTGCCGCACTCACCACACGATCAAAAAGATGCCAGTCAAATGTAGTTGCATTGCGCGGTTGCACAACACTCCAATCAATGTCATAACGCACCCAGTCCACACCTAACGCCTTTACGCCCTGCATGTAAGCGGTGAGCTGCTCATCAGATAAATACGGAAGCGCCCCGCCAGCTGCAATCCCATAGCTGGGAGTAGCGACCGCTAGCGGCGCACTCTCCACTGTTTTGGGAGCATGCAGTACCCGCCACAAACCAATACCAGCACCACTGAAAATAACTGCTATAGTAACGAGGCTGATGATCCGGAAACGTCGCGAATATTTTTTCATTGTTCCTCTTATGATTTATGGATAACGCGCTGTGGCAGTGGTATTTCGACGCCTGCCTTTTTAAAAGCTACTATCAAACGCTTGCGAAATTCACCCGCTACATCCCACTGTTCACCGGGCATTACTTTGCCCAGCGCCTTAATATTTACAGCGGAATGCCCAAAGCTGTCAACACGTAAAAATTGAATCGGGTCGACAATGCGCTTCTCCCAGTCCGCATCAGCTGACATTTCGTCACCAAGTCGGTTCAAAACTTCTTTCACCGTTTCGATATTGGAATCATACGCTACCGGAATATCAATATTTACATTTGAGTATCCAAAAGACAAGTTTGTCGCAATACTGATGTCGCCATTTCGGACAATATGTAGCGCTCCATCCAGATCACGTAAGCGAGTAATCCGAATAGTGACAGTCTCTACGGCGCCGGAAACCGTCCCGCCGGCACCTGCAATCGTGATAATATCACCGACACGAAACTGATTTTCCATAATAATAAAAATGCCTGCCAGAAAGTCTTTGATGGCATTTTGCGCACCAAAACCAACGACGACACTCACGACACCAGCACTTGTTAACAGCGGTCCAATACGAACATGCAGTTCACTGAGCACTATTACAATGCCAACGATCCACAATACAACCGCACTCGCCGTACGAAAAATAGTCACTAAGGTGTCTTCGCGCTGACGTTCCTCACGTTTCGTAGGGTATTTATGAGTTCGTACGACCCGTTGCACTACCTGCGCTAAAAAGTGTCGAAGCACCATTTGGACCAATAACAAACATAAAATCGTAAACAAAACGCGGAATGCCGTGTTCGCCCATAAAATATGTAAGTCCATAAAAATATCCTACCGTGTATTGCCTTAAAAAGAAACAACAAAGCGCTTGTGGTTATAGTACGAAGCGCCGCTTTACAGCCGATATACAGGATGCAGTTTAGACATAGATTTCCACTAGGCGCGAAAACATAGTTTTGCTATAATAATGCTATTGGTAATCGAGGGAAGACACATGTCTGTCGGGGAATTTGCAACAAGAACACCTGAAGTAACATCAGGAGCCGTATTAGATGGGCTCGCGCACGCAGCGATGGAAGGCGCTCAACAGGCAGAACCACCTGCCGTGGAGGGGCACTCACCCGATGCAGCTGCCCAAGCTGAAACCCCTACTCGTCCGTGGCCTCAGCGCGATCACAACGCCGAACTACGAGAAGCAGAGGATGCTGAGCGCGGTCGAAATACGAACGACGTAAGGTTTTACACCTACTTCTAAACGGCGTACTTGTCGCCCCACACGATCATACTTTCGATAATTGGAAGCAGATCTTGGCCTTTTGCCGTCAGCGTGTACTCAACACGCGGCGGCATTTCGTTATAAGCAGTTTTAGTGATAATACCGTCTTGCTCAAGAGAATCGAGTCGTGCCGAAAGTGTGCGCGGATTAACGCCGCCCACTGCTGCTTGTAATTCGCCGAAGCGGTTACGTCCATTACTGAGGGCGTAGAGTAAAAGTGGTGTCCATTTACTACCGACGATCTCGGTTGCATAGGCGACGCATTTGCCTTTTTGACTGCTACAAATTGGTTTGGTTGTGGTTTTCATACAATTCGCTTTACAATGGTTTCATTATACATTATTATACTTTATATATCAACTATAATAAATATAATATTGGAGAAACCATGTCACACATTAAAGTAATTATTGGTTCGACACGTCCTGAACGCTTTGGTCATCAGCCCGCGGATTGGATTATGAAACTCACCCAAGAGCACCCGGAACACACATTTGATCTGATTGACCTCAAGGAAGTAGACCTCCCGTTCCTCGACGAACCAAAGCCCGCCCTGTACGGCGAATACCAAAACGACCACACAAAAGCTTGGAGCAAAACAATCGCCGAGGCCGACGGATTTATTATTGTCTCTGGCGAATACAATCACACCATCACTCCTGCCCTTATTAATGCGATCGACTTTCTGGCAGCCGAATGGTGGCACAAGCCAGTAGCATTCGTGAGTTATGGCGCAGCAGCCGGCGGAGCGCGCGCTGTCGAACACCTTCGTGGCGTAGCCGGACAACTCGGCATGTACGACATCACCGACAACCTGCCAATCGTCAATTACTGGACACAAATTGACGAAACCGGCACGTTCCAAGCCACCGATGAGCAGACCAAAACTGTCCAGAAACTCATCAAAAACCTGACATTCTGGGCTGACGAATTCAAGCAAAGCCGCGAAAAACTCGCTGCAAAAAGCTAAAAGTAACACCCTACATTACATAAAACCTGCGCTTCCAACAGAGGTGCAGGTTTTATAATATGCGAAAGTATTGACATAAAGGTTTAGTAGCTATACTATTAAGTAACTAAAGGACTTATTATGGACAAGCGTCGTGCCGAGTTACATCGATCTTGGTTTGAGACTATGTACAAAAGCAAACGACTCATGCAAGGGTATTTTGCTCGCGTACTTGCAGAGATGGACATTTCAGCTACACAATCTCATATTTTGAGCGTTATCCAAGAGAACCAACCTATAAGCTTAAAATCGCTTGCAGCGCGTTCATATATGACACCCGGCGCTATCACACAGTTCGTTGATGCACTTGAACGCAAACACATGATCACCCGCACACAAGACACGAAAGATCGCCGAATCACGTATATTAATCTGGCGCCAGACGGCAAAAAGGCCGTTCTATCCGTAAATAAGGCTCGCAACAAAATATTGAACGAAGCACTCGCAAGCCTCAATGATGAAGAGCTCGAACAAATGGCCGCAATCCAGCAAAAAATGATGAAGATATTCGAAAAACAAATGCAAGGAATAGAAGGGAAGGAATAAAATATGATTGAAAAATTGCGCAAAAAAGTAACGGCGAACCAAGAAGCTGCCGTCTACAAAGAACCGGGCGAACGTTCACACCGCGAAATTATGGTGATTTTGAGCGCGCTAATGATGGCG
>CAZRIO010000021.1:0-17172 GCA_964600185.1 uncultured Candidatus Saccharibacteria bacterium | reverse complement strand
GGAAGTCACTGTTTCCACAGGTGTTAAGTTGGTATGTTCGCTCTATTTTCATACCACGGTCAAGGAACAAGTTCGTCAAAGTACGGTGGGTTATTGTCGCACCCACTTGCGCCTTAATGTCGTCGCCGATAACCGGCAAGCCGGCTTTTTTGAACTTGTTGGCCCACGCCGGATTGCTCGCGATAAAGACGGGAATACAATTCACGAATCCACAGCCTGCGTCTATCGCAGCTTGCGCGTAAAATTCGGTTGCTTCTTGTGAGCCAACGGGCAAATAGTTGATGACCGCGTCAACTTTAGCGTCTTTCAACACTTTGACTACATCGACAGCTTTTTGTTTGATATCCACCGGCACGAGTTGTTCAGTGTATTTGTTAACCCCGTCGAGTCGTGGTCCGCGCAAAACGGTGACACCGGTTTTAGGCACTTTTGCAAACACTGTCGTGTTGTTCGGTTCAGCGTAAATTGCTTCGGCAACATCTTTGCCTACCTTGTTAGCATTCACATCAAAGGCTGCCACCACTTCGATATCACGAATATGATATCCGCCGAAATTGACATGCATAACACCTGGAACAAATCCATCGTCTTTAGCATTTCTATAATAATAAATCCCTTGAATCAGCGATGAAGCGCAGTTTCCTACGCCAATAACTGCAACACGTATTTTACGATCAGCCATGAACCCTCCACGACAATTTAGTTTGCGTTCGCTTTATATGGTAGTGGCACGTGTCATAAAAAACAAATATATAAAACTTATATTGTGATAAATTATTGTTATGGAAGATCGCTTGCAAAAACTCGCCGCAATTGTTGACTACAGTGGATTTACACGAGCTGCTGCCGAATTACACATTTCGCAGCCGGCGCTCTCTGCGGCAATCAAAAAATTAGAGCGAGAGCTTGGCGTATCACTCATTGAACGCAATAATCAACGCGGCATTACACTCACAGAAGCAGGGAAGTTAGCCTATGCCACAAGTAAGCAACTGGCAAACACCGCTCGTACTTTAAGCGAGCAGCTCACCACGCTCAATGCTGCAAAAACCCCGCTCGCGCTCGGTATGATCGACAGCATTGCCGACGCGTTATTGGTGCAAGCTCATGAATTAAAAGAACTCGAGATGTGGGCACATGTCTCTCTTTCGGTGAACAGCTCCACGGTGCTCATACAGGATGTCGTGCAGCACAAACTCGACGCCGCCATGATTGCTACTCGAAATACCTTGCCTAAACTTTTACAGGCGACGCGTCTCGGTGCCGAGCCACTCGTCATTGTCACGCATGCCAGTCGGCGCATCCCGATGCTCGCAGCCATACAGGCCGGCACTTTGCCCGATTTCTTGAGTTACAACGTGGGGTCTACTACCGAACAGCTCGTGACACGAGCAGCCAGCGACGCTAATATCACGCTCGAGCCCAGCTTCTTTTCAACCAGCCCGGAAATCATGCTTGAGCTCCTTCTTGCCGGGCGAGGAACGGCAGCTTTGCCGTTTTTGATGGTTCGTCAATATCTCCGGGATTACACGCTAAGCGTCATTCCGCTCAACAAAAAGCAACGTATTATCGAGCGGCCAATCCTTGCCATTCAAGATAAAACTCGCACGTTGCCAGCTGCTTTTGACGCAACACTTAAACGAACGGCGAATCAGTTAAAGCGACTCGAACAGGAAGCCCGCACGGCGGTATATTAAATCACGCATGAATTCTGAGTAAATGCGGCAGTCCACAGAAATAACTTTGAAAGTTACCGCGTTTTCTTTTATATTGTAGACATGCTTAACGCATTAATTTCCGGCTTACAAAAAGTGCTTGATGGCACAGTGCGAAGCGGGCGAGCGGTGCGTGATATCCTCGTCTTTGTCATCGCTTGTTTGCTCGCATATCTCTTGAGTGCGCTTGCTGCAAAGGTGATTGTGAAGATCGCGCAAAAGATCGCGGTACGCTCCGACACTGCATCAAGCGAAGAGCGATTTATCCGTTTGCGGCGTGTCGAGACATATTTAAGTGTGATTGTGGCGCTCATACGGGCACTTATCGTCGGTTTGGTGGCATATGTCGCCCTCCGTTTGCTCGTACCAAAAGAAAACACGCTGGCTACGACCATTGGTGCTGGTACGGTATTCATCGTGATTGCCAACGCAACGATTGCACCAGTGCTTCGCGATTTCGCATCGGGTGCGAAAATGATCGGCGAACGCTGGTTTTCAGTAGGCGATTTTAATCGTGTAGAACCGTTTATGGAAGTCGGCGGCGTGGTTGAGCGCGTGACGCTCGGCTCGACAAAACTCCGCAATATTAACGGGGAAGTTGTATGGATTCACAACCAATATGTCCAGGCAATCAAGGTCACCCCGCGCGGTGTTCGTACAATTGCGATCGATATTTTCATACGCGACATCGAAAAAGGCCGCGACTTAATTGACGACGTTCGGCGCACATTGCCTTCGGGTCCCACAATGCTTGCCAAACCACTACGCATTACCGAAGAAGAAAAACTTGCACCAAAACTGTGGCGCCTCACCATACAAGGCCAAACCGCACCAGGTCGTGAATGGCTCATCGAAAAATTCATCGCCGATGCCCTCAAAGATGCCGACCACGAACACGAAGGTCATCGCACGATTATCTATGGTCCGCTCGTTCGTTATGCCGATGAAATGGCTGAGAAACGCTTCCGCCGGGCCGTACGTGTTGCTCGCGAAAATGGTCCGACAGCGGCACAAACACCAAAGCCCAAACCTGACAGCACAAAAAAATAATGACCGGGCAAATCGATACCGTCTGGGAAGACGCACTTTTAGCAGGAATTGCGCATCTTAAAAAACACGATGCTCGGCTTGCGCAGATCATCGAACAATATCCCGCCCCCACATTTCGCCCGCACGCCAATTATTACCAAGCGTTAGTTGACGCCATCATTAGTCAGCAATTAAGCGTTAAAGCCGCTGCGAGTATTGAGCGACGTTTTCAGGATTTATTTGAAGGCGCATTTCCATCACCAGAGCAGATTTTGGCTACCGACCACGATACGCTAAGGAGCGTCGGATTATCGCACGCCAAAGCAACGTACATTCAAGATTTAGCGCTGCATATTTTAGATAAAAAACTGCTCATCGACAAACTCCCCGAACTTTCCAATGCAGAAATTATCACCGAATTAACAGCGGTGAAGGGTATCGGCGAATGGACCGCGCACATGTTTTTAATTTTTAGCCTGGGACGATTTGATGTGCTCGCGGTCGGGGATCTGGGTATTAAAAATAGTGTGCGGAATTTGTACGATTTGGCTGCAAGCCCGACTGCAGCTGATCTAATAAAAATCGCAGAAGAACATGCGTGGCACCCGTACGAAAGCATTGCTTGCTGGTATTTGTGGCAAGCGCTTGACAACAAACCGGCGGTGTAGCGCTTTTAGGCTTTGTCTTCGGGTTGATGCTCGTCAGTCGACGATTCTGATGGAGGCATTGGTTGCACTGGACCCGTTGATTTTGCGTGATCGTCAGGAGTAGCCTCGGTTTTATCACGCGCAATGCCAGCTTTCTTAATGATGTGCGCATTGTACCGTTTAATGCCGAACCACAGGCCGATTACAATAATCACAAGGCCAACTGCGATCGGCACCACGATGCGATATGGAATCACCCAAAATGTTTTTGTAGCGGTGAGACGGCGGCCGTTTTGACCGTATGTAAGATCGAGCTGCGCAGTGTAGCGCCCAAAGAGCCATTTTTTGTCGAGGGTTGTCTGAAAGCGGCGAATGCTGCTTGGCAGAATATTCTTCGGTGGGTCTTGCGCGTTTCCCGGCGTACCATTCACGCGCATGCTGGCAGTTGTCTTGCCCAAAATGTTTTTGACCGTTACTGTCCCAGTCGGCTGAATGTGGATATTGCCGTCATCGCTAATGCGTGTCACAAATCCGATCGGTCCGGTCTGAAAAAAGCCGTTCTTTTTGAAATCTTTGGGATTGGCGCTATAAAAATCAGCAATCGAGGCCCGCTCTTGGAGATTACCCGAAACCTGTAGCAAGATCAGCGTACCAATACTTGCGGTTAATGACACATTGGAGCCGCTCGCACTTTCCGGCGCTCCGGTAAAGCGAATAACACCGTAGTGTCCGCCAGGCTCGCCAGATTTAGGCACAGCAATTGGGATATCAATGGCGCGCATTTGCTTGGGCGCCAGTGTGAAGGATGCAGGAATTTTGATCCAGGAACGGAGAGGGTAGGCGACAGTCTTGTCGGTGTTAAGAATAATGTTTGGGTTGCCACTTTCGTCTTTGGCACCAAAGTCATTGGCTTGGGCTGACATCACCATTGGCGCATTAGAAACGTTGGTCAATGTGACACGAGCCGTAACCGTCTGGCCGGGATTAGCTTGTAAATTCAAAAGTGGAGGAGAGATCGAAAAGGCTTGGCCGGAACCATCGGCGTGCGCAACACCGGGCAATAAACTCGTACCCAAAACTACAAGTGCAAAAACAAGTACTGACAGCTTGGTAGTAAGACGTCGCAGGAGCATTTGTATATTATACATCAGAACCATAAGCGGTAACTAAAAGGTTGCCGTACAAATGTACGTTAAGGTTGTTGAATAAGTGCCGGGCGGCGTTACCGGCGTGATGTTTGCAATATATGACACCGTAAAGAGGCGGAAATTGTCAGAGCCACTGCTCGTAGCAATTTGGTCTGCATTATTAAAAGTATATGAGTTAACGGTATTGTAGTTGGTGGTCGGCGCAGCTGTACCGGCACCGGCGGGATCGACTCCAATCGATGGTGAGCTGTTGCTGCGCAAGTTCACACCAAATTGCGCCGTTCCTTGCGAAGAGGTTGTCGGCGAGGTGAGCGCTGCAATCGTATTTGCTCCAGACGTAAGCGTCGTGCCGTTTATCGTTATGTTATAACCACTCCCGGCATTAGTAGTCACGCCGATTTGCGACGTTCCCGCACCAGTTGATGATGTGGTAAGTATCCCGAGAGAAACGCTTGAACCCGTGGCACCCGCACAGCTTGAACTCGAAATGCCCGACGTGCCCGTACAAAAAGTGAGTGTTTCGGGCACCGAAGCTGAAACCGTAATTTGAGTGGATGTTGCTGCGGCGACCGTGCCAGCATCAACCGCCGTAGTCCAACTGGCGTCAGAGTACGTCGTTATGCGTGCGTAAAACGTGGTGTTTGTCGTCGTAGGGTTGGTGATGCCGCCAAAAACAAGCGTTTGTGAACCGGTAGGATTAGTGGCGTTACCACTGTTGGCGACTTGCAAACGGTTGTTTGTACTAAAGGTGCCGGTCCATCCGCTCGCCGCACCCAGGTTCGTCGGCTGCGAAGAAAGCGAACCACCGGTGGTCGTACTCGTCGGGCTCGAACAAGTGCCCGACGCTGTGGTACACAATAAAATATCGAGTGATTTCACTGCGGTACCAGTCGTAGGCAAGGTAAAGTTAAACGTATATGTTGTGTTGGCAGCAGACGTAGCCGAGGTAGAAAGTGTTAACTTTCTTGAAGTAATTTGCGCGGCAAAAGCGGACGAAGGCATTAGACTTGCGCAGAAAAAAACTAACACACTGATGATTGAAAGAATTGTCGTGGGTTTAGCGGACTGTAATCTGGTATATACCCGACTCAACGGATGTTTTCGAGTTTGCATGGTGCTGTATATTTAGCTCATCAGCGGCACTTCGTTATGTCGTCAACAAGCTTTTGGTTATCAACAGATATTGTACGCTCGTTCGAACCCCCGCGCAACAATTAAGATTCTTGGTTAATAGGTTCCCGTACAGATGAGTGTTTGCGCACCACTATAAGCGCCGGCCGGTGTGTTGCCAGCCATGTTTGCAACATATGAAATGGTGTAATTCGTTTGGCCAGAACTCTTGGTAGCCTGCGCGATCGTGTCACCAGAATTGTACCGATATGTATTGGTGGCGCCATAGCCAGTGGCTGCTGTTCCATAACTGAAGCCGCTATTCGGCACTTGCACTGGATCCGAACCAAAGGTGGTCGGCGAACTGTTCGAAGCAAGGTTAATGCCAAACTGCTCAGTATTAACTTGTGAACTCGTGCCCGCCATCGCCGTCAGCGAGTGACTATTATATGTAGGCGTGTTTCCAAAAATTTGTACGACATAGCCATAACTCGTGTAGTTCATTACACTAAATGTCGCCGTGGCGGTCGCCGTTGATGCAGGCGAGAGCGCACCAAGCCCAACACTGCCGGTATTTACCGCAAACGAAAGATTCGGATCATCGGTTGTGGTGGCACCTGATTTTATTTGATAGTTCGTGCTGGCGCTGTCGCCAACTGCCGGTGTGGCACCGCTATCGATTGCTTGATAATTTGTCGAGCTTGAATAAGTGCCGCCGATGCCGCCCACAAAGTCTTCATTTATCTGGTAGTTCGTTGATTTGCTCGCATAAGCAGTAATTGGCCACGCCAAAATAGCACCTATAAAAACAATCGTAAAACCGTGAACCAACAAACGTCGAGAACCGGCAGGGCGGCGTGCTTTCATATTGCTATTGTAACGAAAGCGCGCGGCGTGCGCCATAGCACTCATGCTTAGCATTAAAAACGTTGTGGTTTTATTGACGCCCGACTAAGCGCTTATGTATGATAGTGTGAGGAGTAATTATAGACTCCGTTTGGTTTAGGGGTACATTCTTGGAGGAGTTTCCATTGCATTCGTCAAAACACTCCATGGGCTTCCTATTGAAGAAAGTCCACCCCAAGTCTTCGCGGCGCGTTTTACGTGCGGCGGTTTTGTCATGTTTATTAATACTACTCGGACTCATATTCCGACCGATTCAAACCGATGCTGCTACCGGTATTAATCAGCAAATTAATTACCAGGGGCGCCTGTTGAATGCACAAGGCGCCACTGTTCCAGACGGCACCTACAACATACAATTCAAAATCTATAAAGACGGGGACGGGCAGTCGGCGGGCGATACCACCGGATCACCGGCAGGAACATTACTGTGGACTGAAAAGTGGCAGAATTCGAGCTCGCAAGGAGTAACGGTAAAGAACGGCTACTTCTCGGTCCAGCTCGGAGCAATCTGTGCGCTTGGTGGCGGAAGCTGTCAAAGTACGACAAACACCGGTGTCGATTTTAACCAAAGCGTGTTGTGGCTGTCGGTCAATATCGGCGGCACCACCTCCGGCACGCCTTCTTATGTCGATGAACTACTCCCTATGCGCCAAATGGCCGCCGCACCATACGCGCTCAACTCCAATATGCTCGGCGGCATGACCGCGGCGCAGTTCCTGCAACTAGCGCCAAACCTTGTACAGGCTGACAGCACCACCAATAGTTCAATCTTTATTAACAAAACCGGTTCGTCGGGCTATATCATCGAACTCCAAAGTGCCAGCAGTGACGTATTCACCGTTTCTAAGACGGGTGTTATAACGGCGACGGGCGGACTCACCATCGGCAGTACGAGCGTGTGTGATTCGGTCGGATCAGTGGGATGTGTAGCGAAATCCGGCTCTGGCTTTTACATTCACAACCAAACCGGAACCGTGGGAGGCGGCACCATGCAATCGGGGAATATTGCTCTTCAAGGCGGGTCGAGTACTGCACCAACAGCTGCTCTGGCCGCGGCAGTCGGTGGCTCAGGCGATATTCTCGACCTGCAAAATTCAAGTGGCACCAATGTAGTCACTGTTGGTAATACCGGGAATGTCGCAATCCAGCCAAGCTCTCCATCGGCAACCGCGTTTCTTATTCAAAATGCTGGTGTGGCGCTCTTTACTGCCGACACGTCTAATAAAAAGATCATCTTGAACTCGCAAAGTAATACGAACCCGATTTTGGTTGTCACACACTCCGATGGAACGACCGCTTTTGAAATCCGTACGGGCGGAACGGGGAATCTCAATACCTACCTTGGTTTGAGCAGCGGTGCGGCGCAAACTAGCGGACAAGCCAACACTGGGGTTGGCGCTTCGGCAACCGCCGGTATAACGAGCGGCTCAAGCAACACGGGCGTAGGATACGGCGCACTTTACAATACGAGCACGGGAACCGGCAACATCGCCCTCGGTGAATTTGGGCAGTATTACAACACAACCGGTAGTTACAATACGGCTTTAGGTTATCGGGCGGGTTATCTTGATCCCGACGGGTTTAACTCGGTCAATAATTTGCAGAACACGACTTCGATCGGAGCGTATTCCGTAGCACAAGCAAGTAACTCGATCGTCATCGGTGGTACCGGATCGAAAGCCGTAAAGGTGGGAATTGGCACTACCGTACCAACGAACACCTTGAGTGTGGCGCCGATACAGTCGAGCGCCGGTACGGCAAGCCAGTCAGGCACCACTATCACCGGTAGCGGCACATCGTGGGATACAACCATGATCGGCGATACCATAGTCTTTTCCGATGGAACGACCGAAACGATCACGGCCGTAGCCAGCACGACCAGCATGACCGGGTCCGCATCACAAACAGTAGGAAGCCAAGCATATCGTTTGCACTATCCCGGCCTCCAGGTGAGCACCAACGGCCAGGTGGGGATCGGTCAAAATACCCCGACGCGTCCGCTTGATGTCGCGCAAAACAGCACCCAGGTAACTTTGCCGATGGGATTATTTGAGCAAAGTGGTACCGGTGACGCCACAATCGAATTCCGCAACAACAATGCTACTACAGGCGGTAGCTTTTATGTCGGCCAAGACACAAGCAACAGTAACACCTTCAGCATCAACTCTTCGACTGCCGCTAAATCGAGCCAGGCAACGCCAACACATGTACAGTCGAACACTCTTGCTTTTACATCAGGTACTTCTGCAACTTCTCAAAAGGCTTTCACAGGGGCGAACACCGCCGGGAATCTCATAGTAGTAGCCACGACTTGGGATCCGACCAACACGCAAACATTCACCTGTAGCGATACTGCAGGTAACACCTATTCAACAGCACTAGTTACCGTTGACAATGGCCAGACGCAAGCACTTGGTGTGTGCTATGCGGCCAATATTAAAGCTGCTGCTGCCGGTAACAACGTAACCGTAACATATGGTAACAGTGCAACGCCGGGATTCCGTGTCATGTCTATTCACGAATATTCTGGCGTAGCAACGACGAGCCCCCTTGATGTAAGCACCTCCAATGTGGCGGTCGGCGCCACTGGGACAAATGGTTATACCAGTACAGCCGCCACAACTAACCAGGACGGCGACTTGCTCTATGGTGTCGCGTTCGATGACGATTCTTCGCCGGGAACCTGGACAGCCGGAACGAGTCCGTTCGCTTATACGTCGCGTTCCACTGCTACCGGCTGGATAGCCGAAGACAGCACCCAAACAACCGCTGGCTCGGCGCAAGCAACGTTTGGCCAAGCCGCCACCGCCCACCACTACATTGCTTATATGCTCACCTTCAAACGCGGACTTTCGACGGGTTCGCTCACCGATACAAACACCAACTCGCTATTCTCGCTCTCGCAGACTGGCGGCGCGAAATTCCAAAACGTAAGTAACTCGACTAATGCATTCCAGATTCAAAATGCGAGCGGTACGCAAATATTCAATGTCGACACAAGCCTCAGCAGAATAAGCATCGGTAACGGTAGTACTGGAAGCGCCACACCGACGCTTTTGATACTTAACAGCAGTACTGTGGCAGCCGACCCAGGTTCGGCCGTGGCAGGGGCGATGTATTACAATGCATCGACGGGTAACTTCCGCTGTTTACAAAACGGGCAGTGGCAAAACTGTTTGGGCGGACTCGTCGCGGTAAGTACCAGTGTAACCACGATAAATACCTGTACAACTGCCTGTGGTTCGATGGCGACCATTACGGGCGGCTGGGTGGCCAACTATTGTTCAGTCGGTCACACCTATCACATATACGCGAGTGGTACTTATGGCTTTACGACCGGATCACCGACTATCGCAATGAACCTATACCTGGGAACAAATGCAGCCAAAGCGTCTGACACCTTGTTGGGAGCAGCAGCAAACGCCGTCGCCGTGCCATCAAGCGCCACAAGTAACTTAGGCTGGGAGCTCGACGCATACCTGATATGTAACTCGACGACACTTGTCATGACGCATGGTAGTGTCAGCTTCTTGACAGCTACGACAGGAACTACCATAACATCAAAGATTGCCCCGGCAAACGTAGCAACCACCATAAGCAACACGACACAGAACATATATCTTTTCCCCGCGTGGAGTGCGTCAAGCGCAAGCAACACAATTACTTGTAGCCAATTTGTCGTGCAGGCACTCTAGTTTTTGTGCTGGACTTTTTGACAGCAAAGCTCATACTGTCGTTGCAATAACAACGTACTAAAAGGGGTAATGTATGAAAAAGTTATTAAGTAAGCTGTGGCACAAGAGCTTTTACATGACGGGTATCGGCATAGCCGCCGTGACCGGGGGTTTATTCTCAGCGCATGTGCAAGCAGCCATCCCAAGTACAGCAACCAACGCCATTACCGGGTGCTATGACAAGACAGGTGGCGCAGCACGAATCATCGACGCAGAAGATAGCGCAACTTGTACCTCGTCAGAAAACACCGTAACGTGGCCGGCAAGTGCACCGCAAATTGCTTACTTGCAACTTAATAGCGATGCTACAATCGACACCGCTTACAGCAAAAACATTGAGAGCGTTACACTCGTGCCAGACGCAGATCACGTCAATTATGCCGCCTGTATAAAAGTCAGTTTCGATCCAAAAGTAGGATTATCAGATGATATGCAGGGTGGTGCCACAGTAAAATCAGTGAGGGGCGGGGATGATACGCTTACAGGTGTCTGCGGTTCCAGCACGTTATATAATGCGGTAATTAAGTACGTGGGCCAATATGACTATCCAGACCCAGACTACTCTTATGTTCGCGCCACATTTTTTAACTAACGAAACTATTTAGTACTCGCGGGAGTGAGCGCCTGCATGATTTGCGTCATGCTCACGGCGCCCACTGACTCGGCGGCATTAAGCGAAATAAGGGCTCGAGGTTCTTTTCCTGTAATAACCGTGCCGATAGTTCGGCCTTCACGCTTCGAAATAACACCCTGTCCATCAACATCAGTAATCGTCTGGTCGCCGCGGGGTGTAATGTTACTAAAACTGGCCGGCAAAGTTTGCTCCGAGACTACTATGGTCTGATTCTTGGGATCTTTTACTTCAAAAAAGAGTACGCCATCGCTATAGCTCATTTGGCGTTCGTTAACTTTGTAACCTTTGGGTAAGCTACCGGCAAAATAATAAGGAACGAATCCATTAACTTGTTTAGCGATTGCTGGCGGAAGTTTTGCTCCTGCTGGGCGCCATGGCTGCCACACTCCAATTACGCCGGCAATAATTACGACCGCCAAAATCGGTAAAAGCCATTTTCGCAATGGTTTTGGAACATGTTTTATTAACTTCTTATTAAATGAATCTTGGCGTTTGTCGAGTCTAGGCGCGATGTCAGCAGGCAGCACGTCAAGAATCATCGGTCGTTGTACCGGTGGCCGTTTCGTGTTCTTACCCTGCATGGTGCGTGCCCCACATAATCATAAGTCTACGAAGTTTTGCTTTTTTGTGCAATTGTTCGTACTTATCCGACTAATCTGGTATGCTGGTAGGGCTAGAATATGCTGCACTGGTTTGTATAGACTGGATTTCTAGAAAGTAAAGCATAACGAACGTTTCAAAATGAGGAGCAGCGACAGGAGCAAATAGCACCTACCTCAATGAAGCAAGAGAGGAAAATACACTCACCCTATGGCAACTAAGTTATTTGTGTCGCTGGCCTATTCAGTCACCGACGACGAACTTCGCGACTTCTTCGCAGAAGTAGGCACCGTCGAATCGGCTCGTGTTATCATGGACCGCGAGACAAACCGTTCAAAAGGTTTTGGTTTTGTCGAAATGAGCAGTGATGCTGAAGCAAAAGCTGCAATCGACAAGCTTAACGGACGCGAATTAAGCGGCCGTACAGTTAGCGTGAGCGAAGCTCGCCCACGCGAAAACCGTGAAAACCGCTCATTCAACGGTGGCGGTGGCGGCAACGACCGACGTTACTAGATCTTCGATCTTGTACCAAAAACGGAGCGATCACTCGCTCCGTTTTTTTATGACTTGGTTTTAGGTCCGCACACATAGGCGCGGACCTAAAGTAGCTACAAACTAGAATCGCATGTCATACAGCGACACAAAAGTGAGCGCAGAACCGACACGACCGGCGCGACCGGCGCGACCAATGCGGTGCACGTAGTCTTCGTAGGCCTGTGGCACTGAGTAGTTGATCACGTGGGTGATATCAGCAATGTCGATACCACGAGCTGCAACATCTGTCGCAACCAGTACAGTGATTTCATTGTCGCGGAAACGTTTCATCGCGCGCTGACGCTGACCTTGAGTTTTACCACCGTGCAATGCGTCGGCTTTGAAACCACGGCTGGCCAGTTCTTGCCCTAATCGTTCAACATCGCGTTGGGTTTCATCAAAAACAAGTACTTTTACTACATCGCCTTGATTTAAAATGTCGTGCAGTTTGCTGATCTTTTCAACATTGTCTTTAAATGTCACGACATCTTGCGAAACGTTGCTGCTGGTTTCGCTCGTTTTGACCGAAACAGTAACAGGATCATTCAAGAAGGTGTGAATGAGTTGTTCGACTTTGCTTTCGAGGGTTGCCGAGAAGAACAACGACTGACGGCCGGGCTGTACAGCGGCGAGCAAAAAGCGGATGTCAGCGATAAAGCCCATGTCTACCATGCGGTCGACTTCGTCGAGTACCACGATGTTGAAAGCACTGAGGTCGAGCGTACCGCGCTCAACGTGGTCCTTCAAACGACCAGGCGTACCAATAACAATCTGTGGATTGTTGCGGAGTTCGCGGAACTGTTTGCCCATCGATGAACCACCGATCAACAGTGCGCCAAAAAGACCGCTGTTTTTCGCAAAGCTGCGAACTTCTTTTTCGATTTGCTCCGCAAGCTCGCGGGTTGGCGCCATAACCAAAACTTTGGTGTCTGGCTCGGTCAGAATGCGGTGAAGCGCTGGCAATGCGAACGCAGTCGTCTTGCCGGTACCTGTGTCGGCAATACCGAGTACGTCGCGGCCTTCGAGAGCGTGCGGAATCGCTTTGTCTTGAATTTCGGATGGAGCGGTGAAGCCTTTAGCTGTTACGTTGGCCTTCAAAATGTCGTGCATCACAAAGTCATCAAACATGTTTGATGCGTGATATTCTTTCATTTCAACAGGCGTTGCAGCCTTGATGAAACGACTTGGGTGGATATTTTGGCGCTGTGGACGACCACCGCGTGAACCACCGCGTTTGCGGTTATTGCTCCAAGATGGGCGATTGTTACTAGGACGGCGCGAGCCGCTTTTAGGGACGGCGTGATAAGCCTGCTGATACATACAGAATCCTTCGGGTTAGATAAATAGTGTATTGTCGGCAATGAAATCGTGCGGACATACACCTGAGCTAACCGAGATTCATCGAAACAATTACATACATAATAGCATAAAAATAAAAAACGGTCAAAAGAACTCATGCTAGCTCTGGTAGGACTCAGGCGAAGTGCAGCCGGAAGCTGATCTGGTGAGACTTTAGGCTCGGCAGGCAGCTTACCGCGCGGAAACGGTTCTACCAGAGCTAGCATGAGTTCTTTTGCGAATGGATAAGATCGAACAATGAGTTCAAAATTGACACACTATCTTCGTATGCTATCCTAAAATATTCACACAACTACGACTACGGAGAACAAATGGAATTTCCAAGAGAAGGCAGCAGTCCTGCTCACGAATTAACTGGTGCACAAGCCGAGATGGAGCAGGGGGTTACAGAGACCGTTTTAGACGAAATTCCCACTGCAGCCGCTGTCGTAACTTTTTCTGAACAAGAAGTTACTGGGGTAAAGGTAAGGCCAACCAGCGAAAAAGTCGTTTTAATCGGTCAAACGACTTTTGAAGAACAATTAGACCTCATAGAGGAAGAGTTTGATAGATCAGATCCGGCGGAGCGTGCCGAAGGTTTCCTCAGTACAACTGCCGAGCTTTTTGCTGTCTCAAAGCAGTCATGGAAAGAAGTTCGTGCAAAGCTCATCGCACTCAAGAATTCTCCAGAACTCACCGATGAAGACCTGAAAAAGCTAGGCAACCGGCAAAAACGCCGCGGTAAAGAGTTTCGCGCTTCTTATATGGGAAGTACAGATAAAGCAATTGCTTATGCCCAGTACAGGGCCCAATCCATGCTCGAAGACAATACCAAACCACCCGCAAATTTTAGGTATGGATTTACCGAGTCGGTACATAATTTTCAAGCACGTCTGCGCAAAGACATGGCGGAAATGCCTATTTTTGATCTTGACGAGTTAGGACTCGATGAAGAGTGGGTTACCGAAGAGATGAAAACAAAATTCACTAACCTTAACGAGCTTCGCGCCTTAACATTTGAGGCAAAATTTCTCGATCATACAATCGAAAGAGTACTTGCTGAGGGAGTGGAGGATCGCGAAGGTGCTGAGCCGTTTGTTAAGCGTTTGAGTGAGTTACTGAACGACGAACAAGCTGCTCAAGAATTTCCTGGGCTATTAGAAGCCATCGCGAACCACGTGCGAAAACACGGTGATCGTAGCGCGCTTGCTGTAGCTTATAAAGCGACTGCACCTGAGCCGCGCACGCAGGCGAAAGCATTTATGGAGGCTGCGCTAGAAGGAGATGTCAATCCAAAGCAAGACCGCGTTCGTGCGCAGTTAGAAGCGGCAACCTATGCGACAAAACTATTTGTAGACCAAGAGGATGATACTTGGCTCACCACAGCCGCAGAGCGATGGGCGGATCGTTATGACGATTGGGAGGAGTGGCAAAAGACCGAACTTGCAAATCATGTTAAACAAAAACGCAATAATGAATGGAATCAATTTACTGCTGCGTTATCGAGGCATGTCAACCCCGGTAGGTTAGCCGGGATGAGTATTAGTGGCAATAAGCAATTCAAACCGGGTCAGGCAATCAAGCCAAACAAAACATTTGAAGCAGCACTTGCCACCTCCGAGCCCGAAGCTAAACAAGAGCCAGAGCCCATCACACAATTTGCGCTTTTGGAGCGGAGCGGGTCGGGTTCACAGAGAAGTAGCGGCGAATTTGCTTTGACCAGCGTAGATTCACTCGAGGCCATACTCGACTCAAAACCATTTGCCAGCTATCTGTCAGATTATAAAGAGAAGGGCATGCGCGAACATTTTGAACGAGCGCTCCAGTACCTCACAACCAACTGGTTTGACCACAAAACTACCCGTCGCCTCACAAGCGGTAGGTACCAAACCGATGAAACTCCGCAGCGCAATGCGCGACGACTCAGTTTGCGTACGTTCACAGGAGTACCTACTAACAGCGTGGCCTCGCAAACACGCATTATCTACGACGTTATTAAAGTGAATGGCAAAAACTGCTTAGCAATTCGTGGACCATTCAATAAGGCCGACATCGAAGACCTTAGCCAAATGCCGTAGGTTGACGGAAGGACCCGCAAAGTACAGCAGCACTACCTGAGGAACCGTTTCCGCGCGGTGGGCTGGCCGTTGAGCCTAAAGTCTCCCCGGACCAACCCCCGGCTGCACTTCGCCTGAGTTCCTCAGGTAGTGCTGCTGTACTTTGCGGTTCTATTTCTTAGAAATGCTGGCGGATGTGGCTGTAACTGTAATCCCAATTCGCGTCAGACTTCTTGTGCGGATTGAAGATATTCTGCGGGTCCATGATGTGTTTGACATCGCGGAATAAGCCCAAAATTTCTTTACCGAATTGCTGTTCGAGCCATGGACCACGAACCAAGCCGTCATTGTGCTCACCAGAGAGCGAGCCGCCAAAACTCAGCACCAAGTCGTCGACTTCTTTCATGGCTGGCAGCAATTTAGCACGCTCTTTGGGGTCTTCGATTTTCATCAGCGGAATAATGTGGAAGTTGCCATCGCCCATGTGTCCAGCGATCGTTGCAAACAAGTTGTATTTGCGAATAATTTTGCGCAGTTTTGGCAAAAATTCCGGCATGTACTTCGGGTTTACGACCAAATCGTCAATAAACGGCGCAGTGTGTTTGTCTTTGACTTTACTGCGAAGCAAGTTGAAACTCTGGCGACGCATGAGCCAAAACTTTTCGCTGGCCGCTTCGGTTGGGTCTTCTTCCATGCCGTTGATTTCGTAATACGCGCGCTGTTTGCCGAGATCTTTGTGCAGCGCGCGAATTTTTTTGCGGACTTCGCCTTCGGATTCGCCGTTGAATTCGACCATCAGAACGAGTTTTGGAATACCGCGGAGCAACTGCAAACCGTCGGGAATAAGCGAAAATAACAGATGTATAAACTTTTTCCAGCCGAGTAATTTTAAGAAACTTGGCAAAAAGCGAATCGAGAGCCACAACGTTTGATCGTCGAACGATTCGAACGTTGCCGGCTTGTACTGGAGCACTTTGGGAATAATTTCGCCGAGACGATTGATGTCTTTTAAGAACATCACGAGCAAGCCGGAATGTGCGCGGTGGGGAACTAAGCGATACTTGATATCAGTCACGAAACCGAGCGTGCCTTCGGAGCCGACGATCAACTTTGTAAGGTCGAAAATGCCTTTTTCGCGGTCCCAAACTTCCCACAGCGTGTAGCCCATCGAGTTTTTACTGACTTGTGGTTTGGCGGCTTTGATTTTGTCGTAATTAGCTTCGCACAGATCAAAAATCTGCTTGTACAAGTTGCCTTCGAAATCTTTTTGCCCCATTTTGGCGACCAGTTCGCGCTTGGTGAGTGGCTTGACGGTATATTCGTTGCCGTCCGAAAACACGACTTTGAGTTCGTTCACAAAGTCTTTAGTTTTGCCGTATTCGAGGGATTTTTCACCGCCGGAATTGTTGGCGACCATGCCGCCGACGGTACATAAATCACGCGAAGCCGGATAGCTCGGCATGAGCGCGTTGTGCTTGAGCGTTTCTTTTTCGAAGTCGCGGTAAAACACGCCGGGCTGCGTGTGCGCCTCTGTTGGCGTAACGCTTTCGATCTTCGTAAAGTGCTTATTAAAGTCAACGATTACCGAGTCGTTCACCGCGCCGCCGGCCATATCGGTGCCAGCCGAGCGCGCCGTCCTCGGCAGGGGTTTATGGTGGTTTTTATAGGCCGGTACCAGCTTGATGCGCTTTTTGCCCTCGGCCGAGTTTTTGGGCGCTAC
>CAZRIO010000020.1:0-18302 GCA_964600185.1 uncultured Candidatus Saccharibacteria bacterium | reverse complement strand
AATTGCAAAAAAGTCGCAATTTATGCTAAAATAGCGGCATGTCTCATTCTGAAGAAACCATGTTCCAGCAAGTTTTGGCAGAACATGGATATAATCTCACGAAGGCGCGTCAAACTGTTTTCGAACTGTTAATTGCGCCAGAACCGCAATCCATGGGTGAGCTCACCAAAAAAGCTGCGGGCAGACTCGACCGCGCGAGCGTCTACCGGAACGTGGCGCTTTTTGAGCAGCTTGGTATCGTGCATCGCATTTACATCGGCTGGAAATACAAACTAGAGCTTTCTGACGACTTTTTGGCGCATCACCACCACTTGAGTTGCTTGCGCTGTGGCAAAGTGATCGACATTCATGACGATGCCGGTGTTGAAACTTTCATTGAAGCCGTTACCAAAGAATTCGGGTTCAAACCAAGACGCCACCAACTCGAGGTTGATGGCGTCTGTGCCGACTGTCAAAAATTGGCGTAATCGGTGGTTATTTCTTGCGGCGCGCGGTGGCAGCAAGTTTCAAAAGCAAACCAGAATTAAGCAAATTCCAGATTACCCCGTTCGTAATGAACGCAATAACGGCGGCTAAAACTACAAACATGAGGTTGTGACCGAGTTTTGAACTAATCAAACTGATCAAACCGGCAATCACTGTCAAAATTACAATCATTGCTAAGTAGGTGTGTTGCAGTTTTTGGCGTTCGCCGTATTTAGCGTTCCACCCCTGTAACCAAACGGTAAGTTTCTCAAACATACATATATAATATCATAAAAATGTAAAAATAACAAGTAACCTTGCACTGGATTTTTATGCATTGTGCGGTAGACTGTCCGGATGGCTAACGTAGCTCTCTTTGAAAATGACCCACATTATCAGCGGGCAATTACTTCGTATGTACATCATAATGGTCACACAGTTGAGCTTGCTATCGGAACATTGCCCGACGCCTATGCTTATATGAACGAGCTGATTACTGACGAGAGTGCGCGCGGTGTTCTCGACGCATTTATTCTTACTGACACCCTTGGACACGATGAACTTAATAGGCGACCAGATTTTACAGGGCCATATGTACAGACAATGCCCGAAGATTTGGCAGAACTCATGCCGGTCGACTCGCCTGGTTTTATCAAGGGTGCTATAAGTCGCTGGCGCAAAAAGCCCGAAGAAGAGCCGGAGCAGCCCGAAACAACTACCTTAGAACGTATGCCTATGGGTAGTGATGCGGCGCTGATCGCCGAAATTAATAAGCTCTATGACTTGCGCATTCCGATAATTGGCATGGCAGAAATGCCTTTGGCTACCCGTGGAGTTATGATTGATGCGGAGTTCGATCTCACCAAGGAGAATCTGTTACAGCTAGCGCCATTGCTCGCGGGGTTTGATCAAGAACGCGAACGGCGTCGCCAACAGTTAGCCGCTGAGGTTGCCGCTATACGAGATGCTGGTGCACAAACGCAAGCAAGACGTGGTAGTGCGTGGCACAGAACCAGACGTCCAAGGCAATAAACCCAGGAAAAATAATTGCCGCTTCGGCAAACTTCCCTGTTGTGATGCGCAAATGTTTCGTCGGCGGCAAACCGAACTTAATCGGAATCGGTAAAAGCCACGGCACGCCTTCTTTGGTAAGACTATCCATAATAAGATGCGAAAGCATACCGATCATAAATGCCCACCACACAAAGCCGATGTCAGTGTGCGGCATGATCGGACTCAAAGCGACCAATAATGCTTTGGCGAGCAAGCCAAACAAAAATAATCCCAAAATCGAGTGCGTCAGAAATCGATGACCACCCAAGAGTTTGTCGAAAATTCGCCCAAAAAACTTTCCTACCGGCAGGTTTCGCCAAAACGGCGCAGTTGGCTGGTCGATATCCGGTAAAATGCCGCCAATTTGATTGGCCAAAACCGAAAGCAAAGCCGTCGATAACGTAAACGTTTGCATCGGCCCAAAAAACACCACAGCGCCGAGTGCTGTAATCGCCGCGAGATCGTGCGTCCTACCTGTCATGCAGTAAGTATAACCGGTTTTGCATTCCGAGCAACATGGTGTAGGCTGTGGCTGTCAGCTAAAAAATCTGGCACAATGCATATATTAGGAGGCGTATGACGCAACGATTCAAACTTATTCCTGCTGTTTATTTGGTGTTACGGCGTGGCGACACTATATTGCTTGCCCGTCGTCAAAATACCGGCTATGAAGATGGAAAATACGGCATGATTGCCGGTCATGTTGATGGCGATGAGCCGCTACGGAGTGCCATGGTGCGCGAAACTTGGGAAGAAGCGGGCTTGGCAATTAATGAAGCAGATTTGCAACTTTTGCATGTGATGCACCGCAAATCACTTGTTCCTGAGGTTGCCGATGAACGTATTGATTTCTACTTTAGCGCTGATACATTCGAAGGCGAACCCAAAATTATGGAACCTGAAAAATGCGACGACATGCAGTGGTTTCCGCTCGATTCCTTACCTGAAAATCTGACGCCAGAAGTTAAAGCGGCGCTTGAAGCCATGAAAGACAGCAAAAACTTTTCAGAATTTGGCTGGTAACATTCTAATTTAGCGGTGAGCAGGAGGCGTATTATGTCCAGCGCGCGCAGTTTGCGGTATTTTATCCGCAGTGTTTGAGCACGGGACATAATACGCCTCCTGCTCACCGCTACCATGCGGGGCGTGCGTTCGCTGCTGCCTGGGTCACCTCTGTGGAAAATGCCTCGCCTTTTCGCACGAATTCTTTTAAGACTGCAGAATCTGCTTCGATCAGTGTTTTACGTTCACCAAACTTCCCCGCTTCTTCCTCTAAAGTCGCTTCGGCGGTACCGTATTGTTCTTTTGCGGTCTCAAGCGCCGAAAGCGCCTCTCCGCCAGCGCCAAGCGCTGCTTGCATTTTAGGATGATTGGGTGAAATGATAGTGTTTGTATCGAGTGCCGCGCCAGCTTCATCAAACTGATCACCCGCTGTCCGAATTTTCCCAATATCTTCTGTAACGGCTTCTTTTGCAGTTTTAGCTTGCGTGCTCATGTTGCCCAAGGCGGCAGCCGCATTATCCAGGGGAGCGATCGTGCTCCCGATATCCGCAGCAACCGCGTCGATAGCAAGACCTAGTGCCTCCATCTGCCCGGCGTAATTATGTGCTATTGCTTCTTCCGACATTATGACCTCCGTCTTACATATTTACCCAAAAGACTTATCGTTTTCCCGATGAATTCCCGGCCCCATTTTACGAAGCCTTTTGAAATTTCTACTTCATTTTTCGCGGATTCGATACTGTTTTTACTAGCTGTGATCTTACCTACATGCTCGTTGATGGCTTCAGCGCCGATCGGCAATACCAGATCTGCGAGTGCTCTCCCGATGCTTTCGTGCTTAGCTTTAACTGCTTCGGGTGCGGTCGTCCAGCTCATGAGTATCGTTCCGGCGTCTTCATACAGTTGCTGCAGTGCTTGTGCGCTTGCGGGGAAATTTGCGAGGATCGGCCCCATGGGTCGGAGGTTTTTAACAACATCGTCAAGTTCAGCTATGATCGACTGGGGAGTTGGTTTCTTTTCGGCTTCCGTTGTCGCTTCTTCTTCGACTGGTGTCAGCGTCGTCTTGGCGGTTTCCAAAAGTTGCTGACCTGCTTTGACATCTCTCGCTTCATCAATGCGCCGCTGTTTGTAGGCTTCGGAGGCATCAATGATTGCCCGCTGTGAGGCTATACCGTTGAACCGTACTTGCATTTGGCCCAAACCAATACTCCCGAATGCATCCCGTAAGATAGCTTGTCTGTGCTTGTTTATCTCAGCGCCGATGCCATGTGAAAGCTGTTGCTGCAAATGAATATAGCCACGCGCTACCCTTCCCAGAAGTCGAGCTGCTTCGGCTAGTTGGCTCTGCGCAGTTTTGGCTTCTGCGCCATCCGGAAATTCTAAACTAACATGCAGACTATATGCCTGACCGGTATGTTCTACGGCATTATTAATAGAAGCAGCATCTCGCTCGGCCTGGGTTTGGCTGGTAGTTATAGCCCCTCCCGCGGTATTCAAGAGCTCGACTAACGCATCGGTGCCCGCCTTTGCGGCGTCGAGCGCTTCGGAACCTCGCTGGTATGCTTCGATGCTCCCGTTGGCGATGGTACTAATTTGATCCAGTACGTCTAGATGGGGTTGCTCGCTCATAAGGTGGCCTGGATTGCTTCATTAAGATCGTGGGCTGCCTCAAGCATTTGCTTGGCTGGCTCTGTGCCCGGCACATCCATTACGATTGAACCAAGTTTCTTAAAATCACGACCAAGTCCGAGATAGCGTCGCAAACCCTTTACAGCTGCAAAAACACCCATTGTTTTGGTTTTTTCCACTTCCTGTTCGGCCTCTTTGAGTGCAGTAGCTATATGGTGTTCACCGGCCGGGAGTGAAGCAAGTAAACTTTTGATCTTCTGGTCATTACCGTCGACTTCGTTGAGAGCGCGTCGAGCTATTTCGAGATGGTGTAGGACCTCTGCTACCCTTTGCTCGATGCTTTGGCCCGCGCCCGCAATCTCCCGGCCCGCGGCCTCATGAACCGCATGTCCTTCTTGCGGCACGGCTAAGTCATCGATTGCCATTCGAGTTACGGCATTCACTTGCCCTAATCCTGCTCTTGTTTCTTCAACACTCATAAGTGTTCGATACTAGCAAAGATGCAATTAGCTTGCAAGTCAGGGCGAGCTATCTTTGGTAATTGTTATCTCAAGTTACACAGTTGCACTATCTCTCTGTTGTAAAAATCGGTAAACAGTTGTAAAATAGATGTAGTAAGGAAGGTCGAACGACGACGGAAACGAGCGAGTTTGACCTTTTTAATTGTTATGAAAATAGTTTCAGCCATAAAAGCAAGGCTTGGCGGCAACAGCCTGCACAGCAACTCGATTTTTCTCATCGCCGCGCAAGGATTGATGACGGTTTTTGGGTACGTGTTTTGGGTTTTTGCGGCTCATTTGTATAACTCGACCGATGTTGGGTTGGCTGGAACATTGATTTCAATCGCGACCTTAATCTCCCAGATTAGTATTTTGGGGCTTAACAATGCGCTTGTGCGATTCTTGCCAAAATCGACGCAAAAGAACGAGAAGATTAATACCTCCCTGATTTTGGTGGTCATTGCTTCGTTGGTCATCGCCATCGGGTATGCGATTATGATGCCGGTTTTCTCACCGAAGATGTTGTTTGTGCGGCACGATTCACTTTTCCTTGGACTGTTTTTGCTCTCAATGGTTTTGGTGACGATCAACACCTTTACTGATAGCGTATTTTTAGCTAACCGCGCGACAAAATATAACGTGGCAATTTACGCCGGCTACAGCATTGTGCGTCTTATGTTACCGTTTGCGTTCGTTGGGTTTGGTGCTCGCGGTATCTTTATGGCACACATCAGCGGCGTGATTGCGGCGGTGATTCTCAGCTTTTATTACATGGTCAAAAAGTTCAATTATAAGTTTTCGTTCAAGCTCAATAAGAGCATTATGAAGTTGATGGGCGGTTACTCGATCGCCAATTACATTGCCGGTTTTGTGTGGGGTTTTCCGCTGTTAATCGCGCCGATTTTGATTGTGAATCGCCTCGGCGCAAAATCAGCCGCGTACTTTTACATGGTGATGATGATCGTGAATATGTTGCAGATTATTCCGACGTCGACCACGCAATCGTTGTTCGCCGAAGGCTCGCACGCAGAGCGGAAACACTTAATTTCCCTCGTATTGAAGTCGCTGAAATTTACTTTGGGTCTTACGGTTGTCGGCGTACTCGGCGTACTCTTACTCGGTAAATTCGCGATTGAAATCTTCGGTCACGAATACGCTGCCGGTGGAGCAAACCTACTCTACCTTTTGGCGACGGCCACCATTTTTATGGTGCTCAACATGACCGGCAATGTGATTTTGAAAGTCCAGAAACGACTTTGGATGCTGGTTGGCGTGAACGCTTTTGGCGCGGCGGCAACACTTGTGGCATTTGCGGCGTTCTTGCACATGGGTTTGATTGGCATCGGCATTGGCTACATCATTGGGCAAACGTTATCGTGTCTTGCATACGTGGTGCTATTTGCACCAGCCCTGCTCCGCCGCCACCGCGGCAAGTTCAGTGCCGCAGCAGCTTTGTCTAAGTAAGTTACACGAGTTGTTTGGTGATTTTGGCGGCTTCTTGCTTTTGGATTTTTTGGTAGCCGGTAACGCGTTTGTCGAGTGTTTTTTGAATCGTGCCTGCGTTTTTTTCAAGCTTATTGAAGAGTTTTTTGAGGCCTTCCGGCGTGCAGTCCGAGGTTTTGATCACATAGTCTTCCATGTCGACCGATGCCATGAAGTCGCGGCATTTCGGCTGGTACTCGATCATGATGGTTGGGATGCGTTCCATGCACGCCATGATGCTGGCGTGTAATTTTTGCCCGATGAAGTATTCGCATTCGGCGAGCTCATGGTTGAAATCTTCGAGCGTTTTGTAGCACAAACGCATCGTACATTTCGGATCATCCACAAGTTTTACGAGTGCTTCGGTGCTTGGAATGTCCTTGTCCCACACGGTGAGTAAACGGATTTCGTACCCGTCCTTAATAAAGTTTTTGATGGACTGCACGATGTTTTCGGTGTACGTATTTGCGTCGCCCCAAATCTGATTTTGTTTGACGAGGCCATAGTTAAAACCGATTACTTTTGTGCCGGGGCGTTTCGGCATTTTTGCTGGCGCTAGGGTCAAAGCCGTGTCGCCGGTAACAACAAAGTTTTTGAATTTCGCGTCTTCCAACATCTTTTTCGAGTATGGTCCGCGCACGCCGACTTGCTTAAATGTTTCGAGTGTTTTTACCCACTCGTTCATGCTGGTTTTTTCGTGTTTTTCACGAAAATCGCTCACGGTAACGCCGGTGCCGAGACAGTAAATCGGCAGTCCTTGCTCTTGTAAGACGGCAATTTGGTTGAGCCATCGCGTGCTCTGATTTATCAGTGTCCCACCACCGAGAAAGCCAGCGACATACATCGGTTTTTTGTGTAATTTGGCATAAAGTTTGAGTGTTTTGCTATCGCGAAACGGCACTAAAACGAGCTCTGGGAACAGTGCTTTGTAGGCATCGTATAAAATCTCGTCGCCCAAGTTGTTGTGGCCGGTAAAACCCATGTATGAAACGACTGGCTTGCCACTTTTGATGCCGCGAATAATGTCGCGTTCTTTGCTGCCTTCGCGGGCTAATTCTTCTTTGTAAAAAGTGGCGGCGTTTTTCGCCCGTTTTAAAATACTCATATTTTCTTTCTATACTGTTTTAAAAATGCCTTTGATGACGCCGGCGCCGTACACGAGATGCAATGTGGTTCGTGAAAATGCATGTTTACCGAAGTTTTTGAGCAGCGGAACGATGATGAGTAATGGGTAATATGGGAACCAAATGGTGACCGGCAACAGCACGAGAAAACCAGGATAAATCAGCACGTTCATATCTGGGCCGATGATACGCTTCAATTGTTGTGGGTGCTTTTTGTAAAGTGCCGTGCGAGCGGCGCCATAGCGATATGCACGGTGGAGTTCTTCGCGGAATTCACCCCAATCGTGAGCAATCTCGGCATTCTTTTTAAAGATGATTTTGTAGCCTGCTTCGCGCACGCGCCAGGTTAAATCGACATCTTCGCCGTAGCTCATGTCTTCGTCAAAGCCGTGCAGCTGCTTTAAGACCGACTTTCGAATACCCAAGTTGGCTGCACCGCACTCGGTGATTGCTTGATTGTCGGCAAAAATTTCATAGCCAGCGTCGTGTACTTTGTTTTCGCCGACGGAGCGAATCGGACCGGTAACCACATCGTGATTTTCTTTCAAAAAGGCTTTTTCAAAGGTTTCGATCCAGCCTTTTTCGGGCACACAATTGGCGTCCAAAAAGATGATCACTTCCCCGCGCGCTTTCGCGGTGCCCAGATTTCTCTGCTCTGGAATCGTAAAGCGCTTGCCTGTTGTGTTCACAAACGGTACCCAGTGTACCCACGAAAACTGCTTGGCGATGTCGTCAAGTGCGCCATTGGTGGAAGCGTCGACGACGATTACTTCGCAGTCAGATTTCTTGGCTACATATTTGTTGAGTGCTTCAAGTGACGACAAAATACCGCGGTCGTTTCGCACGACGATTACAATCGAAAAGTACGGGTTTTTACTTGTAGATTTTGGCTTGGCCGTCATTGTAGAGCAGATCCTTGTGGCTGTTTAGTAATGCTGTTGGGTATTGATATTGAACGAATGAACCTTGGTAATAGGTGGTGGCGACTTGGTTGCTGTTTTCGGCGTAACTTGTGAAAACGTAGGATTGTTTGTCGAGCGTCCACGGCAGAATGTCGTTGTAGAAGCTCGGTTTGTCGATGCTTGCGAGCCACAAACGATTGCCGCCAAAGTAGCCGGCGTAAATGTTGGAGCTGTCTTTATTTTGCCTGAGCCATTGCGCGGCTGCAACCTCACCATTGTGCACGTATTGGTCATACTGCGTGCCGTAATTGTTGAGCATACCGACCGGATTGACGCCACCGGTTAATTGCCCGACCATGCCGGAAATAAACAAGAAGTAACCAACAATCAAAAGTCCGGCGAGTTGCTTGGCGGGAATCAGCGACAGTTTGTTTCGGAATAACCACCGCACGAACGCTGCCCCGCCAACTACGGTTGGGAATGAAAGCAGCAGCAATAATTGCTGTGTCGTGCGTCCCAAATCGTAATCGACACTGGCGTATGGTACGACAATAATGAGTACAATTACAAGGGCGGCGGCGAGGGCAAAGATTTGTAGACCGGCTTCATCCCCTGACTTGCGTCTAAAGAGCTTTATCGTGAATATAGCGAGTCCGACCACCATGAATAAACGCATCAGTTTGCTCATAAATTGTCCGCCGAGTGCGGCCAGCGTCACGATGTGGTGATTCGTTTTTTCGTCAATTTTTGGCGGTGCGTGTGGTTTGATGGCTGGTGTGGTTTCTTTGCTTTGCAGCGGGTGCACGACCAAACCGTCGTATTTGTGGTTAATTTTTTGGATGTACGATTGCCATACTTGATCGGCGGTGCGTGGTGCCGAATTCAGGTCAAACTGATCCAACAAGCCCGTTTGCTGGGAGTGTGCATCGCTCGCAAAAATGTTCCAGTGACCCTGTTTGATCTCGGAAATTGTTTTGTCCATGAGGTGCGTGAGGTTGCTCGAACTGTGGTTAACCGGGCCGTACCAAATCGCCGCAAGTCCAAATGTAGCGATGATGAGCGGCAAACCAATAACCGGTGCGAATGCGCCGCGATCCCATTTGTGTCGGAAGCGGCGAATCCAGTATTCGCCTCGTTGTAACACATAAGCCAAAACTAAACATGCGATCGCGATGTACGTCGTTGAATAGTGCGACAAGACCATGCAGAGTGCGAACAGCACGACTAACCCGCGTTGCTGCCAAATGCTCAGACGCTTGTCGAATAATGCCATGAGTACGGCGCCAAAGAACACGAACCCAATCATCTGACGAATCGGTACCGCGGCCCAGCTCATGAAAATCGGTTGCATGATAAAGAACAAACCGGCCAAAAGTGCAATCGTGCGCTTGGCATATTTGCGGTATAACGCGAAGGTCATGACGGGCACGAGTGCGTAAAACATCGGCAAAATTGCGCGGAAGATAAATTCATCACTTATCTTCAGGACATTGTTAAGGAGTGTGGGCAGCAAGTTGATACTCAGACAAGCGTTGTATGGATCGTGGTAGAGGCTCGGACTCCACTGGCCCACGGCTTGCGTAAGGTTACTGAGGTAAAACTCTTTGCTTACATCGGTGCCGCTCACAAAATCGCCGCGCATCGCGCCCATCCAGATAATTGTCAACGCAACGATGTATATGAAGAGCGGCAAAAATGCCGGACGTAGTTTTTGGATGCGAAGCAAAATAATAAGTGATGCGGCGGCGATTGTGCCCAATACGAGCATGCTGATCGTATTGTTGCCGCTGTGGTTTAAAACTCCCGAACCAACAACACCGATGAGCGGCAAAAGTAGCATATAGCCTGCGGGCGCGATACGCCGTAATTTTTGTGAGCTCAAGGTGTATGAAAGTGTGTCGGGTGTTCGATTCCATGCGGCGAACATCAACCCGATGGTTACGAGTCCGACTGAACCCGCAAAATAAAACGTACTAAAGTGGAAAACCGCCGGCCAGCGCAAGATGAGCAGGTTGTCGATCAGTGCAATAAGTAATAGCAATCCAAGGCTGCCGGTAAACGCATATAATATGCCGCGCAAACGGCGGACTGGGATGCGGAGCGACATGAGCATCAAAAGACCTGGCACGAACGCGATGAACAGTCCGACAAAGAGTGCTTGGATTTGGCTACGCTGCGTTTCGAGTACAGCTGCAATTATCAAAAGTCCGGTCAGAATGCCAAAGATGTGTGGCTTTTGAAGTATGAGTTTTCGGTCCGGTGCGGCTATCGAAACAACTGGTTTTAGGGCAACTTGTGGCTTTGGTTTTTTCTCGGCCTTAGTGGCTTTTTCGGTTTTTGCTGGTGCTTTTTTGCGACGTGCATCACGTTCGGCTTGGAACATTTTTCGGAATGCGTAGAGCCCTTTTATGAAGCCAATGTTGCTGTACCATTCTTGCAGGGCTTGGATGTAGCCATACAAAAGTGGCTCGAGTTTACGCGTTTTTACCACTGTTAACGGCCAGCGTGAATACAAAAGTTGTACCAAAACGAGCGGCGTCAGTAGGAGCCACGGATTGACCAAGCCGAGTAACAAAGACATGACTAAAAGTGGGGGGAATGGATAAATAATTGGCCCGACATCGGCGTGTTTGTAGAACATGCGGGCGTTGCCTTTGCCGTAAGCTTTGCTACGGCGCAATGTATCACGAAGCTTCGGATCGTACTGGTGGATAATCTTCGATTTTGGTGCGAACCACAAACTGCCAGGATATTTCTGGTTGATGCGTTTACACAAATCTTCTTCTTCGCCACCAAAGCGGAATCGTTCGTCGAACTGGATTTCATTAACCAACGATTTTCGGAATGACATGTTTGCGCCAACCAGCGAATACACGCTGCGCTTGCGGTTTTGGCGTTTTTCACCCTTGCCTGCTAAAGCTTTTAAGTACAAACCAAAACGGTAGAAAATATTGTTGGATTTGAGCAATGTGGTTTCGAGTGGTTCGAGCGGGCTGGCGGCGTGCAAGTAGCGGAACATAAACCGACTCTCGTCTTTGGAAAGCGCTGCACCACCAACGCCTTGTACGTTTTCGTCGGTGTATGCGGCGTAGAGCTCTTTGAGCCAGCTCGGTTGCGGGCGGCAATCGGCGTCGGTCATGGCGATGATTTCGCCCTTGGCGGCGTTCAAACCGACATTGCGCGCACCGGCGATGCCTTTGTTTTGCTCGTTATTAACAAGGCGGACTTTTTTGAATGACTTGGCAACTTTGGGCGTGTCGTCGGCCGAACCATCGTTTACCACGATGATTTCCATCTTGCCTTTCCAGTTTTGTTTTTGGATGGCACGCAAACAATCCGGCAGCACATCGGCGCCGTTGTAACAACAAACGACTACGCTAATCAGCGGCAGGCGTTTTCGGGCCATGTTACTTCCTCCACTCCGTGATCATGCCTAAGCTACGACCGAGGTAGTACGACACCAGCAGTGTCATATTCGCGATAACGCCGAATACACTTCGGACCAAAGTTTTTGATAGGTTGAATTTGGTAAACAAATGCATTGCACTGCTCGCGCTAACGTACAAAAGATCAAGAATAATAAGCACCGTCAGCAATGAAGTTGGAATAAAGAACCCGCCGATGATCGTTACGAGCATCGCAATGACAAAGCCGAAAAACGCGAGGTCGGGCAAACGCACTTGTTTGTGCTCGTAGAACTGACGGCTCGCGCCAACGCCGCTTTCAAACAGCCATGACAAGCTTTCGCCGTAAGTTTTGGTTTCGTGGTGCTCGACTAACAAGTCGCGGATGCTGGTGGTGTTGAGTCCGGCGGCGTCGATTTGGTAACCAAGATCAACGTCTTCACCATTGCGCTTGTTTGGGTCGAAGCCAATTTTTTCGAACACGGCACGTTTGAATAAACCGTTGCCGCCACTCACCTTTGTAGTGTGTGGAGCGACTTTTGGTGAAAGCTTGAACACGCGGTGCACCCACGCCACGTCGCCATCCGGAACGGCGATGCCGCCGCAGGCGTCGTATTCGCTCATGTAACTCATGCAGCGGCTGAGCCAGTCTTTGGGAAGTACGATGTCGGCGTCCACAAATGCGAGGTAATCACCTTGAGCGGCTGCCAGCCCGGCTGCGCGCGCAGCACCACGACCTTTGTTTGGCTGCAAGTCGACAATTTTAAGCTCTGGGTATTCACGGGCAACCGCCTGCACGAGCTGCAGTGTGCGGTCGCGCGAGCCGTCGTTCACTACTACAACTTCATAATCCTGCAGATTGTCCTGCGCAAAAATGGAGTCGAGCGTTGCGGCAATGTTGCGCTCCTCGTTATAAGCAATAATTACGAATGATGTCTTCATGATGCGTACCTTTCAAGTAACGGTTCTACGGTATGGTCCCAGTCATATTTCTGGGCAAATTTTTCAATAGCAGTGCGGGATTGTTTTTTAACAAGATACGTTTTCAGTAAAGCCACGAGGCCAGCCTCATCGTCGAATACGTCGCCGTTTTTGCCGGGCGTAACGAGGTCAACAGTAGCGTTGCCGGGATCGTTCAAAGTAAGCACCGGCAAGCCGCAAGCACCGGCTTCAAGTGCGATCAAACCGAAGCCTTCGCGCTCTGATGGGAACACGAAAACCTTGCCCGCTTTCATGGTTGAAAACAGGTCGCTGCTCGATTCAATAGGTGGTATAATGGTGACGTTTTTGCTGAGTTTCAAATCTTTGACAAGTTTTTGCAGTGGTTTGGTTTCTGGTCCTTTGCCGATGATTTTACAACTCACATTGGGCAAATCTTTTTTGAGCGTCGCAACTGCGCGGATTAGCATATCGACGTTTTTGTGTGCCAAAAGTCGGCCAACATACACGATGTCGGAACCGTTTTTGGCAATCGCTGCATTCTTGATAATGTCCAAATTAGTACCATTGGTCGAAACAATAATCTGGCTGTCCTTCACGCCATATTCTTCACGCAGTCGGCGCGCAGTATATGGTGAAACGGCAACGAATTGCTTGGGCAAAAAGATGCTGAAGCGCTCGATCAAATACGCGATGGTGCCACTCAAACCGCCCATGTACGTTTTCCAATAATCACGGCCCCACACTTCATGCCAGGTGGCGAGCATCGGCTTGCCTTTAAGCAAACAAACCAGCCACATAGTATAGAGCGGAAAATATGGCATGTGGTCAACTTCGGCAACATCAAATTTTTTGCCGAACATTTTGAAACACGCTAAGGCGAACATGATGCCTTCTTTGATTGAACGGCGATCGCCCTGGTAAAGCTCGTATTTTTTGCAAATAGCGTGCAAATGAACGCCATGTTCACTTTTGTTTTTACCGCCCTCCCACCATTGCATGGTGTAAATGTGCACGTCGTGACCGGCTAGCGCGAGCCGACGCGAAACTTCGTCGAGCCGGCGCTCTTTGCCGCCTTTGTGGTACGGATACACAACGTCAGAAACGAGGGCGATACGCATAGGTTTTTAGTCCTCTTTGCCTTCCATGGCAAGTGATTGCTTTGGTGGTTTCCAGAACAAGCCAGAAAAGAACATGTGTACGATGCGGGCACCGTCTTTGAAGCGGCTCAATTTACTCTCACCAGCACGTTGGTCGTAGGTAATCGGCACTGAATATACTTCGTGGCCGAGTTTTTCCATTTTGATGATCATTTCCATCTCGATGGCGAAACCGTCAGATTTGATGTGCGGTGCGAGGTCGTCGATCGCGTCCTTTTTCCACGCAAAATAACCGCTTAAGACGTCAGTGACGTTTGCGCGGTACACTAGCCGGACAAAGAACGTGTACACCCAGTTACCGAGGCGGTTCAAATATGTAAGTGAACCGTCACTCAATTTACCGCCGATGCGTGAACCTACGACTACGTCGCAAAAGTCATTCAAAAGTGGTTCGAGCATACGGTGCATTTCGCTCGGACGATAGGTGTCGTCGCCGTCGAGCATGACTACGTAGTCAACGTCGTCTTCCAGCGCGTTGAAGCCGGCACGCATGGCGTTGCCTTTACCTCGTCGCTTTTCCGGAATCACAATCGCACCTGCCTTCCTGGCAACTTCGGCGGTCTTGTCGGTTGAATTATTGTCGATTACGAGAGCTTGAACGTGTAAGCCAAGCTTCTCCATATGTTTGTGAGGAATCGCCTTCAATACGCGTGCAATCCCCTCTTCTTCGTTATGACACGGTATTACTACCACTACCTTTTTCATAGGGTCACTCCTTTCACCCAGAAATTAATTGTTTGCTGCTTCGTTGGTAAAAATACGAAAATCTGTTGGATCGGGGCAACATTAAATAAGCGGACTGATTCCGGCCTCGTGATCCACTGATCATTTTGCAGGGTAATTCGCCCGCTGTCGAGTCCTGTTATTGTATTTCCGCTCTTGACAGCTACGATATAAGGGTAAGAAGTGATTTGCCCCTCGGCATTGTGGATAGAAAAGCTAAAGTTAAGAACTGTTTCATTATTGGCTTTTTTTGGGAGCTCTGCCGTATTATTAAATGCGAGCTCTGTGTAGCCTTGTGGCTGGAGATCGTTCCGGAGTGTAGTGAGTACATGCGGTAAGTTACCGGTAAAACCCTCTATCGCGACAATCAGGAGGAGCACAAAAATGCCAGCGACAAGGATGGTGCGGTGCAAGTGCTGGCGAACGTGCGCGATGATACGCGTAAGAATCGAAGGTAACGCGAAGGGCATGAAACTCCTGACACCCCTCCGGTTGGTAATGACATGATTGTAACCTATTTTTGCATAATTTGCAAGTTATAAGTAATTAATGTAAAGGTGAAAATAAATGAGTGGTGACAAACAACGACTAGGCGGGAACAGATTAAAACGAACGGGCGCGGCGCTCAGTTTGCTGGCGGTGGTCGGACTGGGGACGAGCGCCTGCAAAAGTTTCGGATGTCTTGTATGCTACACGGAGACTACTCCAACACACAGTTCAGCTCCTCCAACGCCCACTTCAAGTCGAGCACTCCAGTACGACGATCCCCAGCCTCGCCTTGCCGTCCCCAATCTCCAAGGCCTTTATAACGGCAATTGCCCTGACGGCACCAAAACGCATCCGTGCATCGTGCCAATTTACCGCGCTCCCAAAATTCCTAAGGGCGAACTCACTACAAGTAACACCATAAACGTCACCAATGGGGTGAGCGACCGCGTCTGGCCGCGTGAATGGCAAGGCATGGATGGCCCGCAAGATCTCGTAAAAGGTGTTTGTCAGGTTATGGGAAGCAAAGTTGGCGGTTCTGAAATCTGGGATGTGGTTGAGATTGATCGGGCACACGCCAACGGCGCGGTACAATACGATGCAGTTGATCCGAACTCGCCTCTGCCTAAAGTAGGATATGATCTGGCTCCCGATGGCAGTGTTAGCAAGGTGTTTGGGTTTATGCCGGATGCATTTTTCCAGCCCGGAGGCCTTGGGATTATGCCGACGTGTACCGAGCAGCAAAACCCCGGTAAATATCAGACTACAAACTAGCTTGCAGATGATACAATACGTTTCATGATAGTACACTTTATTTGTCGCGGGAACGGCCTCCGCAGCACTATGGCCGAAGCATATTTACGTTCACGCAACATGCTCGAAGTCGATGTTTTGTCGAGCGGCACTGCGGTTGAACTCTATAAAGACATGCCGGTTTCGCCGCACGGCCTCGCAGTGCTCGAAAAACGTGGTATTGATCAGTTTGCAAAGCGAGTGCGTGAGCAACTCACCGCCGAACGACTCGCTCGTGGCGATATCACCATATTTATGAATGAGCGCGTGGCCGAAGAAGCCGCCGCGATTGGTCCCGAGCCGCCCTATGTTGAAATTTGGCAAATCACTGATCTGGGCGAAGGTGAACGAAGGCCCACAAATCCTGGCGATGCAGACAACTTTGCCGAGGAAATGTTTAACGAAATCGTTGCCCAGATTGAAGAGCTCAAACTTACGGCATAAATAACTACGACGGCGGTGTTGCTTGTGGTATCGTTAAGGGGTGAGCCATACCCTGCAGCATGAAAAACCTGACTGGGAAAATATTCCTGCTCGTTCGCGTTCCTCTTGGCAACGCGTGGCGGCTCGAACCCATGGCTATGTGACGCCCGGAAACGGCGTGACGCTTCTTGGGCTCGCATTGTCGCTCGGTGGATTAGGACTATTGTGGCAAGGCCGGCTGATGCTCGGCTTTTTTGTTTTATTTGTGGGGCGCTGTGCGGATTTGCTTGATGGTTTCGTGGCCGATCGCACCGGTACTAAAAGTCACGTCGGCGAAGCCCTCGACGCTGGATTCGATAAAGTTATCGCTGTTGCTGCCCTCGCCGTTTTCATTATTGCGCACACGGTTCCGGTAGTGCCGATTGCGATCGTGCTGTTGCAAAGTGTCGTGATTTTGGTGCTCGGTACCGTTGCGAAAATCCGGAAATATAAACTGCATCCTTCTGACCCAGGAAAATACGCAGCGATGTTTGCATGGAGCGGCTTGCTGTTGTTTGTGTTTGCACATGCGGTAGCCTCTTCGAGTGTGTTCGCCTCTGACTGGTTGCAGGTGCTCGGCTACGCCGCAATGTTCGTGTGTGTTTTGTTGAGTTTTGATGCGATAGCCGGTTATCGGCGCATTGTGGTGGCGGATCATCAGCTGCGCCCTGCTCTACCCGGTCTGCAAGCGGGCACCTTTGGTTGGTTTTTGCGCGGTGTAAAAGGTTTTGTGCGTCGCCGGTGGCTGCTCGCGATTGGCATCGTCGTTGGGTTACTGATCTTTGTGTTTAGTTATTTGATCGCCACCAGTCCGTATAGCAGCAATACGGTGGTAAAATCGCCGTTCACCACGAGTTTTGTAAACGGAAAAGTTGTGTTAACGCAGCACTATGTTCCAAAAGTTTACAGCAGTGGTCTGGCAAATTTTGTGGGCATTTACGGCAAACAAGTCGCCAGTATTTTGTGGGCTCGTGTGCAAGGACCAAAAGTTCCGGCCGGGAATGCCGATTCAATTATCGACGGTATTCACGCCATTCGATTTGATCCTAGTAAGCCATATGTGATCTCTGGCGACCAGTTTGATGGGTTGTATGTGCGCAACCTCGGTACGTTTTATGAAGATTTGTTGAATCCCGCCACTGCTCGTTCGGGGCACGACTGGCAGAATCGGCAGCGCATTGCCGTGCAGACGGTGGCATATGGTTTGTCGGCGATCGACCAGCTGGGGCGTCCCGTGACTACGCTCATGCCGATTAGCGCCCATGGGGTGCTCGCTGTTAACATTTATAATTATCCGTCGGATACTTTATATAGCTTGTTTGCGACGCTTGAAAAACTCAAAAGCGATCCGGCGACCAAAGACGTCGCCGATCAGTTGTTGCAACGTTACGGCAAAGGCTTGCAGCTGGCGTATCGGAATTATGTCGGTACGGTGCGTGACACCAAAACCGGACTGGTGCGAACGGACATTCACGTGTCGAGCGCCCGCGATGCCGCCAATCGCCAAAGTAGTTTTTATGACAATGTGATTTTATGGCGCACGCAGCAGCTTGCGGCGCGGCTCAATCTGGCGCAATTTTCGGCGAACGACGCCGATGCTTTGCGACAAACTATTATCGACCGCTTTTGGGACAAGACCGAAGGACATTTTATCGACGATCTGGCCAAAGGACATGAGCACTCATATTCGTCGGACTGGTTGATTGCGCTTACGACGGGCTTTTTAGAGCCCGTGAACCGCGATGACCAAACAAAACTTGCGCGCATTTCGACATATATCGACCAAAAGCAGCTCGCAAGCCCCGTGCCGATTCGCTACGCCACCGGAAATCCGGCGCAGCAGAACTTTTTTGTGCGCACGTTTGTCGGCTCGTATGGCGGCACGGCAACATGGAGTTATTGGGGTATGAGCTATGTCAAAATGCAAATTGCCCTTTTCCAGCAAACCCACGATCCACGATACGCCGCGCACATACAGCAGGCTCTGGACGCATGGCAGCGAATCATCGTGCGTGACCGTGGTTTCCCTGAAACGCTCGATCCAAAAGGTAAATTGCTCGCCACACCATATTATGAGAGTATTCGTACGAACGGCTGGGTCCTTGGCTATGAAGCGGCGCAGCAACAAGATCGGAAGAGCGTCGTCAAGGGCAAGAGTGTCCCTCCAGGTGTAGATCTC
>CAZRIO010000019.1:0-18868 GCA_964600185.1 uncultured Candidatus Saccharibacteria bacterium | reverse complement strand
ATACGCTTGGCAGGGGAGACAGGACTTGAACCTGCGACACCCGGTTTTGGAGACCTGTGCTCTACCAACTGAGCTACTCCCCTAGGGTTACCGTAACTGATACGACAGCCCGTATAATACGACATTTCGCGCAAAATGTCATCTGTGAAGTGGCACGATGAGCACTCTATCACTTCAGGTCAATAACGCACCCTTCCTAAACAGCTATTTTTATGATATAATATGTCAAATATGTCGTACCAGGAGTATGAGTTTCAAGGACGCATTGCAATGTCTCCGGCTGGTCCGGAGTGGTTTGCGTACCACACCGAAGATTATGCCGGCCGATTATTACTCCCCGATGCAATCAACCCAGAGGACGAGCGGCAAGCCGAAATTGTTGATGAACTTCTCGGGGCCGCCGATCAAGCGTCAGAAGAGATAATACCAATAGTTCTGCAAAAGCGTGAAGAAGGCACTGCCGGTAGGTTTGGCATGGTTGAGCGCGTAACCTTGCCGGATGGCGAGGATCTGGCGATTAAAATATGTCCGAGCTACAACATATATACGGCACATGAAAGTGGTACTCAAATATTACTTGATCGCCGAATTGGCGAATCAATGCTTAAAGCCAATGTGATGTTTGGTGCTGGCGCCGAGAAAGTAGATCTTTCTGGACGGACTGACGAGCGTGGTCGTCCATTGCCGATCATTCGCGGAGTACAATATCATGGTAGTTTTATCCCCGACAGCGAAAATACCACTTCACCTTTCGTACATATCATGGCTCACGAATATGGTGATTCTGATTTGGGCACCAAGAAAAGAGACGGATATCTTCCAGACGATCGTGAACGTGAGAAACTATATAACGAAATCGTTCGAGCAGTCGGCGGCGATCCTACTACGGTACATTATGACGACGTACAAGATCTTTATGGTGGAATAACTTCAGTAGGATCTGGGCATTACTATGGTGCGAACATGTTCGTCCGGCGTGCAGAACCCGGCAATCCAAGGTTGGTACTTACGAAATTCGATATGATGGCCCGAAAGAAGTTACATTGGCCGAGTTCAACCGATCTCGAACGTAGTCAAGATTGAGCTCTCGGCAAGCTTATTGCAATCACTGATAATTATTGTATACTCGCCGCATGGCTCATGAACAACCTCAAGAAGGCAAACCTATAGAAGGTCATATCGACGTATCTTCCTTGCCAGATCATCCTGACCATATCGGTCGCGCCGATTTTGCGCAACAATTCGTAGAATCCACCAATATTACCCATGGCGAAGAGCCAGAAGAACGTGTTGTCGACTATAATGGCGTCGCAGCAAACGAAGACAAACAGGCAAGAGCAGCGCGTTCAATGGCTGTCAATGGCGGTATTGGCATAGCCTTCAGCCTCATTGGTCAAGAGATAGTCCACACAATGCAAGGCAAATTTTCCGGAAACGGCGAGGCCATTCGTGCCGTCGCCGAACATCATATTACGCCACTCACCATGGTCTTGGGCGGCCTCCTTATGGTCATCTCAACCACTGGTGCCGAAATTCATCACGGTAGGGCCGAGCGCGCACGTGCCGCATTCGACGAAATGCTCCGTACGGCCGAACCCGACGAAGCCTAAGCTGCATACATATACGGCCAACGAGGCACCGTAGACGTAGAAACCGTTATAAACTCGCAACAACGCTCAACGTTTCAGCAGCATGGCTGATGAGCTGCTCGGCAACCGCCACACCGCTGGCCCGGTCGGCGGTTTCTGGCATTTTCCTTTCATCAGTGGTTGTAAGAATCGCGTACAGCACGCGGAGCCGCTTATCGTTATAGATCAGTCCTATGTCGTGGCGCATATGAAGCGGGCCGTTATCGTATATGCCCAGTTTATTAATCACTATGTTTGGATTCGTTGCTGGCGCAAAATATTGTCGTACACCAAAAGGAGCAGGTTTGTAAGTCATGCCGCGAATAGCATTCCGATAGGCCGGCGTGCGAACATTCGCAAAATCTTCAATTACTCCGAGTGCAAGCAAGGGCGTAGTGTAGCCGTAGTGCTTCTCAACATCTTTAAACGAAGACATGTCCGGTGACTTGCGATCACTCTCGCCGGTGTCGCCGTCAAAGCGCACGATTGCCTGACGTGCAAGTCGACGGAATGCATCTTCGTCTCCCTCATGGCTAAGCATACGGCGCATAAGTAACGCGTTGTGTGGCGCGTCGTCGGCATCTGCGTCGGACGCATTCCGGGGCTGACCTTTATCAAATGAATAGCATTTTTCTTGAAGCCATGACGAGTCCTCACCAACACGATTCAACACATGACTGGCTAGCGAAAGTTCCGCCATGCCAATTGCTAGATGCGCACGATCACCGTTACACTGATATCGCTGATCGTCGACATGATTTGCCACAAAAGCCACGCCAACTTCAACACCGCGCTCCGCGCCCATAGTTTGTATCTCATGAAATGTGTGAACCATATCGCACCTATAGTACTTCTATCTTTACAGAAGTGCACGTATATTTTGTAGAATGATCGAGGTGAGAGGTCGGACTTTTCGTTTTTGACGAAATCTGATATACCTATATAAGCCTATGTCGAAAGTTTTACCCGCAAAACCGCTACTCATCATGCTGTATGGCTTCCCGGGAGCCGGTAAGAGCTACTTTGCGCGGCAATTGGCCGAAACGTTGCACGCCGCTCATATTCAAGGCGATCGCATTCGGTCGGAACTTTTCGAACAACCTCGCTACGACAAAGAAGAAAACGACGTCATAACTCATCTCATGGACTACATGGCCGAGGAATTTTTGGCCGCGGGTATGAGTGTCATTTACGACACAAACGCCATGCGAACTACTCAGCGCCGCGAACTGCGCGAAATGGCACGCAAAGCCAAAGCCGAGCACGTATTGGTCTGGCTCCAGATCGACACCGAAAGCGCCTACGCCCGAGTTGGCAAACGCGATCGCCGTCGTGCCGACGACAAATACGCCGTCCCACTCGACCGCGCAACCTTCGACAAGCAACTCAGCGGCATGCAAAACCCCCAAACTACCGAAGATTATGTCGTTATTAGCGGCAAACACATCTTTGACATGCAGCGCAGTGCCTTTATGAAGCGCCTCCGCGAAATCGGTCTTATTACTCCCGGAGAAGCAAGTACTAACATTATAAAGCCCGGACTTGTTAACCTCGTGCCGAACCCAACGGCAGGCCGAGTCGATATGTCGCGCCGTAATATCATAATCCGATAGGCACTTCGATCATGGGAGTGAAACGCATCCAGCTCCCGAACATCGGCGATGTGACCCTCTATAAACGTCACAACAGCCGTAGTTTACGATTGAGCATTACCGCAAGCGGGGAGGTTCATGTCTCAATGCCGCACTGGGTGCCGTACAAATCAGGCGCGGTGTTTGCCGCCAGCAAAGCCGCCTGGATTGAAAGCATGCGCGGACAGCACGCCGGATTACTTAAACACGGCCAGGCGATCGGCAAAGCGCATCATTTATACTTCAACCAAACCACGAGCGGGCGGGTGAGTACTCGAGTACAGGCGCAGGAAATCCGTGTGGGGTTGCCAAGAGGCGTTGAGGCCGAGAGTCCCGAAGCCCAGCGTGCCGCGCGCGCTGCATCAATACGAGCACTCCGCGAAGAAGGTGAGTCGCTGTTACCGCAGCGTTTACAAAAACTCGCCGAGCAAGGCGGATATAGCTATAAAAGTGTGGCGATCAAGCAGCTCAAAAGTCGTTGGGGAAGTTGCAGTAGCAATAAAGATATCGCGCTCAATCTGTATTTAATGCAATTGCCCTGGCAGCTTATTGACTACGTACTCTGGCACGAACTCACGCACACCAAGATCATGCAACACGGCCCGCCATTTTGGGCCGAGCTCGAAAAGCATGTGTCGCATGCGCGCGCCCTCAGTAAAGAAATCCACACATATCAACCCACATTGCACCCAAAGGCCTAGGTAGGGCATAATACAAGCATGTTGAAACGACTCCGCCGCGCCAAGGCGTACAACAATGCCGCACTCGAGGCCCGCGACCTTGAACATGAACGCTTAACCAGCCTTATCAACAGCATGGCCGACGGGGTTATTGCCGTCGACGAGGACGCACACGTCGTGTTGTATAACGGAGCCGCGCTTGATGTGCTCGATCTGAACGCAACCATCCAGGGCAAACCGCTCGCCACTATTTTTAAACCAGTCGACAAAAATAATCAGATGGTCGATGTCCACGCGCTCATCAAAAATACCCGCACCGCGACTTCTTCGCGCGATCTGTTATTACCGTACAAAGACGGCAGCAAAATTAACTTATATCTGAGCATCGCCCCCGTGCACCTCGGTTACGGCAAAAGCACCGGCCAAAACGGTTACATCATATTACTGCGTGATATTACCCGCGAAAAATCGCTCGAAGAAGAGCGTGATGAATTTATTAGCGTGGTCGGGCATGAGCTCCGCACGCCAATTGCGATTGCCGAAGGCAATATCAGCAACGCCATGTTCTTGTCCACAAAGACAAATGATATCCAGCAAATTGCGGCCGCACTCAAACAAGCCCACGACCAGATTCTATTTCTCGCCGACATGATTAACGACCTCGCAACGTTATCGCGCGCCGAACGCGGCAAATTGACCGTCGACGTCGAGCCAATCGACGTTGGTGCGCTCGTCGATGAGCTTGCGCTCAATTATGCCAGCGACGCCAAAGCGAAAGGCTTGCGCCTGCGGGTAGGCACACGCGGCAAGACCGGCACATTGATGTCGAGCAAACTATACGTGCGCGAAGTGCTGCAAAACTTCATCACCAACGCCATTAAATACACCGAGACTGGCTCGGTCACGATCACCGCCGCTGTTGCCAAAAACGGCGTGACATTTTCGGTGATTGACACCGGCATTGGCATCAGCAAAAGCGACCAGGAAAAAGTTTTCGACAAATTCTTCCGCTCCGAAGATTTCCGCACTCGGCAGACAAACGGTACCGGACTCGGATTGTATGTCACCATGAAACTTGCGCGAATTCTGCATGCCGAAATAGATTTACGCAGTAAACTCAATAAAGGTTCAGTATTCTCGATTTTTATCCCGAACTTGCAGTAAATCGCTCGGTTATTCAATCTTCGGTAGATGCGGAACGACGTGCATGGTCGGAATGCAAACGTTGCGGCCTTTCCATTCGACATCTGAAAATTCATAACGCCACATCGAGTAATGCAGCAAGCCGAGGTCATTGACGATCATGATCGGGAAGCCAACGAGACTCCACCATGCCGAATTAACGTTCGTTGCGTCAGTCATGAGCACATAACTTATGACAAGTAATCCGGCGGCGATCGCGGCAAATATGTGCGTCGCAAGCCCGATGTGCCACCAAAAACCGCCAATCGCCAACACAAACGGTGCAAGCAAAAATATCGTTTCCAGCAGCACCGTCGCCAACACCTGTTCAGGCCGGCGATGAAGCTGTGGATATCGCATGCGGACCGCCGTCGCGCGCTGTTCCGCGCTGGTTTTTACTGTTGTGACACCAAGCAAAGCATCGCTCCTCAAAAATGAGTATTCATCCTGGCCAATGAGATGATGCGCAAAATACGCTTCCGGTACGATCGAACGCGTCACCGCCTCGAAGCCGCCGGCTTTTTTAAGCGAACGCTTGCTGATCACCCAACAACTACTCATAACAGGTGGACGACGGAATAATCGACGAGGCGGCACGAGCTCCCACCAATAACGCATAGCTTGTACGATGGCAAAACTGTTGCCCCGCGCGCGCACCGCCTGTGGTAAAACGCTGATCATGGATTTTCGCCGAACGAGCAAAGCAGTTATAAGCTTACGCAGCGTATCGGCTTCAAACCGAATATCCACACCGCAGAACACGATATATTCGCCGCTTGCTTCCTGGGCAAGTCGTTGGTACGCCTGGTTTTTCGGCAGCCAGGTTTCGCTGGGCTCGGCACCTTGCACAAAACGCACCCCATCATGTGCAAAACTCCGGATAATTTCGGGGGTCCGTTTAAGCTGCGAACAATCGTCAAGCACAATGATTTCAAGTTTCGGATAATCGCTCGCAATGAGCGTGTTTAAGCATTCCTGTAAATCATCGGTTTCATTTCGGGCGGGAATCGCCACGGTAATACTCGGTAAACTGGCGTCGGTGTAAGCTTTTTTGACTGGACGCGGCAATGTACGATTGAGTGAACGCGCCGTTGATGCCAACAATACAATCGCGACAATCAACTGTACCGCGCCACCAATTGTCCACAGCGGGTGCGTGGCAAGATTGTAATAGTTCCATACAAACCACAAGCTTCCTAATAACACTTGTGCTGCAACGAGCGTAAAACTAGTGCGCCGCGTGGAACGACGGAGGTATTTTTCGTGCATGCGCTGTTGCATGACTCGAATACCGTTAAAAGCGCGATACAAACTTAGCAAGGCAATTAAGCCGCTCGCCACATTCGGGCGATTCATAAATAATGCGCCACTGGTAAACGCCACGACAACGATCAAAATCGGCACCAAAACTTTTCGAGCCGCCCACACAAATGGCAACCCGTACGTGCAAAGCTCCAGAAGCGTTGCGGCCGCCAGCAAACAAACCATAATCGTCATGGCTTTACTATATCGCAGGTTGCATAATTTCAGAAGGAAGAGTTTGGTACCTGTACCGCTGGAAAGTGCATTACACGCGGTGAAATCTCCTTCGGCAGGATAGCCGAGGGATTTCTCCGGTTGCATTACGCTGGACCCTTCCCAACGGCACAGTCACCAAACTCGAAAATTAAAATGTTGACCAGTGGTACGATAGTGTCGTATACTTGACACATTGGAGCCTACTGTCGTTAGTAGGCTTTTTAAGTGGGAGACACTTTCGTGGCCAAAGAAGAAGATTCAAAACCAAAGCGACGGTTGCTCAAACCGGACACCGTTCGAGAAGCTACCGTCAAACAAGAAGAGGCAGCCGCCAAACCGCGCAAGTTACACAAAACGCGCCGCAGTGTAGGCGCACCATTTCGGGGAATCGGCTGGGTTTTCAAAAAACTTAACCGAATCAAACCGTTCCGCATCCTTGGATTCATCCTGGTGCCGCCATATTTTCGCAGCAGTTGGCGCGAACTTCGCCAAGTAACTTGGCCAACACTTAAAATGTCACGACAATTGACCACCGCGGTTATGATTTTCGCCGTCATTTTCGGCCTGATGATCGCCGCCGTTGACTTCGGACTCGATAAACTATTTAAGCAGGTACTAGTAAAATAATGAGCAAACGTTACGACACATCCAAACAGTGGTACGCAATCCACACTTACAGCGGCTACGAAGAAAAAGTTGCTGAATCAATCCGCCAGCGCGCCGATTCACTCGACATGAAAGACAAAATCTTTCAAGTTCTCGTGCCAAAAGAAAAAATGATCGAAATCAAGAACGGTAAACGCCGCGTCGTTGAAAAGCGCATTTTCCAGGGCTACGTTTTGGTCCAAATGAAAATGAGCGAAGACGCTTGGTACATCGTGCGCAACACGCCATCAGTTACAGGTTTCGTTGGTAGCGGCACCGAGCCAACACCTGTCAGCGAAGAAGAAATCGAGAAAATTCAGAAGCGCATGGGTCTCGAACAACCAAAACACAAGATCGATTACCAAGTCGGCGAAGTCGTCAACATTACCGACGGTCCGTTCAAGGGCTTCGACGGTACGATCAACGAAATCGACCAACAAAAAGGCAAGCTCAAAGTTTTGGTTAACATGTTTGGTCGCGACACTCCGGTTGAGCTCGACAGCCTTCAGGTTAAGCGCGTTTAACAGAGGTAGATATGGTCGGCGAACAAATTTCGGGTGGAGCAGAACAATCGCAACCACCAAAGGAATGTTGGTTTGTCAATCAGGTCGGCTGGGCCGCAACGGCTTTTATCCGTCACACGCCATTTGTGCAATTCTGCAATGGGTGCCAGCTTACTGGCATGGATATAAATGCCGATTATGGCGTCGGTCAAGCAACCTTCAAAGTTAAAAGCCGAGCTCTGCGTGATGCACAGCCGCCTGGCTGCCCAGGGGAAGGGGTTAATGTTTATAATGCCCAGCTTCCTCCGCTCACTTTCGGTCGTCCCTACACGGAACAAGCGGGACAACCGCCGCAGCCGTCCGATCTTGACCCAACGACACAAGCACCACTACCTGCTGAAGCCGGCAAACAACCACCCGCACAACCGAGCCCCGAACAGTAGACATAACAGGCGTTTTAATGTAAAATACAACAGTTACGCACTTCTAAATACAGAAGGCAAGACGGACAAACGCTTCTAATTGTACCGTCATAGGAGAAACTAATGGCAGAAAAGAAAATCAAAGCTAATTTAAAGATGCGCATTCCCGCCGGTAAAGCCAGCGCTGCGCCTCCAGTTGGTAGCACCCTCGGTCAGCACGGCGTGAACATGATGGACTTCATCAACCCGTTCAACGACGCAACTCGTGAAATGAAAGGTATTACTACCGCTCACATTACGATTTATGAAGACCGTACAATGAAATTTACCGTCGTCAGCCAAGCTACCGACGAAATGATTCGCGCTAAGCTCGACATCAAAAAAGGTTCTGGCCGCCCAAACAGCGAAAAGATTGCCAAGAAACTCAGCCAAGCTGACTTGACCGCAATCGCCGAAGAAAAAGCCAAAGACATGAACGCCGATGACATCGAAGCCGTCAAAAAGATGGTTGCGGGCACCGCGCGCAGCATGGGCGTCGAAGTCGAACAATAATCACTAACTTGTGGGAGGCTTTGTAAGCCGTTCGCACCACGAAAGGATACATATCATGGCAAAAGAAGCCGAAGAAGAAATCACCAACGAAGCTGAATTGGTTGCCGAAGCAGCACCAGTTGTAGAAGCCGACACCACCGAAGAAGTGCAAGAAGAAACCGCTGAAAAAGCTACCGCAAAAGCTGGTAAGCGCAGCGCCAAAGCTTTGAAAGAAGTCGAGGAAAAGCAGGCCAAGGAAGAGCGCAAAGCTGAAGGTGTTGAAGGCGAAGCAGACAGCAAGCCAAAACAGCCCGTCAAGCCAACTCGCTCACGCCTGGAACGCCAAGGCAAGAAATTCCGTGAAGCCGCAAAGCTCATCGAAAAAGACAAAGCCTACACACTGGTCGAAGCCGTTGCATTGGCTCGCAAAACCAATCCCGCCAAATTTGACGCAAGCGTTGAATTGCACGTCAACCTCAATGTCGACCCACGACACGCCGACCAAAACATCCGCGACAACCTGGTTCTGCCAGCCGGTAGCGGTAAAGCAGTTCGCGTAGCCGTACTCGATGACAACGAAGTTGCGGGCGCTGACCTTAGCGGTGTTGAAGCAATTTTGAAAGACCTCGAAAAAGGTACGATCAACTTCGACATTTTGATTGCAACTCCTGCACAGATGCCAAAACTTGGTAAGTACGCTCGCGTACTTGGTCCTCGCGGCCTTATGCCAAACCCTAAGAGCGGCACTGTTACAACTGATGTCGCCAAGGCTGTAAAAGAAGCAAAAGCCGGCCGTGTTGAATACCGTGTCGACTCGACAGGTATTGTTCACATCGCCATCGGTAAGGTTAGCTTCACCGAAGCGCAATTGCTCGACAACGCCAGAGCCGTACTTGCAAGCCTTCGCGCTAACAAGCCAAACTCAGTAAAGAGCACCTATGTAAAAGCTATGCACATGACCACCACAATGGGTCCTGGCGTATCTATTGCACTCAGCGAATTCTAATAATTCAGCTCGATTAACACTAAACCCGCTGCCTTTACCACAGCGGGTTTTTTGTATGTCTCGAGAGCAGCGGGCGAGGGACTTTTCCAGACCATCGTCCAAGAGGGGAGGTGGCTTACACCTTCATGGCGCGAGTCAGTGCGGTGATGGCCCGAGTAAATCCAGGAACGCCGTCGCGATATGCGATGTAGCGAGAGCTCCACTCCGGTTCATATTTGGATTTAAAGCGTCGCAAACCACTGAATGAGTAGAATCGATCGCCGTTATTGTATACAAACCCGAGCGCGTTATCGATAAGCGCATGAGCTTCTTCGTGACCACCAAGACCACTGAGCGGACAAAGACCGAGATTTACTCGAGCATATCCTTGTTCGGCAGCATACGCAATAAAGCTGAGCAATAAATAATCATTACTATTACCGAGACTCTGACGCGTATTGCGCAGCATATCGAAATTGGCTTCGGTCTCGTCGTACGAAGGAATTTGGTTAATGAACGCTTGTATCGCGCCTTGCTTATCGCGCAAGACCATAATGGCCGGGCATTCGTGGATATATTTTGCACTAAAATAGCCCATCATGAAGCGCCGTTCTTCACGGCCAGGCTGGCCGAGCCATTCCCGCGAAACATGCCGTAAGCGCGCCATGGTTACGGTGTCGTAAGGCGGCTTGATAAGATCGGTAGTATAGCCTTGTTTTTCGAACTTATTACGAATGTGGCGGAAGTATTTACTACTGTACACTTTTTCGCGAAAATGCGCTGTCGTCACAATCGCTTCCTCGCCAATCTTTTGCAGTGAAAAGCCGTGTTTTTTGTACCAATCATTGTATTGCGGCTCGGTGTGCACAAAAGCAATCTGCCAGTCGTTCGTCCGACAAAGTTCGTCGAAACTTTGGAGCAAACTATCAAATTTTTTAGGATTGCCGATTGGGTCGCCAACAACAAGCGCTACGCCACGATGCACCGAATACGCAAAGCCGGCTTGGCCGCTCTCATCAAAGTAATATATCTTGTCGTGCGGCCATAATTTGAAGAAATCTTCACTGCTTGCCGGATACTTGGCTAAGAGCGCCTCGGCGTGCAAACGACCGGCCAACTGATCACCAAAACGTGCACGCAGCGGCTGAAAAAGTGAAACAAATGCGTATACTATCGCACCAATACTCATAATTGAAAGTGATTGCTGGAAGAACCAGGCACGGCGCGTGTGCGCTACTAAATCGTGATCTGTCGTAAGCCCAATCTGGTCGATTGTCCGGTGTAATGCTTCCTGTAACGTAATTTCGGTGTGGAAATCGCGCGTGTCCATTATTAGGAAACCAATCACGCCATATACAAAGGCCACCACAAGCACCAAAGCACTAAAACGCAGCGCGATGGTGAAGTTTCGAATATCACTCCGTACTGTAAAGGCTTTGTGATACGCAATGAGCCCTGTCACCACAAGTGCCGGAACTAGAATATTCACCACCATTAAGAACGGTGCATCGATGTGACGGTGGTGATTATGTTCATAGAACAGCACGCTTGCCACGATATACACAAGTCCCCACAACCCATATAAAACCATCGTCACAAACCACGCGGTTCGCTTGCGACGCCGCAGCAACATGCCCATATATAAGAAGGTGAGGCCAGAAACTACTGACGGACCCGATTTGATCACCGGCAGCAATTCATGACCATGGAATGGAATTACTGTCGCCAAGTTAAGAAAAATAAAAACTAATCCGTTAAAAATAACTGCATAGCCGAGAAAGCTTACAATCCGGTCGGTTCCGCGTCTTTGGATGGTAGTTGTATTCATAAGAAATCTCATCATATTATAGCTCATCACACGCGCGAAAATCATACTTTACAGTGCCAAGAAATGTCCAGAAAAATCTCGCTAAGTTGTAATTTTCGCTATTTGCTTGCACGATAAGTTTGTTACACCGTACAATGAGGACAACTTGGAGGAGTAACACGTGGCAGTTTATAGCAATACACAGATTCGGCAGGCTATCAAAGATGGACATATCGTTTGCGTACCATTTAATGACAAGCATGTCAGTCACGCGAGTTTGGACGTCACGCTTGGTCACTACTATTACCGTACCGAACGCAGCGGCTATCATACGCTCTACAATCCCTTTGACGAAACAGATGTAAAGCGCTATTTTGGCGAGCCACAACAAGCCGTCACGCATGGTGAATGGTGTAAAGAAAATGGTTTTAAACCCGTCGAGGGCATTCCGCTTGACCATCCGGTTATTGCACTGCGTCCCGGCGAACGAATTCTGGCGCACACACACGAGTTTTTCGGCATCTTGCCACCCGGTGCCTACGAGCTCAAATCTCGCTCCAGCTGGGGCCGCAACGGCATCGCCGTTTGTTTTGACGCCGGTTGGGTTGATCCGGGTTACATCAACCGTCTAACCCTTGAAGTGTACAACCTCAACCAGCACGAAACTGTCTTATTGCCGGTGGGCGAACGCATCGCACAAGCCGTGTTCCATGAAACCGGTGAAGTCGATGGCAACTACGGCAAGGGCCGCAATAGCGGATTTAGTGGCAAGTACCAAGTGGGCACCGACGTTAACGAACTCATTAAGAACTGGACACCAGACCAGATGTTGCCGCGCGCCTACAAAGACGTGCGCACGCTGCCGGAGCCCGTCAAAGGTTTAAAAGCATTATGAAACAACCAGACAAATCGACCGGATTCTTTTTAGTCATCGAAGGCACCGACGGCTCGGGCAAGGGAACACAGTTCGACTTGCTCGCTAAACGTCTCCAAAAACAGGGGTACGAAGTCGCCACTTTTGATTTTCCTCAGTACGAAGAACCGTCAAGCTACTTCGTCCGCGAATATCTCAACGGCAATTATGGCACCGCCGAAGATGTCGGCCCGTACACCTCTTCGCTCTTTTACGCGCTTGATCGTTTCCAGGCTGCCGATCATATTCGTCAGGCACTCTTTGAGGGTAAAGTGGTACTTGCTAATCGCTTCACCGGCTCGAACATGGCCCACCAAGGCACCAAGTTCGACAACGCCGAAGAGCGCCGCGGCTACTTTATCTGGCTCGATAATTTAGAGTTTGAGATGCTCCATGTCCCACGTCCTGACACTAGTTTTGTGCTCCGCGTACCGGCCGAAACCGCACAAAAACTCGTCGACCAAAAGGGTGAGCGCAGTTACACTGACAAAAAGCGCGACATCCACGAAGCCGACATCAACCACATGCGTCGCGCCGTCGAAGTCTATGACGACCTCTGTCAATTATTCCCCAAAGATTTCCAGCGGCTCGACTGCACACGCGACAACGAACTACTTAGCATCGAAACCATTCACGAATTAATCTGGCAAAAGGTAGAGCCAATGCTTCCAAAACCATCGAAGAAATCAGCGAAAGCCGCAAAAACTTCAGCAAATACTATTGTTTCGGCGCTCGAAGACACGCCATACGTTACGAAGTCGCACGATGGTGATTACGAAATCACCGCGGAAGGCAAAAACTTTCTCGAAGAGGCGGTAAGCACTGTTGATGGCAACGTCTACACCTTTACCGACAAACTCAGCCCAATCACCATCGCTGCCGCCATGGCGCGCCTGAGTCGCCGCGGTGACGACATGCGCGTAACTATTCTGGACGAATTTGCCGGCAAGCTCGGCAAAGACGAAAAGCTTTTGCAGCGCGTCATTACCGCCTATGGTGACGACTCAGTTCAGCAATTGGCCGGACAACACGTGGTTGTGGAAAACGCCTCAAATTTGCTCACCAAAAAGCTTGAGTGGGGGCGCTTAGCCGCATATTTGGAACAATCGACGCGCTACATTTACTTCGACCAAAAAGACAAGAACGGTAAGTACCGCTACCACACACCCGATCATCTACCCGCAAAAGTCCGCACACAATATGTTGAGATTATGGACAAGATTTTCGACCTATACTCGGAAATGGTCCACAAATTAACTGATTATGTGCAAGATAAGTCGACCACACCAAAGGCCGAACGCGATGGTGCCTGGAAAGGTGCAACGCGCGCCCAAGCTTGTGACGCGATTCGCCCGGTTTTGCCTGTGGCAACCACTTCAACCGTCGGTATTTTTGCCTCCGGCCAGGCGCTTGAAGGTTTGATTATGCACTTGCTCGCCGACGATATGCTCGAAGCTCGCGAAACCGGCGAAAAAATGCTTAAAGAAGCACGCAAAGTCATGCCGACTTTCTTGGAACGAGCCGACCGACCTGATCGCGGGGGCGCCATGGTCGCCTATATGTCCGACACGAAGCACGCCGTACAAAAACTCGCGAAGCAATTCTTGCCAGAGCAGCACACGACACCAAAAGATGTCGTGGAACTTACCGACGTTTGGCCGCGCAACGAGCTCGACCTCGTCGCCGACATGCTTTACGAGCACAGCAACCTCTCCGTCAAAGAACTGCAGGCCGAAGTTACCAACTGGCCGTACGACAAAAAACTCGAAGTCTTCACCACTTATATGGGTGAACGCCTGAACCGTCGTCATCGCCCGGGACGAGCACTTGAAAAAGCGCACTACAGCTGGGATTTGCTCTGCGATTACGGCATTTTCCGCGATTTGCAGCGGCACCGCATGGTCGACGACCTCGAGTGGCAGCTTTTGACACCACGCTATGGCTACGAAGTACCGGAGCTCGTCGAAGAAGCTAATTTAGCCGATCAATTCGAAGCATGTTTTGATCTTAGCCTCAAACTGTACAGCTTGTTGCAAGAAGCCGGTTATCCGCTCGAAGCACAATATGCAACGCTGCTCGGCCACCGCATGCGCTGGAAGGTAACCTACAACGCCCGCGAAGCATTCCACTTGCACGAGCTACGCACCAGCCCGCAAGGCCACCCTGGCTACCGCAAACTTGTCCTTGAAATGCACGAAAAACTCTCCGAGGTACACCCGCTACTCGGCGAAGCCATGAAATTCGTCAACAAGGGCGAAGACGCCGAGCTGACACGTCTCGCCGCCGAACGCTACACTCAATTCAAGCTCAAACAGCTCGAAGACACCAAAGACGACATCGTCAAAAACCTGTAAAAATCGGAAATTATGGGAGCATTGGTTGTACCGTGTCAAACGCGCGTAGTTTGCGGTAGTTTATCCGCAGTGTTTGAGCACGTGACATGGTACAACCACATGCTTCTGCCAAATGCTTGACGAGTCGTTCTAAAAAGCGTTTAATAAAAATATGTTATTGAACGCAGTGAAGCACGCGATGATTCTCGTCCTCGGCAACCGAGGGCTGTGCTTTGCCACCGTTGAAGTCAGGGTCCGCCGCTAAATAGGCGCCCGCGCACAGTCCCGTCACAAATGGCTTCAACTATTGAAGCCATTTTAATTAGGAGAAAAATATGACTGTTAGAACCCAAGAAAGATTACGACGTTACAGCTCTGAAGACGTTTTAGACATCCAACCAGGCTCGAACAAAGCCGCTTTAGTAGATGGTGGTTGGGCGTATCTCCGTGAAATCGACTTTGACCCGATCCCCCAGTATGTTCCTATTCAAGAACGACGGCAAAAAACGGCAGGTGTGGGTAGTGTCGCTATCAGTGGTCTCACAGGTGATCAGGCTAACGCTTCAACGGCAATCGTAACCGGCGGCCCGCATCCGGAAGCTCTCGATTTTAGTGCCCCCACGACCGGTCTCGAAAGTCGTCTGCCATTCGTACAACCATTTCCTCCGACACTACCTAACACGCCGGACATGTACTAAAACGCTTGCGTTTTATATGCACTCCAGGGTACAACTAGTTAGGTCGAATGGAAGAAATTTTACGAAAATTAGTCGCATTTCCGACAATAACTGGCGATGAAACGGCAGTGCATCAGGCGCTCGATTACATCGCCGGTTTTGTTGTGGCGCGAGGCATGCATGTGGAACGGTTTGATTCAAACGGTTTTGAGTCGATCATCGCTACAACCATTCCGGGTAACAAGAAACCAACTATTTTGCTTGGTGCACACCTTGATGTAGTACCCGCGGCGGAAGATATGTTTATACTGCGCGAAGATAACGGCACATTTTACGGTCGTGGCACGCTCGACATGAAGGGCGCCATTGCAGCATATTTACAGATCATTGACGACTTACAGGATACGCTCAGTGATTATGATTTCGGACTTATGATCACCAGCGACGAGGAAACCGGTGGCGAAAACGGCGTCCGCGCATTGCTCGATGAAGGATACGAACCAAAAGTCTGCGTATTGCCAGACGGCGGTGATGACTGGCAAATTCAAGTGCATTCCAAGGGATTGTTGTATGCAAAAATTGTGGTGTATGGCAAGCCGGCGCATGGATCGCGACCATGGCTCGGCGACAACGCTAACCTTACGTTACTCAATATTATCGGCGAGATTCAAAGATTATTCCCCGATCCCAGTCCAGACACCAACACGATGAATCTCGGACAAATCAAGGGTGGAGACGCCGTCAACCAAGTGGCCGATTACGCCGAAGCGACTATCGACATTCGGGTCACCAGCGAGCACGAAAAAACCAGAATCATCAAAGCGCTGCAAACAATTTGCGATCAGAGTAATGTTGAACTCATATTCACGCTGAACGGCGCAGTAGGGGAGTTCTCGCTGACAAATCTTTACATTAAGCCGTTTGCCGAGTGCATCGAGCAAGTTACCGGCGTGAAAGTCAAAGGGTCACGCACCCTCGGTAGTAACGACGGTCGTTACTTTGCCGCAAAGCACATTCCGTGCATCTCATTTTATCCAACAGGCGGCGGCCATCATGGACCAGAGGAATGGCTCGACAAGCAAGCGTTCCACCAGATGAAAGATGTTATCCGTAACTATCTCGAAAAAATCGCCAAATAATTTAGGAAGTAAGCGGCTACCTATTTTACGCCAGAGAGTGCATTACACACGGGGAAATCTCCTTCGGCGGTTTGCCGAGGGATTTCTCCGGTTGCATTACGCTGGACCCTCTCTGACGTAAAATAGGTAGCCACTTACTATTTATTGACGGATAGTGCCTATATCTGGTAGAATGCAATGGATTGCCAAAGACAGTGGCGGCGATTCATACTTAGCAATAAGTCCCTGAAGAGCTTAAGAATGCCACCGAGGTTACACAAACAAACCCGAAAGGGAAGTACGTGTTACGTCTTTGGAAACAAAGGCGTTTTTGTTTGGCATCGAACATTGAAAATCTAGGTCGAAGATTTCACATAAACAAAGGAATTTACATGGCATTAAGTAAAGACAAGAAGGACGAGGTTGTCGCGGAAGTTACCAAACTCCTCGACGCTTCAAAAATGACTGTTGTCGTCAAATATGAAGGCACCACAGTTAAAGCTTTGCAAACGCTGCGCCGCCAAGCTCGCGAAAACGGCACTAAGGTTCAAGTTGTTAAGAACCGTCTCTTAAAACAGGCGCTCAAGGCTTCTAAAAACCTCAAGGACGTTGACGCATCAGAGCTCGAAGGCATGCTTATCTACGCTTTCAACAGCGAAGACGAAGTTGCACCAGCACAAAGCATCGCTACTTTCGCCAAGACAAACCCAACCCTGTCATTTGTTGGTGCAATTAGCTCCGAAGGCAAACTTTTGTCTGCCGACGAGGTAAAAGCACTCGCAACCCTGCCAGGCAAGGATCAGCTTATCGCACAAGTCTTGGCAACCCTTTCTGCTCCACTCAACGACAGCATCAGCGCGCTTTCGGGCGACTTGCATGGCTTGCTTGACGGTGTTGCAGCGAAGGCCAGCTAATCATAGCTAAACATATCATAAGGAGAAAAAAATGGCTGATTTGAAAAAACTGGCAGAAGAGCTTACAAAGCTGACTGTCCTCGAAGTAAACGAACTTAAAACCATCTTGAAAGATGAATACGGCATTGAGCCAGCTGCCGCAGTTGCCGCAGTTGCTGCTCCTGCTGCTGGTGACGGCGCTGCCGCTGCTGACGAAAAGAGCGAATTTGACGTTGTGTTGAAAGACGCAGGCGCTCAAAAAGTTGCTGTAATCAAGGCTGTTAAAGACTTGACTCAGCTCGGCTTGGGTGAAGCAAAAGCCCTCGTTGACGGCGCTCCTAAGACTATCCTTGAAAAGGCTAAGAAGGAAGACGCTGAAGCTGCAAAGAAAGCCCTCGAAGACGCAGGTGCTACTGTCGAATTGGCCTAGTTCCAACTTTGACACTCATAAAACCGCTCGGATTATTCCGGGCGGTTTTGCTATACTGAGAAAACATGAGAGCCAAACTTCGCACCTTACTCAGCAATCCATTTGTTTTACTGATTTTGTTGATGGCAGTGGTCTTTGGCATCGACCAATTACTTATGCAATTCCATGTATATTATGCGGCGAACAGACCGTTATATAACCATGGGCTCGAGCTCGAAGCAGCTCCCAATGCACTCTTTTATGAGCTCTGGTTCTCCGAAACAATCGTAGTCGTTCTATTCCCATTTATTTTATTCTTGCTGCGCAAAAAGCTTTCCATAAAGACTAAGCTCCTGCCGTGGTGTGTAGCTGCCGTTATTATGTATGTTGGGGCTTTTAGTGCGGGCTTAAGTGTTTATAACAATTACAAAAACCACGGGTACGTCCGTGAGCAAGCCGACTACATTTCTATCATTCTGCACCAGGGCGCGTTTTATGAGCCTATTTACGATCGTTACGACCCGTCCTTGCAAAGCATGCTTCCAATCATTTTAAAAGGACAGGTAGCAGTAGCCGGTGGCTACCTGATAACTGCCTATGGCATAGCACTCTACGAAGCCAAAAAGGACAAAAAGCGGCAAAAGTCCTAACTTATCCACAGGCACCTCGACATCTTTTGACTTGAGTAATAAAACATGATAGTTTTAGGTGTAAGTGTAAAGAAACAAACACTTCCTTAGAATAAGAGAGACAAAATGGCAGACGTACCTGAAAAACAGATCAAACGGTTGCGGGCACTGATTCAGGAGGCTGAAACAAATCTTGCAGCCGCTAAAGAATTGCTCATGAGTTTGGTTGGTGACGATGATACAGTTAGCGTATCTGGCAACGACGAAGCGCTCGGTAAAGTTATCGAGGGTGTTTTTGACGGCCAAAACATGGTCGGCTCCGACGGCAAGACCTACCCGGTTCCCGCCAACTACGCCAGCAAAT
>CAZRIO010000018.1:0-19201 GCA_964600185.1 uncultured Candidatus Saccharibacteria bacterium | reverse complement strand
GTCGGGGTGAAAGGACTCGAACCTTCGACCTCGCGGTCCCAAACCGCGCGCGCTAGCCAACTGCGCCACACCCCGAGATGAGAACAGGGGTATTATAGCAAATTGCTCTGACAATTTCTAGAGTCTACTGCACTTCTTGCGGAAAAATGCGATGGATGTGTTCGGCGCTCGTCGCAAGGCCGGTTGTGTCGTCGGTCTCCACATACAGTGCGTTGAATTGGCGACGGCCGTCAGTTTCGAGCTCATTTTTGTTCACATGGCCATCACGCCAGCGAGCAATGAGCGGCGCAAATTGCACACCTAAACTTGAATCGAGCGACCCGCACATCCCTACATCCGTCATGTGGGCTGTGCCTTTCGGTAACACATCAGCATCGGCCGTAGGTACATGCCAGTGATCGCCAACGACCACTGTTACGCGGCCATCCAAATAGTACCCGATAATTCGTTTTTCACTGCTATAATCGCCATGAAAATTAACAACCGTAGCGATTTTAGGCGTGGCTTTTTCTTGCTCTAAAATCTGGTCGACTACTTGCAGTGGATTGTCCATCGGTTTGTCCGCATCACGCCCGACGATTTTTCCGAGCAAACTAATAACGAGTACTTTCCCGGCAGCGGTTTCAAGGTATTTGTATCCAAGTCCGGGCAATCCGGCAGGATAATTTGCTGGACGAATAATCGGTTTGCTTGGATCATTCAAAAACGGATAAATTTCTTCACGATAAAATGAGTGGTTTCCACCGGTACCAAAATCAACACCAAGTGCCTGTAATCGGGCAAAATCAACCGGTCGGATTCCTTTGCCGTCTGAAAGATTTTCGGTTTGTGCAATCACGACATCAATGTTTCGCTCACGCTTGAGCGCGGGCAAAACCGTTTCGAGCACTTGAATGCCCAGCTCGCCCATAACATCGCCGATATAGAGCAACTTCATGATGGTAGTATAACCGACTAGCGCTCAATATGCGGCGCAAAATGTGCCCATTCGCGAATCACCGCAATGGGTTCGCCATGTACCGTTAATTCTTCGAGACCGAAATGTGCGTCTTTTGGATAGAAGATAATGTGCTCGATACCCGCATTTATAGCGGCTAATGTGTCCCGTGTTGTGTCGCCAATCATGACTGCACGCGTTTTATCCTCTGCGCCAAGCCGCTCCAATGCCATGAAAATACCCGCAGGATTTGGCTTATGTTCTGCGACATCATCACTCGTAACGATTACTTCAAAAATGTCATCCAATCCGTGTTTGGCCAGCATAACATCAATGATCATGGGCCGGCTGGCAGTCACCAGCGCTAATTTTTTGCCGTTGTTTTTGAGCGCCCTGAGCATTTCTTTGGCGCCTTCATATAACGGCGCATCCGGCATCCGTTTGACCGCCAGTTCACCGGTTGTGATGTGATAGTTTGGATGTTCCTCGGCAGGCAAGCCGTGCTTAATAAGATCCTTCCAATCACCCATCGCCGATAGCAAAACTTCGCGCGGCAAATTAAGCCCATACGGAAGCAAATTCTCATGCATAACCTGCACCCAAATCTCGGTGCTGTTCATGAGCGTGCCGTCCCAATCAAAAAGATAATAGTCGTAGTCGTGCAAACTATTCTCCTGTTCGGATCTTATTTGGCAAATTCAACCGCGCGGGTTTCGCGAATAACGTTCACTTTAATCGTACCAGGATATTGCATGGTCGATTCGATTTTGGTGGCAATGTCGCGGGCCATTTTAATCGCGGTCAGATCGTCGACTTGGCCTGGCCTTACGAATACGCGCACTTCGCGACCGGCGCTGATGGCGTATGATTTTTCAATGCCTTCAAAACTGTTGGCAACATTTTCGAGTTCTTTCATTCGCTCAACAAAGTTTTCAGCACTAATGTTGCGCGCACCAGGACGTGAGGCGCTGATGGCGTCCACCACGCGAATAATCAGTGCTTCGGTAGTCGTTGCTTCAACATCATCGTGATGCTGTTCGGCTGCCTTTGCAACAGCGTCGGGCGCCCCATATTTACGGAGAATCTCACCGCTAATATGGTGGTGTTTGCCCTCCATTTTGTGCGTGAGCGCTTTGCCGAGATCGTGCACTAAGGCTGCATATTTGGCAGTCTTTACGTTTGCGCCAACTTCTTCGGCAATCATGCCGGCGATGTGCGCCATTTCGGTGCTGTGCTTGAGCACATTTTGGCCGTAGCTCGTACGGAATTTCAGTTCACCGAGTAAGTGCAGAATCTCTTTTGGAATGCCGATAATGCCGACCTCGCGAGCGGCATCTTCACCGGCGCGAACGACTTCTTTTTCAACATTCTTTTGTGCTTTTTCGACGACTTCTTCGATGCGGCCCGGGTGAATGCGGCCATCTTTCATGAGCATCTCAAGCGTTTGTCGCGCTACTTCGCGGCGTACGGGATCGAATGAGCTCAATACGATGTAGCCAGGTGTGTCGTCGACCATGATGTCAACGCCGGTTGCACGCTGTAAGGCCTGAATGTTTCGGCCTTCTTTGCCAATGATCCGGCCTTTCATTTCTTCGTCGCCGAGCTTCACGGTCGTCACGGTTCGTTCGGCCGTCACCTCGCTCGCCATTCGTTCCATCGCAGTCGTAATAATGAGCGCTGCTTGGTCTTCGGCTTCTTCTTTGGCTTCATCCTGCATCTTTGCAATGAGACCAGTAAGATCGCCCCGGATATCGCGCTCAGTCATTTTCATGAGCTTTTCAGCGGCATCATCCTTGCTCAGTTTGGCAATTTTTTCGAGTTTGTCTTGCTGTTTTTTGCGGATGTCGCGAATCTCGTCTTTGAGTTGTTCAACTTCGTCTTCGCCCTTGCGCAGTCTGTCGGTACGCTTGTCGAGTTCATCGAGTTTTTTGTCGAGTGCTTCTTCGCGATTCACGAGTCGCTGCTCAAGGTCTTTGAGTTCACGTCGGCGAGATTGTTCTTCTTTGCGAGCATCTTCGGCAAGTTTACTTGCTTCGTCGCGCGCTTGATCTACGAGCTTGCCCGCCTCTCGCTTTGCCTTATCGAGTTCTTTGGTTGCCTGATCAGCGGCAGAGCCGATCTTTTTCTTTGTGATAACAGTGTTGGCGCCGAAACCAACAGCAAGCCCAGCCACAGCAAGCACTATGGTAATTGGGTCCATATATATCCTTTCTATCGGTGCAGACACTCCGGTCGGCGATCACTATCACTTCATTAGCCTACGGTGGAAAAATGTCTGAAAAACGAATTACATTAAATGGGAATCAGGTCGGATTAACAAATCCTTACGTCAAACTATACGCGCTCGAGAAAGAGTGGTCAAATTTACAGCTACTTTGGCATCTTTGCTGTTTAAGCAGCGTCGAGCAACAGGCCACGAGCGCCGTCATATGGGGCGTGGAGCGCATAATCGGGTATACTTTTTACAACCTCTGCTCTATTTTCAATTATGTTTTTGAAGCGGAGGCCAACCAAATCCATATCGCTCGCAGACCAAGGTTGTGGGTCTACGTCTGTAATTGCTCGTCCAGTCGCTACGCCACCGACAACTTCTTTTGCACGCGTCAGCAGTGACTCATTTTCTGCCAGCAAACACAATGCGCCACGTTCTTCGGTTATGCCGAATGCCGCTCGTCCTAGTGGCAAACCGCGACGCACAACATGCTGCCGACTTCCTACTGTAAGCAAAGGATTCTCATTATTAAACTCCTCGCCTGCAAAATATCCGAACTTCAGGACTTTGGCGTAGTTGTCGGTTGTGCTCGTGGATTCGTTTTCAAGCTCTAAGATGTGGGACGGCACATCGTATTCTTTCATCATGTGATCGATGATGAGCGTTGCTTCACGGGATTGACGCGGCGGCGCTTTTTGGTTGCCTGCCAAGCCGGCATAGCCACCGCTCACCACAATACGAGCACCTTGAGTTTCAAACAATTTTTTATTAACTCTGTAGTAGATAGCTGCGGTTGCAGCGCGCATTTCGCTTGCAGGCGAAAGTTCATACTGCTGTTCGTCATAAGGCTGCCGACCATCTGACGGCCTCATGAATTCAGGTTTTTTGTCGACACCACGACCGAGAATAAGGAGGCGGTTGGGTTTTACATCCGTATTGCGCTTCATTTTAAACATATTTTACCATCTTTAGCACATTGATCAAAATTATCACTTCTTGGGCAACGTAATGTGTGCGTTTGCGCCATATTCAGGAAGAGCAACAGGGTCGTAGTCGCCCTTTTCAATTCTTGCGATACCTTTAGCAATCCAATCCTCGCCTTGAGTGGCTACTACGGGTGTATCCAGGCCATACGCAAGCGCGTTGGCGACCGTTAAACCAATCCGAAGTCCCGTAAAGCTACCAGGGCCCTGAAAGCAAACGATGCCTCGTATGTCTTCGAGTGTTTTTTGCTCACGATCAAGCAATGCTTTAATTTTTTTATGGACAGTGTTCGACAATTCGCGATGTGCTTGCCAGGCCTCGTAAGCAATTTGAGTTTTACCATCAAAAAGACCGACTTCGGCTTCTGGTTTATCGGTTCGCAGGGTCAGAATAAGCATCAAGTTAGATCCTCCATGAGATATGCTAGTGAATCAGGATATGTACATACGATTTCGCGCGCTTCTTCACTTTGAGCTGTTCGTTTTATAGTAATCGTCAAACGCTCGTCAGGAAGAACACTTTGCACGATTCCACCCCACTCCACTACGGTCACAATGTGCTGGTCGCCAACGACTTCTGCAAGTTCCTCTGCTATCAAGCCTGCTTCTTGCAGCCGATAAAAATCGAAATGATGAATACTACGTGGACCGGCATTATAGACCCGACTGATAGTAAATGTTGGGCTCGCAACACGATCTTTACTTCCAAAGCCTTGCGCCAAACCGCGTACGAATGTCGTTTTTCCCCCACCTAGGTCACTGACCAGTTCAATTATTTCACCCCCCTTCAGCTTCTGCCCGAGCCGTTCGGCGAGCTGTTCGGTTTGTGCGGAACTGGTAGAATTTGTTCGCCAGGTCATGTCGATATTCATATAGCCCGTATAGTAGCGCGAACCCCGCAATTATCGCAAGCACCGTTGGATGAAGCGGGTGCGTTATGGGATTCACGGCCGTAGCAACGGCAGACTTTTGGGTGGCAGATTTAGCTTTTGCTGTTTTGCTTTTCGCGGCAGCTGGAGCTTTAGCGGCAGTCGCTTTTTTAGTACTTGCCGCTGTTTTCTTTGTTGCGGCAGTAGCAGTTGCCTTTTTGACTATAGACGGAATATTCACCGCATTAGCGCCCCCGGGAGTCGGAGAGGTCGTCCAGTTCCATTGCCCATTGGCCAGCGCCCAAGCTTGACCGTCTTTGGCGGTAGTATAGGCCTGGCTTTCGTTGATGCTACCGCCATAAGGATCGAGCAATCGCACCTGTCCGCCACTATTTGACATCGCAAGACCGGTCGTGCGAGAGAAAAACGCCGTAAACGATTGTGCTGCCAATATTGTTCCCGGCGAGAATGTAAAATGATGCTTAGTTGTCGTGCCAACTTCTAGTGCAAATCCCGTCAAATCAAAATCTGTCGAATTACTGTTATAAAGTTCGATAAATTCATCAGCAGCATCGGTTTGGGGCGCCATAGGATTGGGCAATAGTTCTGTAATTTGTGGAGTTACGAGACCTACATCACTCGAAGGAAATAAAGATGATGCCGTACTCGTGGTTGGCGCATTTGATGACGTAGGATTCGGCTGCGTCACCACGGGCGGCACGTCCCCGCTACCGGGTTGTTGGAGCGTGCCCCCGCCTGTTGAAGGCGGAGGAGGCGGCACGCAATCAGCGATCGCAACGCTTGTTTGCACAGCTGCACTCCCCACAGCAGATACGGTTGTTATATGTGTATTCAACGCTCCTGGCGTTGGCACCGTACTCACCCCAAAATCGGTACTATTATTGTGCGTATCAATATATTGCCCATCAGCAGTAAGGGCACGCATAATGCTTTGGCCCGATGGTGGCGCGCTTACAGGCTGGCCTTGTGCATACAACGCATTTCCCCATCCCACTTGATCTTCCACAATTAAGGCACAAGGGTTTGTTTCGTCCGGGGCAAGTAAGCGCAGGTTACCGCCGGTGGCTGCCATTGTTCCCGTATAAAATTGTCGAGCTATGCTCGCAAGATAATCACTTCTTCCTGAAAGCACAAAATAATCATGGGGTGCAATAACTGGTGAATCTGCGCCAGTGCCAAGCATAACGATGCCGCTAGAAGTTGGGCGGTTCTGATCAGCGGCCTGCGCCGACAAGTACCACAGCCGCCAATCGGTCAGGTCAATAGGATCATCGGTTGTATTATAAAGCTCAATAAATTCCTGCGTGCCACTGGTTTTCGTGCCAGTCAGCATTTCGGTGATAATTACCGGGGATACCGTAGGATTGATTGACGCTGATGACACCTCGAGTGCGGAACACAGCGGTGTTATAACCAATAAGACACCTGCAAATACAACGCCGCACCACCGCAAAATCTGTGTACTGTAAATTTTCATGCCGGGATTGTAGCCATGAATGCCTACAAAACGCAAGCATTTTGGCAAGAATCGCAAGCCGCGCTATACTACAGGTATTATGTTGCAGTTGAGTTCGACGTTACTGAACAAGCCAGTGCTGTCATTGCGCACTGGCAATGCTATAGCCACTACCATAGCCCCTATTATTAACCCCAATAATCTCAAAATTGAAGGGTTTTACTGCCAAGATCACGCCAAGCGCCGACTCATACTGGTATACCAGGACATTCGCGACATCTTGCCGCAAGGTTTTGTCGTAGACGATCAGGAAGTGCTAGTCGAACCAAGCGAACTCGTCCGCCTCAAAGAAGTACTCGAGTTGAATTTCGACATTATGAACAAAAATGTCGTGACAACCACCAAAAAGATTGGCAAAGTCACCGATTATGCAACCGAGATAGAAACGTTATACATTCAAAAAATCTACGTCACGCAATCAATTCTCAAGAGCTTCAGCGGTGGAAACTTAGGTGTGGACCGATCACAAATCGTGGAAATCACCCCAACTCGCATCGTTATAAACGACCCGCTCCAGCCAACACCGGCGCGTGCTCCGGCTACAGCCTAAAGCCCGGCCTCAAATTCTTCAGGATCTTCGGCAAGCACCGACTTAATGTCATCATACCCGTAGCCTTGACGAGCTAAATACTGCATAAGTTTGTTTTGATCGGCACGATAACGCGCAATATTTCGCTTTTTAGCGACAAGTTCGCGAAGCGTTTGTCGCTCATCAGTTTCATCTTCGGCAAGCACTTGCTCAATCAACGTATCCGACACCTGTTTCTGGTGCAATTCCTGCACAAGTCGACGTTTGCTCGTGGCTTTGAGTAAGCGCCGATTCGAAACCCATGCTCGTGCAAACGCCAAATCGTCTACCAGTCCGTTTTGTCGTAGACGTTCGACAATCGCGGCCGCCTCGGGTGGATCAACATCTTTGCGCTTCAAATAAAAAAGCACCTCCCACTCACTCCGAGGCCGCATCGCCACGTATCGCAAGGCACGTCCATATGCTTTATCACTTGCCGATAGCTTTTTAAGCTCATTAAGTCGGGCGGAATCAAGTTCTTGCCCACTCGCAATTCGACTATCAAGCAGCGCCGTTTCACTCAGACTAAATGAATACTTGCCATCAACGAACACCGAGTAGCGATTCGCCTGTCTGACCTGTTGCTTGATGGCGGAGATTTTCATGCGCTAATAGTAACGTTCGATCACCTGCTTCAGGCCATCGGCAATATTTTGCGGCTCGCGTTCAACGAGAGCTTTTACCTCGCCAACGGTAAACCATTGTGTGCCCGCTACTTCTTCGGCACGCAATTTAAGAACTGATTTGTGCGTGATTTTACCCGTGTAAAATGTAGTGAAACGCCTGAGTCTGCGTTCGCCCAACTTGAAGTCGACATAATATTTTCCCACTTCGGTAAGCGGTGTTTCGATGCCCAGCTCTTCTTGTAATTCGCGGGCAGCAGCCACTTCATAGGCTTCGTCTTTCTCCACATGACCCGAAACCGAATTATCCCAGCAGCCTGGGTACAAATCCTTAGCTGTGGCTCGTTTTTGCAACAAAATGAGCCCGTTTTCATCTTCGAGCATTATGCGCACAATGCGGTGGATAAGCCCCTGCGACCAAGCCTCTTGCTTGGTCGCAGCTCCTACCGGGTTATCTTGCTCATCAACTATTTGAATCGGCAAGTTCCCCATGGCTTACTCCTTTTCTGCTGGTGGCGTTACCTTTTTTTCAGCTTTTCCAGCCTTCTCGGCTCTTTCATCGTCTTTTTTAGCAGCAGCGGCTTTAACATCAGCTTCTTGCTTCAAAACTTTGTTGGCAATTTCTTCCATCACTTCTGGATGCTCCTGCAGGTATACTTTGGCAGCTTCACGTCCTTGGCCGATTTTACCCTCGCCGTAAGCGAACCATGCACCGGATTTATCCACAATCTCGCGTGCAACCGCCATATCGAGAACATCGCCTGAGCGACTAATGCCTTCGTTGTACATGATGTCGAATTCGGCTTCGCGGAATGGCGGAGCAATCTTGTTTTTAACCACTTTAACGCGTGTGCGGTTACCGATAACGTTATCACCTTGCTTGATCTGGCCGATGCGACGAATGTCCATACGAACAGAAGCGTAAAATTTCAGTGCGTTACCACCGGTCGTAGTTTCAGGATTACCAAACATTACCCCGATCTTCATACGAATCTGGTTGATGAAGATAACTGTTGCTTTCGAGCGGTTGATAACACCGGTGAGCTTGCGCAAAGCTTGGCTCATCAAGCGTGCCTGGAGGCCAGGCAGGCTGTCGCCCATGTCGCCTTCAATTTCGGCACGAGGCACCAACGCTGCAACAGAGTCGACCACAATGATATCAACTGCATTCGAGCGTACCAGCGTTTCGGTAATTTCGAGTGCCTGCTCGCCGTTGTCTGGCTGGCTTAGCAATAAGTTTTCCACATCTACCCCGATGCGCTTTGCATAGGCAGGGTCAAGGGCATGCTCAGCGTCAATAAACGCCGCTGTGCCCCCTGATTTTTGCACCTCCGCAATAGCGTGCAAAGTAAGGGTCGTTTTACCCGACGACTCCGGTCCATAAATCTCAATCACGCGGCCCCGTGGCAAACCGTTACCCAATGCTAGGTCAAGTGAAATTGCCCCAGTCGGCACACATTCAACTTTCGTGTGCGTCGACTCCCCCAATTTCATGATCGAGCCTTTTCCAAATTGTTTTTCAATAGTCTCGAGCGCTAAGCCTAACGCTTTGGCTTTGCCATCAATTCCCGTTATTGGTGTCGTGGTGTTATCCACTTTCTGAGCCGAATTTTTGGCCATTGTACCCTCCGTCATTTATTATTCAGCTCTCTATAGTATACCAAGTTGCCAAAAAGCCAAGAAGCTTTTATTTTATTCTTTGGAGATGAGTTACGACGGGCGTTTGGCGGAATGCTTCCATTTCAGGGAACTGTCGTTCGATTTGACCATAGTAGTCGGCAATCAGGTTTTGCAGTTCTCCCGGCTCAACCAGTGGCGGTTCTTGGCCGAGCGCTTCAAAATTTTTCATATCGAGCCCTGTTACCGGTCCAATTGAAGGATCACTAGGAGCAAGCCCCACTCCTCCGAGCACTCGACGCTCCATCGCCGTGGCGAAACACCGCCTCATAAGGACTTCTAAGTCGACTTCGCCATCACCACCTACAGGCGCGCCCGTTTCAAGCGCAGATCGATAATTCGTCACGCGACGAGGATCACCATCGGCTACGGCGCGATTAAGATGCATTGCCGGATGCCAAAACATGGGCTGATCTTTGCGCACATTATCAGGAAACGATGGACCATACACCACAAACTGACTAAATTTTCCGCTTGCGACGGGTTCAAACCACCGTTCATGCCGTTCTAGACTTGCGATATCGTGCTCATGTTGCCCTCCAAACATACGATGCTGTCGAAAATAGCTCGCGACATCATCACGAGAAATAGGTTGTAATCCAATAGGGTAATATTGCTCGCCGAGCACTGCTGCGGTTTGCGCGACAACACCATATGCGTCATCGGGAACAGGTTGAAAAAAGACGGCGTCAGTGATTTCCACGGCACCGGGTGAAGCGGTTTCTTTGCTACTCATGCCACTATCATACAACTTTTTCAAGATTTGAAAAGTCGCTTATGGTATTCCTGCTTGACGCTGCGGTATCTGAGGATATAATCATGAGAGACACCATTGGCTTTTAAAAATACGAGTGCCACAACAAGGAGAAACAACATGACGCTATACAAAAAACAATCGGGTTTTACACTGATTGAGTTATTGATCGTCATAGTCGTTATTGGAATCCTGGCAACACTGATCGTAACAACCAACAGTGGCATTCAGCAAAAGAATCGCAATACTAAAAGACAAGCGGCAATCACCGATTTACAAGCGCAGCTCGAAGCTTATTTCGCGCAACAAGACAAATACCCGACACTCGCAAACTTTCAAGATCGCACCTGGCTTAAGTCAAACATGAAAAAGCTCGATCTTAGTTCAATTCAGGACCCAAGCTGGACGCTTAATGATAAATGTACAGACAAAGGTTACTTGCCAATCGTTTCAACTGAGCCCGCAGCCGGCTGTTACTCGTACCAACCCACGACTGACACTGGCGCAAACTGCGACAACAATGCTGCAAGCTGCACAAAATACACTATCACTGCAACCAATGAAGGCGGCGGTACGATCGTAAAAACTAGCCTGAACTAAGGCCGGTTTAGGACAAATTTGTGTGTACAGGTATAGGAACGTTTAGCGGTTTTCGCCACCACGCTGCAAGAAGATCTCGCGCGCCATCAAAATCTTACGTGCGTAAAGATTTGGATCCGGACAATACAAAAAGAAGAATTTAGAATGCTCGCCTGCGGTTTCAACGCGCAAGGTACCGAAGCCGAACATGCTCGGGATAATTCCGCGCTGCTCAGCGGTGACATCTTCGAGGTTACCTAACGAAAGCTGGCTTGTCTGACGGTTAAAAAGGCCGTTCTGCGTGATTTGCGTCAAACTATCAGAGGTCAAAACCCAGCGGTTTTGCCAATACACGATCGTCATAATCGTCAGGCCGATCAGCATAAATACCAGTATAACCACGATGAGTCCGATCGAAATATTCGTAGGACTATAGTTTGAGGTCGTGCCGAGTAGTTTGGGCACCAAGAGTAAAATCACTCCACAAGCCGCTCCAAAGGCAACAAACGACGAAATATACACACTCAAAATACCGAATGGGTGGCGGTGGATATCGGCCAGGATTTCTTCGCCTTCTTGCATGGAAGCGAGCGGATTTTGCATCAAATGCTGCTTACTTTGCTCCTCAACCTGTTGGTAATACGTAGGTGGTTGTTGGCCGGGCAGCGGATTTGTCTGCGGTGCTGGCTGTTGGTTCGGTTCTTGATTCGGGTTTTGTGTCGGATCCATAATCACTTATTATAGCAGGCTATTTTGCTCATTGTCTGCTTGATGTGGCGTTTTTCCTAAGTGTTTGTAGGTTTTGTGCGTGACCTTACGACCGCGCGGCGTGCGTTCCAACAAGCCGATTTGCATAAGGTACGGCTCATAAAAATCTTCGATCGTCGAACGTTCTTCGGCGGTCAATGCAGCAAGCGTTTCAATGCCGACCGGACCACCTTTGTAATTATCGATAATCGCCTCAAGCAGCATACGGTCCGCCGGATCAAGTCCCAACTCGTCAATTTCAAGGAGTTGCAATGCTTGATCACTCAAAACTGTGTCAATAATGCCATCGCCGTTTACATCGGCGTAGTCACGAACTCGTTTTAGAAGTCGGTTAGCAATGCGCGGCGTCAAACGGGCACGCTTAGCTAAATTTGCGGCTGCTGGAGCATGAATTTTAACGTTTAAAATGTCAGCTGCGCGTTCAATGATCTGTTGAATTTGTTCGGGTGTATAAAATTCGAGACGATGAATAAGCCCGAAACGATCGCGGAGCGGCGCCGCTAAAGCTCCGGTTCGGGTTGTCGCGCCAATTAAAGTAAACTTCGGCAAATCGAGACGTAGACTTCGTGCTGACGGCCCTTTTCCGAGCATAATGTCGAGCTTGTAATCTTCCATTGCCGAATACAAAACCTCTTCGACGCTTCGGTGCAAGCGATGAATTTCGTCGATAAATAAAATGTCACCGTCCTGCAAATTGGTGAGTAAACTTGCCAGATCTCCGGCGCGTTCAATCGCCGGTCCGCTTGTAACGCGAATTTGGGCACCCATTTCGTGCGCAATTACACTCGCCATGGTGGTTTTACCGAGTCCGGGCGGCCCATACAAAAGCACGTGGTCAAGCGGTTCGCCCCGTTTTTTGGCAGCATCAATCGCCAATTGCAAATTGAGTTTGAGCCGATCCTGACCGATGTAACTGGCAAAATCCCGCGGGCGCAAACTCGATTCGAGCTCTTGTTCCTGCGAATCGGCGTCGTCGTCGTGAACCGTGGTGCTCACGATTCGGTCGATCATATTCTACCCTTCAACGCCTGCTTGATACGTTGCTCGGTCGGAAGCGATTTGTCGATATCTTTGACGGCGAGCGCAGCGTCTTGCGGCGAATATCCAAGTGCTACTAACGCTTCGGCAGCTTCGTCCTGGAGTGCCAGATTTTCGCTCTGCAAAAGTCCGGTTGAAGCCAAATCAACACCGGCGAGCCCAACTTTATCTTTGAGGTCAACGACCAAGCGTTCAGCCACGCGTTTGCCCACACCATTTGCTTGCTGAATAAATTTAACATCGCCGCCGGCAATCGCCGTGCGCACTGCTTGTTCGTTGCCAATACTCAAAACGTTCAAAGCCATGCGCGGTCCAACGCCATTTACATCAAGTAATTGTTCAAATAATTGTTTTGTAGTGAGCGTGGTAAATCCAAACAAATCGTGTGACTGTTCGCGAATATGTTCATAAATATAGACTTTGGCCATCCCGCCAACACTCAAACTACTCGCGTCATCAACCGGCATTAACAGACCATAGCCAACGCCCTGCACCTCAAGCACAACTACGTCTGCAATTTTTTCGGCAATCTTACCAGTCAATGTCGCAATCATCATGTAGTAGTATAGCAGCTGCGGCGAGTATTTATCATGTCAACGCGCGCTAGTCTTGCGGTACTTCATCCGTAGTGTTTGAGCACGGACATGATAGAGTACTCGCCGCAGCTTTCTCTCCTTACGCCATGCGCGCATTCATGCTGTGCGTGATTGCTGCGGCGAGCGCGTCGGCGGCGTCGTCGGGTCTCGGAATTTCTTTGAGCTGTAAAATGACACGCACCATCTCTTGCATTTGTTTTTTGTCGGCTTTGCCGTAGCCCGTAATTGCTTGTTTGATTTGCATCGGCGTGTATTCAAATAATGGCAATCCTGCTTGCTGACCACACAAAAGCACCACGCCGCGCGCCTGTGCAACGGTCATCGCCGTCGTAACGTTTCGCGCAAAGAATAATTTTTCTACCGACATGATATCGGGCTTAGTTTGCGCGATAATATCGGTTAACTCTTCATAAATTGTTAAGAGACGTACCGCGTCATCTTCTTTGACGGGCGTTCGGATGACACCAGCGTCGACGATCTGGGGTTTACCTGCACGCACTTCAATAATTCCGAAGCCCAAAATGCCCGTTCCTGGGTCAATTCCAATAATTCGCATGAGTTTAGTATAAAATAAATCACATGAGTACACGAGACCTTCGGAACAACGATTTCCAATTGTTGTCACGCACGGAATATTTTCACACCTTAGCCAAAGATTTAGATAAAACAAAAAAGGGCGATCGTGCCTTTGTGGCAACGATGGGTCTGGCACCTACTACTCCAGAGGTACAGGTAGTTATGAAAGCCCTCAATGCCGCCGCAACACGGGGCGTGAACGTCTCGCTCCTTATGGACGCCTTTGATTTTTTAATTAATGTTGATACAAAAGTTCCCGGGCCATTATGGCTGAGCCCCAAGATCGATTTTACCCGCCGCATGTGGGAACCGTTCGGCAGTCGTTTGGCGGCCTTGCAAAAGTTTAGTGAGCTCGGCGGCAAACACACCATCACAAACCAGCCGGGCAGGCGGTTTGTTTGGCCATTTGTGGGCCGATCGCACATCAAGGCCGTGGTCATCAACGATATCGTGTACACCGGTGGCTGCAACTTAAACTATCCGAAAGAACTCGACGTTATGGTTCGGTGGCATGACTCCAAAACGGCAGATTGGCTTTACAAAAACCTTACCAACTTTGAAAAGACAGGCAACGTCCGGGGTAGCCTCAATGACAAAGATGTAACACGAAAAATCGACAGCAAAACTACTTTGTTTATTGATGCCGGGGTGCCGCACCAATCAGTAATTTTCGACGAAGCGCTCGCCATGATCGATAACGCCCAGGAGTGGTTAGTTTTGACGAGCCAATATTTTGCGCCCGGTTTAGGAACACAGGCGCTAGCAAGGGCGTTAAAGCGCGGCGTAAAAATTACCTATTATTACAGTCATTACAGTATGCACGGGCCAATCGAAAGCACCTTGCACCGCATTGCACAGTGGCGAGAACGACGCCATTTGCCGGCCGCATTATTTGAGAAACGATTACCAGAAGGTCAGCATTTGCACGCCAAAATTCTAGCCACCGAAAACGGTGTTTTAATGGGCAGCCACAATTACGGCGATATGGGCGTGAACGTCGGCACTGCCGAAATTGCCCTCAAACGCACCGATGTTGCTTTCGGCAAAAAAGCCGTCGATTTCATCGAAAAACAGATCAACGGACAGGGAAAGTATTAGGAATTTTTGGGCCAGCTAACGCAGCGATCAGGCGTTCAGGCTCTACGGGCACAATCATATCCGCATAATATCTGAATGTCGTGTCAGTGCCCTCGCTTTGGTCGAGTGTCGGACTTATTGGACCTGAACTATAGACGCGTTTTGTGTGCCCTGCCCAGCTAATTTCTTCAGCGACCCGTTGTCCAATATATTCGCCGTCAGTGATTTCAGGCCGAGGTTGTCCCACGACATACACCACGTCACTTTTGTCGATGGCTTTTAGAAAAACGAACTCTAAAAAATCACCCACTTCTTCAGCCGAAAGTTTCGCGCCAGAACGCTGTTCCATAAGTGCGATGTTTTGTGCGTCGTCATCGAGTACTTCAAACGTGTTTGCATAATGTGTGATTTGTTCGCCGTGCGGCGCAAGTACATGCAGGCCCGCATCCCGAAGTCGTGCGCGGTAGTCTTTGATGCGCGGCCAGGCCTTGAAGCTTCCTAAAACAACAACTTTTGGATCTGGTGTCGACACATTATATTGATCCAGAAGTTCTGGAGTGTACCTTTTGATCTGGTCAAACATGCGCATAGCGTTTTTACGCTTCGAGCAGTTCTTCGGGAATGTCGAAATTGACGTGCGTGTTTACGACGTCATCGATGTTTTCGAGCGCGTCCATAAGACGCATAATTTTTCCAGCGGTAGCAGCGTCACTGACTGCAACGGTCGTGTTTGGAATATATGTAAGCTCGGCTTCGGTGATCGTGTAGCCCGCTTCTTTCATGGCGTCACGAACTTTGGCAAGCTCGGTTGCGGGCGTATAAATAACCGAATCCCCGTCTTCTTCCTGCACGTCGTCCGCACCGGCATCAATCGCTGCAAGTAACACGTCATCGCCTGTGGCATCTTTAACGCGCACCATTCCTTTGTGATCAAATTGAAATGCAACCGCACCTTTTTCGGCGATGTTTCCACCGTGTTTACTGAAGGCTAATCGTACATCAGGATACGTACGATTGATGTTGTCGGTCGCACATTCAACCAAAATAGCGACACCGCCTGGACCATAACCCTCGTACAAAATCTCTTGTAATTGTGCTGCGTTTTTGTCGGCGACGCGTTGAATCGCACGGTCAATATTATTGAGCGGCATGTTTGCAGTCTTAGCTTTGTCGACTGCAAGTCGCAGTGCAAAATTGGTTTCAGGATCGGTGCCAGCACGAGCTGCAATCGCAATCGCATTACCAAGTTTCGTAAATAGTGCGCCGCGAGCTGCGTCTTTTGCACCTTTTTCGCGTTTGATTGTAGACCATTTTGAGTGACCAGACATTATCAAATCCCTTCTGTTTCTTCAGCTATCTTATCTGTTATTATAGCACTTTTTGGCGCATGACGCCACAGAATTACCAACAAGCCGCTCACTATTACATATGCCGCGAGCATCTGCCACAATGAAAATCCGATATGCTCAATAAATGCGTGCGGTATGCGACTGAGTAATCGCGCCGCATCTAACATATAGGTCAGCAAATAGCGCGCAGGCAATGCAAAAAGCCCTGCGATTGCCGGCACCCACATACCCGCCAAACCCGCCACTAATGCAAGCAGCATAGCGAGCGGAACCAATGCCACTACCAGTACATTCGCGGGCAATGACACAAGCGACATTTGTCCAAAAATATACAGCACATAAGGTAATGTCGCCATCTCTGCACACAAACTTTCGAGCAGCACGCCAAGCACCACGTTCGGTTCGCGTGCACCAAAAATACGATGCGAAATAAGCGGCGCTAAAAGCATCACGCCCGCAAATGCCAGAAACGATAAGTACCAACTGACGTTACCCCAAACATACAATGGATTGGCAATTGCAGTAATCGCGGCAGCGAGTAATAGCAGCGTGACCGGCTTGATTGCTCGGCCATAATACCACGCCGCAATGCTCAGCAAACTCACAATCGCAGCACGTACGATCGACGGGCTCGATCCCGTCAAAACTACAAAAGTTACAATTAACACGATGAACAATACGGTTGCCTGAAACTTAGAGCGTTTACCCAAAAGTCGACGCGCCGCTTGCAGCATAATCGTGAGGTTGTAGCCGGAAACAGCAATCACATGCACAAGTCCAACATGCGTTAATTGCTGCGTTATGTCCGCCGGGAGCGTGTTCCTCTGCCCGATTAATACGCCTAAGCCAAACGACGCGACCGGCTCAGGCAGCGCCGATTGCATCCCCGCAACGAACTTTTGGCGCACCGTGTCGAGCCAGGTTTCATGATGGCCGAGCACAGTTAACATTGCAAAACTTATGCGTGCCTGATTGCCACCGAGTGTGGGATACAACGCACCTTGCACACGAACCTCATCGCCGCGAAATATGGCATTTGCGCCAAACCCACTCACCGAAATAACACCGATCAATGCTTGACTATGCGGCGCCGTAACACGCACATCACTCATTGTGAAAGTAAGTTGTTTGCGGTCGTCATATACTGCATCGCTCTGCGCCGTTCCCGTTAATACAATCTTTTGTTTGAATAGTGCGTCGTATGCGTGTACTTTTTGCTGATACGTTGCTCCGCGCCACATACCGAAACCAAAGCAGACAAACACCACCAAACAAAGAACGCGAATATTTTGACGACCAGCGCGGAACGCCAAAAATGGCAGAACAAAAACAAGCCACCGCAGCCACCAACAATTCGGAATCTGAGCCACAAAAATTCCTAAAAGCAACGCCGTACATCCCCATGTAATAAGTGTAGGGCGACGAAATCGATGTCTCAAAAACTGCTGCATGGCGGCGGCATTGTAACAGTAAGTGCCCTTGCTTTTCGACTAACCGCACACAAACTCTGTGACCGTTTCCATAGATCGCACCTGCAAATTAGCTTAGGGTCATGAGTGGGTACCTGAGAGACCCGCGAGACATAATCCACAAGGAGGGTGCAATTATGACAAAATCAACTGCGACGCGTTCGGAGTATCGCGCAAGCCTATTCGGCAATTTCTTTGCAAACTTAGCTGCGATGCTTGTCGGCATTCCAATTTCGGTCGCCACCGTGACTGCAATCGTTCATGCCCAAGCCGGCGCACAAACTGCTCAAACAGCAGCCGCCCAAAGTTCCCAAGTTATGCCCACTGCGCAACAATCTGCGTATTCATATTCGGCACCAATGAGCACCAGCTGTAGCGCACCGGCGACTACACAAGCTTCAGCCGAGCAAACTACACCAACCACAACACAAACCGCCATGGCGAGCACGAGTCCATGGGGTGGAAGTGGAGGTGGATCACCCTTCATGGCCGCGAGTTATCATTATGCATCGAGCGCTTCAAACGCCCTGGCCCAAAATATTTCTAACGTGACGAACACCACAAACACAACCAACAATGTGAACAGCAATAACACGCTTGGTTCGTACAACTCAAAGATCGACACGCACGTTAAGAACACGACCATCTCGAACGTCAACAGCTTTAATAAAGATTCTGGCAACACCAAAGTCGTCAATGTAAACAGCTTCAATCACGTGGATGTCGACAAAACCACGACCATCAACAAAAATAGCAACAACACGAACACCAATTCAGGTAACACCGCAGTTGTAGTCGTAAAAGATTCCGGAAACACTACTACCGTCAACAAAGACAACGGCAACACGACAAACATTAACTCGGGAAATACGGTGAACAAGGACTCGAACAACACCGATATTGATACGACCATAAAAAACACGACCAACGTAAACAGCAATAACACGAACGACAGTAACAATAGTCATTCGATCGTTATCTAGCTCGCAGTACTCTAAAGCAAGCGCAACAATCTAGAAGCTCACTACACATAGGAGACCACCCCGGTCTCCTATGTTTGAGATTCTGGCCCAAGAGCCGCTGGCATCTCGGCAGGTATTGGCTCTACGAGAGATGTGTTGCCATACGAGAGTGAAATAGGTAATTCCTCTGTCTGAAACGCTTCGGCCGCCTGTATAGCAGCTCCCGGACTAACGCTGTGGTCAAATATACGAACCGTGTGGCCAATCGGCGCATCGCCTTGTTCTGATTGCTCGCGCTCCGGGCAATGTTGTGAATATACGGCATACCTCACTACGCCGAAAGATGGCGGCTCATCGGTACCCGAAAAACAGGTCCTTGCTACCAAATCTAGCCTGGCTCCTTCACAAGGAGCCGCTTCACCCATAACTTTGGTAATAAACATACACCCCCTGCCAAGACATTCAGCTATTTGCGTACGGGGTAGTCGTTCTGGTTCTGATGTTCGTTCTTTACTCGTCATGGTTCTCTCTGATTCCTTAAAACAAAAAATGCGCTCGGTTACCCGATGCGCAGAAGGATCATGTAATGGAAAATGTGGAGGGCCCACTGGGCCTCGAACCCAGGAC
>CAZRIO010000017.1:0-19570 GCA_964600185.1 uncultured Candidatus Saccharibacteria bacterium | reverse complement strand
AAATGGTCGCTTGGTTGGGAAAAAAATGGCTGGAAAAAGAAGGGTGGAGAGATTAAAAACCTCGACATCGTGCGTGAGATTTGCCCACTTTATCGCAATTCATCGGCCAAACTTGTATGGGTACGCGGGCACAACAACGACGAAGGCAACGAGCTTGCCGATCATTGGGCTAACGAAGCCCGAAAGAAATTTCTAAAACGGTAAGCAATGCACGCACTTCTGATTATTCTGAGTGGTATCTTTACTATCGGTTGCGCTATTCCGTACGCAATTCAAATTATTAGGGGGAAGACAAAACCGCGTATCGTTTCTTGGTTTACCTGGTCACTTCTGACGGGTATCGCTTGTGCCGCATCGTTTGCAGATAGACAATATGCAACCGGAATATTATTGGTTTTCGCAACCCTGGAGACATTATTAATTGTTATACTTGGCCTCAGACATGGCGATAGACATATAGAGCGTTTTGACATTGTTTGTCAGATTGCGGCATTTATTGGGATGGTGCTCTGGCTTGTATTTAATTCACCTGCACTTGCAGTAATTGCTGCGGTTACGATCGATCTAATTGGAGCATTACCGACGTTTAAACATGCATGGCAAAAACCATCCGAGGAAACAGCTATTACCTTTGTCATGGCGGGACTGGGCGGACTTTGTACTTTGCTTGTGGTCGATAGTTGGAAAATTACAGCCATCATGTACCCAATATATTTAGTAGTGGTGAATGCAGCGCAAACGGCAGTAATTGTAGGACGTTCTAAATATGCTAAGCCCGGCCTGCCATCTGAGCTACGCAACCTGTAACTTCTTGTTATCATAAAAACATGACGAAGATCCATGTGCATGATTCCATGCAAAGTTACACTTATGAATTGTCTGAACCCGAAGGCAAACATTTTGCTGACGATTTTAAACCGCAATTAACACCGAAAGAGATGCTTGAGCTCGGCGTATTCGGCGGCAATTATTTTCAGGGTGAGCAAGATGAGTTTCCAAAAACATGGTTCAAAAATGCAAAACTGAACGATCACAATGACCCAAAGTTGAATTTTTTTGAGGTCGGCGCCAGTCAGTCACTCAAAGTATGGCAGCAAAAAGGATGGATTTATGAAGAAGATCCGCGCGGCTGGTTTCAATGGTATTGCCGCTATTATTTAGGGCGGCGCATTCCCGAAGAAGACGCGCGGCAAATTAGACGGTGGCGTATGATGATTCGCCATGTCACACAAGTTAAAAACGCTTGTCAGCCCGGTGATTTCAGTTGTCATCGCCGGCAACGGCAGGCACTACTTCACTGGGCGTACGATAGCCGGAAAATTTAAACGGCAGTCCGTGATATTATGGTGCTATGAATCCTGAAACAACTTCAGCACCTCGAGTTTTTGCATTTATCGACAGTCAAAACCTAAATCTTGCCGTCCAGAAATCGGGCTGGAAGATGGATTGGCGCAAGTTTCGGCGTTTTTTGGCGGATCAATTCGGTGTTACAAAGGCATACATGTTTATCGGTTATATTCCCGAATTTGAGTCGCTGTATGAGCAAATGCACGAAGCCGGCTTTGCAGTCGTACTCAAGCCAACATTCGATATGACACGTCCACGTCCTGAGCTTGTTGAGTCGGAAACCGAACTCGAATATCTGACAAACCGTCCGGGTGAGCCCGAAGAAAAGAAACCGGTGAAGGGTAATATCGACGCCGAATTGGTGCTCTGGGCCATGAAAGAGATGAGTAATTACGACAAGGCAATTATTGTGTCGGGTGACGGCGATTTTTATTGCTTAGTCGAATATTTGGAACAGAAAAAACGACTTTTACATCTGTTAGCGCCGAGTGATCATTATTCGAGCCTTTATAATGTTTACGAAAAATATATCGTTCGTCTTGATCAATTTCGCCGGCAGCTGACGTATCATGACCGGCACGGGCGCAGTAAAAACGCTGGCTCAGGCAATGACCGACCACGCAGCTAAGTTTACAAATTTTACAGCAGCATTCTGAACGATTTTTCGATAGAATATCTGAAGATTATTAAAACGTTCGCCAGATATTCACGGCGAACATGAAAGTTAGTGCAAAACCATGGACGAAAACGAGGGTAAAAAATCAGCCGAGACAGTGACAGACGATGCAGCAGAGTCGGCAGAAATAGAGCAATCGACCGATGTATTGCAGCCAATGCCTGTCGAAGACACATATACTGAAACGGATATTTTTGCGTGGGCCAACAATCTCGTGCAGTACAAAGATGAGTTGTCGATAGAACTATTTTTATTCAATAAAAACTATATTTTGTACCGGACAAATCGTGCCGGCGACCTCAATAAACAGATGGAGCCGCTCTTTATTGACGAAATTTTAGAGTATGTGCTGGAAGGCGCCGACATGGGTCTGATCGTTCGCGGATTTGAAGAAGCAGAAGCCGAAGAACACGTTTTGCAACGCACACGACTTAAAAATGTCGATAAATTAGTCGAAGTACTCAACTGGCTTAAAACACAAGAGCACGAAATCGAATTATTTAACGAGGAAGAGCACGACATTAAGCGTATCAAAGGCGTCGTCGCTCGTATTAAACATCGTGATATCAAACGCCCATTTTATGTGGTCAAAGCCTTGCCGCAATCACAAGTGATGAAGGGCAAAACCGGCTGGATGATTCGGGACAATAAATTTGTCGCCTTTGATGCCGATGCTGCACTACGTATTCCGGCAGAAAATCATTTATTAGTTGTGGATCAGGATTTGTTCGTTTTCAACCAGGGAAAATTGAAAGCACTATTTGGTTATGACGCCAAAGAGGCAAGTATCGCTGAAAAGAAAGTTCGTGAAATCGAAGAGAACTTTAAACTCAGTTTCGCCGAAGGTTTGACGATGCAATCGCTTGTAAAGGGCAAGCGCGCGACTATCAAGAAACTGCAAAAAATTGAGCCGTCGTTGGTTAAGCAGGACGATTTAGTGGACCATGCCGAAGAACTCGGGCTGGATTTGATGCTCGATGACAGCGGCGCAATCATAATCATGGACGATGGTGACCTCACGAAATTTGTGAACTTATTGAACGATGATTATATCGAATCGCCACTTACAGGTCTCCGATATGAAATCAAGAGTAAGCGACTTTTGAAACCACCGAGTGACGATGAGTTGCTCAAAACTGTTTCATAAAATGTACTGAAAATTGACAGCAGGGCGTATAATTCGAAACTAGAAGGTAACAACCGTGAGTTTCGATTATAAGCCCCATGCTCCAGAAAAGGTCGACAAAGATCTTCTGGTTAGGCGTGAGGCAATGTATACGGACCAGGGATTACATCGACATCCGGGTATAATTGAGCGATTCGTAGGGGTGCTTGATATCTTGCTTGATACCGGGCTGTGCGAAACAAAAGTTTCTTACGGCACCGAATGTGTGGTGACCGAGAGTGACGCTTCGGTAGTTGAGTGTTTGCAAAGTGGTGTGGAAAGTATTTTAATCACCGACGTAACGGTGCGCCATGCCAAATACTGGAATGCGCCATGGTTGCGTGAAGACTACTTGGTGACCGTTGGTATTTCCGACACGTTTGGCTTTGCGCACAAAACATCGGCATGCTTGCAACGATACCCGAACTACGACTCCGCGCAAGTTCTTTCCAGCACGGCGATACGCTGGGCAGTGGCAAATGACGTACCGGTTGAGCAAGCATGCAATGATTGGACGGCGGCATCTGCACACGATCTCAGCGATATGACGCGTGACTTGAAATCTTTCCAAGTGAATTTAGAAAAAGGCTACAACCCTTATTTGCAGTTACCACATAACTGGGAGTAACAGATCTAGAGTAGGGGAGTCGAAAACCCGCCATCGAAGGTATTTTGCGCCAGCATCGCTTCGATTTTTTCGCAAATTCGTTTGCGGCCAGCGGCTTTATGCCACATAAAAAGTTCGGTGAGGACACTGCGTTGTGTAGTAAAACCAGGCCCGGAATCACGCAAGAAAAATGAATTATCACCGCTGACAAAATCGAGAAAATCACTCAATTTTCCGGTGTTAAGTGTTTGGACGCGATGCGCCAGCTGCGTGAGGATTTTATATTGCTGTTGTGTTTCGCGATTCGGTTCGAGCGGCTGTGCAAGCTGAAGTGCATGTTGAAAAGCACCGGCGACTTGCAAAAATTCAGCGCTGTAATCGAGCAATGTGTCGATCGCATCATCGAGTGAACTTGGCTTTTGTGTTGATTCATTGGCAAGCGTGAGGATATCAATATGCAAGGTGTTCAAAAACGCGGTGACATCTTTCCAGCGCAAAAGCACACGGTCATTGAGTGCGTTTTTTGGTGTTAATTGTCTTGCGAGTTCGCCAATGGTCTCGGCGTAGTCCACGATCAAGCTTTGTGGAGCGAGCTGCGAAATGGTTTGGTCGAGTACGGAACGGGTGACGGTTGTAGTGAGGTACAGACTGTAGCAGCGGGGAGGTATATGTCGAAGGCCCGTTTTGCCCACGAAAAATACGTCAGCATCGGGGCGTTCCTCGGGATTCTTGGCTACAAACGCCAAATTGTGCATGCGGGTAACGGCGTAAGTTAAGTGAAGAATTTTCTGCGCATTAACAGTGCTTGCGCGTTCGCGTTGCAAACCACGCGCCAGCTTGAACCATTGTTTGCGTACCACTGCCAATAATTTAAGCGGTTCGTCGGTTATCACAACGGCGCTGCCTAAGTGTTGTCGGGCGCGCAAATGTTTTGCAAGTTCGGTGGCTAGACCGTCATTGGTCGTTCGCCGCGCTGGTCGAACTTCTAAGAACTGAGTCAATGGTTTGTCTTGATTGCTCATAGTGTTATAGCATGTGATGTTGATTAAAACTGAAGTGCCCCACACGGGTCAGAATGAGGTGATCCCGCAGTGGAATACCAAGCAGTTGCCCGGCAGCACTTAGTTGCTGTGTGAGGATGACATCTTTTTCACTTGGCTCCGTGTCGTTGGACGGGTGGTTGTGAGCCACGATGATACTTGCGGCGCGATCGACGATCGGATCGGCAAATACTTCGCGTGGATGAGCGAGTACGGCTTCGAGTGTACCAATCGTAACGGTTCGCTGTGCTATCAAACGTTGGCCGCCATCGAGTGACAAACATACCAAATGCTCCTGCTGTTTATTGCGGAGATCGGCAAGTCGCCCCAGAATTTCTCCTTGTGTGCGAATAGGGAGGGCGTTTCGCACCAAATGGCGCCGGGAGATTTCAAATGATGCCAATAATTTACAGGCATGCGCAAGGCTCACTCCGTGCACGTTCATAAGTGACTCGAGTGTGAGATCGCTTGGGTCGTGGCGCAAAATACGTTGCAAGTGTCGCGCAATTGAGCCGACATCGGCATGGGCGTTGCCGCTGCCGATCATAACTTCAAGCAACTCGAAGTCCGATAAGGCTTGGGCGCCTTTGCGCTGCATTTTTTCGCGGGGGCGATCTGCGACTGGTAGGTCTGAAATTCGATGATGTGTCATTTCAGCGGCGAGAGTACCATACTTTGCCCGGCATGGGTATATATAATTTTCAATTTTGTATAAAAAGTTTTTTGACCGGTGTGACGCTGCTATAATATGTTTTTAATGAGCGAAGTCACAACGTCTCACGACAATGAACCGGCCGATCTTACTGAAGTTTTGTTCAACAGGTTGCGTGACTTTTCGCTGCGACAAGATGAAAATTTTGGTGTTACGCAATCCGAGATAACCTATGCCGGCACCATGGTCGGCACCATCGAAGACGACACGCACCACTTTTACGATCTTACTGCCCGCGCAGGCGGAGCCTCAGACAATCGAGCGGTGCACATGGCAGGGATGGGTTTTTCCTTTGAACTTTCACATTACACGACGACACGCCTAGCGCCCACCGAAGTCGTCGATTATGTCGGCGACAACATTTCGCGTGGTTTCGTCCGACTCAGCATGTTATCACAAGACGTTCTACAAAAAATAAGGAGTGCCGATGAGGCGCTCCTTTTTCATTCATCTCATTACGGCGTTAGTACGTTTAGCGCTGTCACGAGGTATTGGCAACGGCTGACGCTCGATCTATCGACAGGAACCGACGCATTTCGGGCGATCGACGATGTTTGGGATGGGAACTGCCGTCAGTACGACACGATTAGTATGGTATCTCATCGGCGACGGCTCCGTCACACCCGGGAACAACGGGCAGCCATTCGTGACATTCGCCAAGCACACGCTCGCGACCACATCATCCATATTCTGGAACGCTTAGGCTGGAAAGATGGACTCGATCTACCCGAACGATAATCTATTGGCGCTCGGGCACTGCCTGGTATACTAGTCGAGTGGAACAGGGACTTGCACTAGAAATTATGCTTTCGGGGGAAAACGTTTTGCTAACCGGCGCGGCCGGCGCTGGTAAAACCTATGTCCTCAATCAGTTCGTGCAGGCAGCTCGCGACGAGGGCAAAAAAGTCACAATGACGGCGACAACCGGTCTGGCGGCGACGCATTTGGGAGGCACGACGATTCACGCATGGAGCGGAATGGGTGTCCTTGATACGCTACCTCCTCGTTACCACGAAAGTCTCAGCAAAGCACGCCGCGAAACCATCGAGAAGACCGATGTGCTGGTGATCGACGAAATTTCGATGCTGCATGATTACCGGCTGGATATGGTCGATCAGATTTTGCGTAAAGTTCGTGCTGACGATCGTCCTTTTGGCGGCATTCAAGTTATTCTTTGTGGTGATTTTTTCCAGCTTCCGCCAATTAATCGCGATGACAGCGTGCAGGGCGGCTTTATAGTAAACGCCCAAGTCTGGGAAGAACTCGATCCCGTTATTTGCTATTTGAGCGAGCAGCATCGCCAGGACGACGATGCCTTTCTCGAAATTTTGAACGCTTTACGCGGCGGTGATATCCGGCGGCGGCACGCTGAACAACTTTTAGGTCGTGTTAAAGCCGAGCTCACCGACGGCCAAGTCGTGACTGAACTCCATACGCGCAATATCGACGTGGACGCAGTAAATGCCACGCACCTTAATACGCTTGATGGCGATAGTTATGTCTATGAGATGGAAACCACCGGCAAAGAAAATTATGTCGCATCGCTCAAGCGATCGTGTCTTGCCGTAGAAGAGCTTGTACTCAAAAAAGGTGCGCTCGTCATGTGCATTAAAAACAGTCAAGACAAGAGTTATGTGAACGGCTCGCTCGGAACAATTATTGACTTCGAAGAAGGTTCTGACTATCCACGTGTTCGCTTGCGCAACGGTCGTGAACTTACCATTCGTCCTGAAACTTGGGAATTACGCGACGGCGACAAGAAACGTGCGAGTATCACACAACTACCGCTTCGTCTTGCGTGGGCGATCACCGTACACAAAAGTCAGGGTATGACCCTCGACGCGGCGCGTATTGATTTGCGCCGCGCGTTTGTAGAAGGAATGGGGTATGTTGCGTTGTCTCGGCTGAAAAGTCTCGAGACGCTTAGCCTTATCGGGATCAATAATATGGCGCTTAGGGTGAGTCCCGACGCGCTCGAGATTGAAAAAGATTTGCGCAAGAAATCCGCAGCAGCAGTACAAAAATTTGCGCATTTGCAGCAAAAAGCAACCGAGCGAAAAACAAAACCGCCCAAAAAATCGAAGCCAAAAGGCTCGACCGCCTGGGCAGAAAAACTTGAAAAAATGCGCGAGGAATATCCAAATGCCTATCGTCCGTGGTCTAAAGCCGACGACGACCGACTACAAAAGTTGTTCAAGAAAAAGCTAAAATTACAGGAGTTAAGTACAGAATTTGGTCGTCATCCCGGTTCAATCAAGAAGCGCCTCGAAAAGTTTTATGGCGAAGATGTCGTCGTGCCAGAGTAAGTATTCGACTACTACTTGACAGTGCCGTATGGCGCCACGGTAAGTACGGGATCGCCTGCCGGGCCAGGGACGAGCAGCTCGTGATCAATCTTTATGCAATCTTCCAAAACACCGGCCGGTGGGACGCGATTGGGGTCGTTAGCGAATGAGTATTCGGTGACTCTTGCTATAGCATCTTGTCTTGTGGGACCGAGCGGATCTTGCTCGAATAACTTATTTGCCGCTGCGATCGAACAAAAGCCAAGCGTTCTGCCAAAAACACCAGTGTCGCCGATGATTTCACCAATCTTCTGAGCAGCCTTGTCGATTGCATCGACAGTGACTGGTTTATGAAGCGTAGGTGTGTTGAGATCAAGCGCATCAAAATGTCCGCCGTGCATTGCATCATCGGTCTGTACGGCCAGCTCTGCGCCAAAAGGTAGGCGGTTCGAACTGTGATATTCAGCCGCACCCCAAGCAATTGCCACGACGCCGACTACGGCTGTTGCTTTATATCTAAAAGGAACTTTTTCTAGGAAACTCATAACACTTCTTTCTCGCACGACACGCTACTTAACTGTGGCTGCGTATTATAGATCTGTGCCACATCTTTTACAAGCACAACAATAAGTTGTTTCGCATGAGAACAGGGTGCATACGACAGCACATAATTGACAAAACATAACCTTTTTGTTATGGTAGGAAAGTAATCATGAAAACAAAAACAAATAAAACAAAGTCGCATTATGGTTTTCATCACCGCAGCCTGTTGGTCTTCTCTATAGCTATCTTGCTGTTCTGCATTATTAAGATCGACAGCCATGTGTTCTCAGTGTTTAAACAGGCTTATAACCAGGGCATGGGGCTTGCTGCTACCTTTATTAGAGAAGGGGAAATGACTCGATCTCATGTGGACTTTGGCACGATGCGCGCCCCGACTATCTCTAGCGTGTGATGTGAAATAATTCATAGTGTTTATCCACAGGCCGCTAACGCTACATGTTGTGGAAAGGTGGCTTCTATCTGATAAACTGTGGATAACTGGTGTAGGAAACACCACTCTTTTCCTAATAATCTACTTGTATGTGGGTAATGGTGGGTAGTATAGTCATGGCAGTGGGTAATCGTGGGTAGCCCGCCAGCCAGTAAGGCTAAAAAGGTCTACTCAGCAAAAAATAAAAACCACTAGCAAATTAAATACATCAAATGGCCACGGTAGATTACTTCCAACGAAAACTCGATGAGAAGCGCAGGTTAACCATACCGGCGGAACTTCGAGCCGAGTTCGCAAGTGGGGTAATCATCACACGCGGTTTCCAAAAGTATCTGCATGTATATCCCAAAGCAGTTTGGGATGAGCAGGTCGAGCCGTTGCTCCAGGGAAATATCCTGGACGAAAAGACGGCAGACTTGAATGTGCAGTTCCGAATGGGCAAGACTGAGGGTACGACCGACGAAAAACAGGGACGTATCACCATCGAGCAACATCTTTTGGACTATGCGGGAATCGACAAAGAAGTCGTGGCGGTGCGCGTCGGGAAGTATTGGCGGCTTATGAGCAGCTAGTACCTAAAAAACTTCGCGGAGCACATTAACAATTTAACGAATAGCAACCAAACCAATGACTCGAGGTTAGCTATTCGGCAGTCAACAAGTGGAACATAAGGCACCACTCTAAAAACCTCGCACTTTTCTTGGAAACACCTCCCAAAACTCCACCTCACACATAAGTCTCTCAAACTTCGATTGTTTAGGAAGTAAGAAGTTTAAGGATTTTTCAAATCCCCTCTTAACAGACCTTCTTTACATACGACCTAAACGATCACCACAAAAACAAAAACTACACAAAAAAACAAAAAGTTGACTGCTGAATAGGTGACCTTGCAAAAACAAAAACACCAGCGTACTTGCAAAAGTATGCGAAAATAAAAAGCAAGCAATGCACCAAGACACTCAAAATCATTTACACACACCAGTTTTGCTCACGCAAGTGTTGCAGTATCTTGATCCGAAAGAAGGGGATTCATATCTCGATCTTACGGGTGGATACGGCGGACATGCAACAGCAGTTCTGGATATAACCAAACAACCAACCAAAGCTGTGCTAGTCGATCGTGACGAGATGGCAATTGCCGAACTCGCTAAACGTTTCGACGGTAAACCCGAACTCAAACATCAGGATTTCCTGAGCGCGAGCCAAGATTTACAAGCAGCAGGCAAGAAGTTTGATCTGATTTTGGCAGACTTGGGGCTGTCATCACCGCACCTTAACGAAGCGAGTCGTGGTTTTGCCATCAATCAAGATGGGCCGCTCGATATGCGCATGGATCGTTCGCAGTCGCTGACCGCGGAGCAAGTAGTAAATACGTACTCCAAGCAAGCACTTACCGGCATCCTCAAACGCTATGGCGAAGAGCCAAAAGCGGCGCAGATTGCACAAGCAATCATCGAACATCGGCCACTGCACACCACACATGAACTCGCACAAGTTGTCGCCCGAGTCTGGCCCGGCCACAGCAAAGTACATCCAGCAACGCGCACCTTTCAGGCTTTGCGCATTGCAGTAAACAATGAGTTGGAATTACTCCGCTTAGCGTTACCGATCTGGATCAAATTGCTGAACACCGGCGGACGGCTCGCAGTTATCAGTTTCCATAGTCTGGAAGATCGCTTGGTCAAACAAGCATTCAAAGACGCAGGAGGTGATCGCTACGATGCCGACCTTACCATATTGACCAAACGGCCGATTACCGGCGACCAAACCGAAATAGTTTTGAATCCGCGAGCAAGAAGTGCAAAACTTCGCGCCGCATTGAAACAAAAATAAATTCAAAAGAAAGGGCAGAAACCATGCAAAAAATCAGCGTAGTTAACCTGACCCCACGCGCTACCAAAGTACACGTTACTGTTGCGTAGTTAGCACCAAAAAGGGGAGAGCAAAATAGCTCTCCCCACCAACAAAGATCATCAAACACAAAAACAAAAGAACGATTTATGACATATTCAAGCTCTTTAGCTATGGGACGCGAGCGTGCTGGCTCGAACTATGGCCGCAATCAAAACGCCGTCAGCTTTAGACGGCAGGACCGCAAACTCGGTCCAATCAGCAACACCGTTATGCTTATTGTGCTGGCGTGTGTGCTTGGGCTTGTGTACTTAACGCAGGTGACTAAAACCAACGCCTACGGCTACCAAATCAACAACTTGCAACAGAAGCAGACTGCTCTACAGAACGAACACGATGATCTTGAAGTCGCTTCCGCTCGCTTGCAATCGCTTGACCGTGTGCAAAACAGTGATGTTGCCAAAAGTCTCGCCACTGTAACGCCCAGCGCTACTTTGCAAGACTAAAATAAGGAAGACGAGCACGCTCCATACCATGTCCGTGCTCAAGCACTGCGGATTAAGTACCGCAAACTCCGCGCGTTGACATGGTATGGAGCCGTGCTCGCCAGCCAATACGCTATAGGTTATAATACATACATATGGGTCCGAACCAAGGCCAAATCATGCCGATACAAGCTGTCCGGCGTGCCCGCTGGTGGTACGTATTTTTGCTGGTTGTGGCCGGCATATTTTTGATCCGCCTGTTTTACTTGCAGGTGATTCGTTATAGCTATTATCATCACACGGCTTTAAATGACCAACTCAAGGAATACCAAATCCCGGCTGAGCGCGGTGTTATTAGTGCACACCAGGGCAATGCAACCATTCCAGTAGTTTTGAACGAAAAACTCTACACCGTCTATGTCGACCCGACGCTGGTGAAAGAAAAAGATCGTGAGCACGTTGCCGAAACAATTGCGAGCACGCTGGGCGGCAGCGCCGACAAATACAAACAGCAGCTCGATAACCAAAATTCGCGGTATCAAATTCTGGGCAAACGCGTTGCCAACGATAAAAAAACCAAATTGCTCAATTATAAATTTCCTGGCGTTGGCGCGATTCAACAGAATTATCGCACCTATCCGCAAGGCGATTTGGCGGCGCAGGTTTTGGGATTCGTGAACGACGAAGGAACGGGCAAATATGGCATTGAGCAAGCGCTTAATAAAGAGTTAGCAGGTAAGACCGGCCAGCTGAAGGCGGTAACAGACATTAATGGCGTGCCGCTTGCTGCGAACACGGGCAACATTTTGACGCAGCCAACGCAGGGTTCGGATCTTACGCTGACGCTCGATGTGGGCATGCAAAAGCAGCTCCAGCAGATTTTGGCGAAGAACGTCCAGAGTGACAAAGCAATTTCCGGCAGCGCCCTCATCATGGATCCTAACAGCGGTGCAATTAAAGCGATGGCGAATTATCCGTCGTATAATCCAGCAAATTACAGTGATGTCGATAACGCCGGCGTATTCGTGAACGACGCCGTGGCGTCACCGCTCGAGATCGGATCGATTATGAAACCACTGACGGCGGCTGCAGCCCTCGACCAGGGCGTCGTAACGGCTAATCAAACGTATTACGACCCGGCGCATTGGACAGTCGACGAGTTTAACATCACAAACATCGAAGAAGACGGTGGAGCGGGGAATAAGTCGCTCGAAGACATTTTGAACCTGTCCCTTAACACTGGTGCAACTTGGCTGTTAATGCAAATGAGCCAGCCTGGTGGTACGACAATCAATCAAAAAGGTCGCGACGCTTGGTACAACTACATGGTCAATCATTATCAGTTTGGTAAGACGACGGGAATCGAGCAGGGATACGAAGCTGCCGGTTTGATACCATCGCCTGATAAGGGCTATGGGCTTGATTTAACGTACGCGAACACCTCGTTTGGCCAAGGTATGACGGCTACGCCTTTGCAGGTGGGTGCGGCGCTCTCAGCAACCATTAACGGGGGTAAATACTACAAGCCATACTTGGTCGACACGACAACTACGCCAAATGGCAAGGCGACCCTTACCCAGCCTACTGTTATTAAAAATGATGTTGTTAAACCGACGGTTTCACAAACGCTTCAGAATCTCATGCAGCAAGTGGTGGCAGGGCACAATTTACGATTCCCGAGCCAATACACGGTTGGCGGTAAAACGGGAACGGCGCAGATTGCCAAAAAAGGCGGTGGCTACTACGACAATGAATTTAATGGAACGTACATGGGATTTGTCGGCGGTGATGCGCCGCAATATGTTATTGTAGTTAGCGTCATTCAGCCGCATAATGGTGGATATGCAGGAACAGCGGCCGCGCAGCCAGTTTTCGCTTCGCTTGCCAACATGCTGATCAATAATTTTAACGTGACGCCCAAGAGTCACTAGGCTATAATAAAAGGAAATAACAGCTATGGTCACCACATTACATTTCACCGTCGCAACGGACACGCTCATTCGGATCTTGGTCCTCGGATTTCTCGGGTTTTTGATCAGCATGCTGATCACACCGATCTACACAAAATTTGCCTACGCTGGTGAATGGTGGAAAAAGCCACGCACTAAAACCTTAACAGGAGAGACGGCAAAAGTCTTTACTGCGCTGCATGCTGAAAAACACAAACGACACATTCCAACTATGGCGGGAATCATCGTCGTTCTCGCAGTTACGCTCGTTACCGTTGTTTTGAACTGGAGTCGAACCGAGACCTGGCTGCCGGTTGCGGCATTCGGTGGTGCGGCGTTAGTGGGGCTTATTGATGACATTATCAATATCCGGGGCGACGGTTCGGGTGTTGCGGGGCTGCCCTCAAAATTGAAATTATTGCTTATTACGCTCGTTGCTTTGGCGGGCGGCTGGTTCTTTTACTACAAACTGGGTATACACGCGATTCACGTACCACTGATGCATGCACAATGGCACATCGGTTGGTTGATTATCCCACTGTTTGTTCTGGTTGTTATAGCGACCGCGAACGCTGTAAATATGAGTGACGGCCTCGATGGGCTCGCTGGTGGACTCACCGCAATCGCTTTTGGTGTGTACACAATTATCGCAGCGATCGAACAGAAGTTTGGCGTCGCTGGTTTCTGTATGACCATGGTGGGCGCATTGCTCAGTTACACTTGGTTTAACATTTTCCCGGCACGGTTCTTTATGGGGGATGTGGGGTCATTCGCTTTTGGTACGGCGCTTGGAGTTGTGGCGATGCTCACCGATACCGTGCTTTTGCTGCCGCTCATCGGTATCGTATTTGTTGCTGAGGCCGGCTCAGTTATCTTGCAAATTGCATCGAAAAAACTTCGCCACGGCAAAAAAATCTTCAAAATTTCGCCGATTCACCACCATTTTGAAGCGAGCGGCTGGCCAGAAACCAAGGTCACCATGCGTTTTTGGGTAGTCGGCCAAGTTGCTGCTGTTCTAGGTTTGATTGTATTCCTGGTGGGCAGGTATATTTCGTGATGCGGAGAGGGAACTAAATGGGGGCGGTGACGCGCCGCAACCCTGGATTTGTTTCCCGCGAAGGTGGCGCGCGCCGCCATCGCCCTGATTATATTTTGGTATTACTTACGACGATTCTATTGGCGATCGGCGTTATCGTGGTATATGCGATTAGCCCAGCCCTTGTCGTTGAAAAACACGTAAGCAACAACTATTTTGTCACACGCCAATTGATCTCTATTGTGCTTGGAATCGTGGTGTTCGGTGTGACTGCAAAAATTCCCCTCGAACAGTGGCGCAAAGCGTTCAAACCATTGTTGATCATTGCATCACTGGCGACCCTAATGGCGCTGGCACTTCCTACGAATCCGGATTATCCGGCGCATCGTTGGATTCGTATTGCAGGCTTGTCATTTCAGTCGGTAGAGTTGCTTAAATTCGCATTGCTTGTGGGTGTGGCGAGTTTTTTGGCTGCGCGCATGCGCACACGCACGGTAGCTGACACGAAAAAAACTTTGCAGCCATTGGCGATTGCCGTTGTAGTCATCGGCGTTATCGTCGCCGGTATTCAAAGCGACCTTGGCTCAACCGGTGTTATTGTAGCGATGCTTGGTGTTATGGCATTTGTTGCAGGTATGCCGATGAAGCGCCTCATGATGATTGTCGCGATCATTGGTGTTGGGCTGGTCCTCGCAATTTCGGCAACACCATACCGACGTGATCGTTTGTTGACCTTTTTGCACCCCGAGAGCAATTGTCTGACGACCGGTTATCAGGCGTGTCAGGCGCTTATTAGTGTCGGTTCGGGTGGAATGATCGGTTTGGGCCTCGGACGCAGTGTGCAGGCTTACGGATACCTTCCAGAAGCCGAAAACGACTCGATCTTTGCGATCTATGCGGAGAAGTTTGGATTTGTGGGTGCGGCAATTTTGCTCGCACTGTTTATGGCGCTGTTTGGCCGACTCAAAAATATTGCCGAACGAGCGCCAGATAACTTTAGCCGATTGGTGGTGGTAGGAGTTCTGGCCTGGTTTAGTACCCAGGCGATTATTAATATCGGTGCCATGATCGGCCTTTTGCCGCTAAAAGGTATTACCTTACCGTTTATTAGTTATGGTGGTAGTAGCGTGCTGCTCGTGATGGGCGCGTTAGGACTGGTGTTCCAGGTTTCACGCTACACCTCACACGGAGTGACGGTCCAAGACGAAGAATTTAACGGAGAACGAGATGAAAATAGTCGCAACCGGCGGCGGGTCCGGGGGGCATATCACCCCGATTCTAGCAGTCGCTCATGAACTAAAACGACTGCAACCTGAAACGGAAATTATATATATTGGTCAACGGGGCGACGCATTGAGTGATGTGCCGCGCCGCGATCCAAATGTTGACGAAGTATACACGGTGAGCGCTGGTAAATTTCGCCGCTATCATGGCGAAGGGTTCAAACAATTGCTCGATATTCCGACGGTATATAAAAATATTCGTGACGGATTTCGTGTGCTTGCCGGCATTTTTCAGAGTTATCGCTTGCTAAAACGTTTGCGCCCGGACGTCGTATTTACCCGGGGCGGATTCGTAAGCGTACCGGTGGCGCTGGGCGCTAAAATGTGTAAAATTCCGTACATTACGCACGATTCTGACGCGATTCCAAGTCTTGCGAATAGACTGATTGCGCGGTGGGCAGCGACCCACGCGGTTGCGCTTCCAAAAGAAGTGTATGCCTATCCGCAGGCCAAAACAGTGACGGTCGGCGTGCCCATTTCGCACAATTACCAACTGGTGAAAGCTGCCGATAAGAAGACATTTCGCAAAGATTTGGGCATTGAGCAATATGGCAAAGTACTGTTTGTAACAGGTGGGGGCAATGGTGCGCAGCGCCTTAATAACGCCGTAGTGACTTGTGCCGAACATCTCTTGAGTCGATATGACGACCTGGTTATCTTGCATATTGCCGGACGTGCTTTGGAGGCAGATTTACGCCAAGCTTACAAAGCGGCATTGCCGGGCACGCATTTTGAACGCGTCAAAGTCTATGGATTTGTACACGACATGTACCGCTACAGCGGCGCCGCAGACGTCACTATTACACGTGCCGGCGGCACCGTTTTGGCTGAGTTTGCAGCGCAAGGAATTGCTTGTTTACTCGTGCCAAATCCGCAACTTACCGGTGGTCACCAGAGTAAAAACGCTAAAGTTCTCGTCGAACGTCGAGCGGTTGCGCTTGTAGAGGACGAAAAAGTTACGGCTGATGCACTCGCGCTCATGCCTGCTTTGACCGATCTCTTTGATCATCCAAAAAAACGCGAAAGCATGGGCCATGAATTTCACAAACTTGCACAAACAGATGCCGCCGAGCGGCTCGCAATGGTATTATTAGAGTTAGGAAACGCCAAACAAACAGCATAAATCATGAGCTTACGCCGCCGACAACCACAAAACCAACCGCGTGCCCGCGTTGCCGCGCCTCAGGGCCGAAACGAGGTGTTTTCATACCATGCAAATCGGTCGGTTCGTGAAGGCGCTACGAATATTGCTCGTTCCGCGCCCGATCCTACGCCTAAACGCAAGCCGCGCATTAACTGGGCAAAACGTATTCCGGTTTTTATCGCACTCGCTATTATTGTGATCTGCTGTATTAACATTTTGGGGCTTAATAGTAATGCGAAAATCATTCCGGTAACCCCTAAAAACGCCAAAGATACTTCGCAGCTTTTCTTGCAAAATACGACGATTTATCAAGAGGCGGTTAGTAAGCTTTTTGCTGCCTCGGTGGTTAACAAAAACAAACTTACGGTCGACACGGCGCGCATCACCATGGAGCTCCAAAATCAGTTTCCTGAGCTTCAGAATGTCTCGATTGCGCTGCCTTTGATTGGTCATCGGCCGATTGTATATTTGCAGCCCGCCAGTCCTGTATTATTTTTAACGACGCAGGGCGGGGGACTCTACATTTTGGATAAGTCGGGCAGGGCAGTCGTGGGCGGACAAGAAGCGGTCACTCAGGGCAACAAGCTACATATTCCAACCGTTCGTGACAACAGCAGTGTACAGGTGAAAGTAGGGCAAGTAGCGCTCCCGAGCGGGAATGTGGATTTCATTGCCCAGGTAGCGGGGCAGTTACAAGCAAAGGGACTTGTCATAACAGGTATGGCTCTCCCGGCAGGCGCCAGTGAACTCGATGTGAATATACAGGGATTTTCATATGGTGGGCGATTTAATATGCAAGGGGATGCTAGGGAGCAGGCGGGGGCTTTCTTGGCGGTGCGTCAATACCTTACGAAGCAGCACATTACACCAGGGCAATATGTTGATGTTCGGGTGCCTGAACGAGCATATTACAAGTAGTTCTCCCCACTCTCCCCTTTGTAGTTCGCTTTTTGTTCAGTATTTTGGTTTTTGTGCGGTGCGTGAAAAATATATATAAACATACCAAATCAACAAAAAGTCAAAAAAGTAGAGCAGTGAGGTAGTAGAGGGGGAAGTATAAAATAATATCAAAATGGTAAAAAAGCAAATAATTTCACGACAAAGCTGTGGAAAAGTCAAATTGTAGGTTTGTGTCTCGTCGAATAAGCAACCACTAGGTCATTTAATGAGAACTACCATCTTGGCATACGCTTCGACATATATCCGAACACAGTGGTGATGGACCGTATAAGACGATGTTAGTTACTTAAAAATAAGAATCATGTGAGATTGTATAGTGCCAGGCGGTAATACTCCCCTGCGATAGTGGTAACGCTAATCATCTATGAATCTGTATTGTGAGTCGCAAAATATACATTGTGCGACATCTAATAGGTTTTCTTTTCTTCGGCTTGTTCATGCTCTTTTGCGCGCCTATGCACCCCCAATTTTAAAACGCGTTCTATAATTTTGTGTTTGTGCCCCACTGCCATGCCATTGGCTTTAAGTTTGCACCGCAACTCCATGTATTTATTTACAATTACCTATTAATATTACATACCAGCGTTAATATATGGGCCATAACAGATGTCGAACTCATCAAACACTAAAACTAAATGTTCGTATTTTGTTCATTTTACTGTGGTCGTTCGGTGTTACGCACTGCTTCAGTAAGGTGTTGCAGCTGTATGTCGCCTGCTATGTCCATGACAATAATAGAAGCGTCCGCCACGCTACGCACGACGATCGGCAGGTCTTCTGGCCATTCAGGAATATCTGGATGGCTAAACGGCTCTCTAGTGACAGGATTAATCGCATGATCGTGCGGATAAAACATGCGGCCAATGGTGGTATATGGATTCACCAGTGACGGCGTGCAGGTCGTATATGAAAATGGATATTCACGTTTTTGATCATCGAGAAACGAGAAAAGCAAAATAGCACGGCCATTGAGCAAGGCACGTTCATATAAACCAGGGTCCGGATAACCGGCTTCGTAACCCGTTGCTTCCCCGCTGTAGTAATCGGTCAGTTTAAATCTGCCATTCGTTGTGTCTTCGGGTTCGTTACCGACGATTTTTACTGGGCCGAATAAGTAATGGCCGTCTCTGTTAAATGCCCCACGCTCAAGCAATGCTTCAGCGGCTTGATTATAAAAATCCTGATGTCTTATGTTCTCGGCTTCTGAAGGAAAATTCGCCATGAAACACCTGTAATCTTATTAGTTTAACATTGCGGGCTTACGAATAATGGCTCGAGATCCACCAGATAAGCTTGTCGGGCGGTCTGCTCGCCTCCCCGCAGACCGCGTGGTGCGCCATGCACAAAGTCGTTCAGTCCTGGTCCCGGATGGATATCGGCGAGGCTTTCATAGGTGCTGACATCGTGGTGATAAGCTTCTACGGTATCAGTGAGGTCGGCCCTTACGAGTGCGGGTGCAAGTCGAAATGCCATCTCTCGCATACCACGAGGCGCGCAACTTCGCCCTTCTATTATTGCAATGCGAGCAAGTGTGCGCATTTGTCCAATGTTGTCTGTCGTAATTGCAAACTCGTGATCGGGAATCCGGATACCATATTTTTTATCAAGTAATCGGTACTGTTCTTCGGCCCGACCAATAGTATCCTCAATGAAGCTCCTCGGATATTCATTTAACGTTTTGGCTGGCCTTGGTGTGGAGAAAAAGTCACGCATATATCCGACGCGTACTTCTCGTATGATGTGGGTTTGGGCGGGATCTTTGACCTGGGCTCTTATGGCACGGTGATATGCGTTCTCTGCTCCCCCGCCCCTAGAGAGGTGTAGTGCGGGTTCTGGTCCATCCCACGGTGATTCGACTCTTGTTTTTGGGAAGCGTCCCATGGGGATGTCCTCTTAAGCTACTCCGTAGCTTCGTCGAGGTTGTAGGTTGCTTTGGCGACGCGTTTGAATTGCGCCTTACCCTGCAAGTTCAAGAGAATGGTAGTTTCTTTTACGAAACGGCTCTTAAGAACGCGCTTGACGATCTCGTCGCGGTG
>CAZRIO010000016.1:0-19817 GCA_964600185.1 uncultured Candidatus Saccharibacteria bacterium | reverse complement strand
AAAATTCGAACCGATAAAGGCTCACAGGAGGGTATATGCGGGGAATAAAATTAGCAGTTGTGGGGATTTTTGCCCTTGCCGTGGCGCTGGTTGCGCAAACAACACCAGTCCGAGCTGATGGAGCATATACCGGTGCCGAAGAGATCTGCACTACGGACGGCGGCTGCGGTTCGGGAGGCGGCGTTATTCAGCGAAATGGACACTATTATATGATGACCGTCGCGCACATTACGACTCCGGCGGCTTTGGGTTCTGATGTTTACGCATATCACCCCTCGTTTCATTATGTGGGTAAACTTGCATACCGAAGTACCACAAAAGACATTGCCATGATTGACATGGGAACCACCGTTCCCGGTGCAAAGCTCCGTATTTCTGACGCGGCAACATTTATGACACCTCCGGGATACAATATTCCGAGTGTTGCTCAGATTTCATCCGTCCCGGTAGGTGCCGACTGGGCATATTACAACTCGATCTGCACAACGGGATGGTCGTCTGGATCCACCGCTATCAAAACGAAGTGCGGCTACGCAGACAATACTATTTCCGGCGACTGCAACACCAGCACTTGCGGCATTCAAGCATATAGCGGCTACATAGGCGCCGCTAGTGACACCGGAGCTTCCGGTTCACCCGTGTGGCAGCCAAAACCAGACGGCACTGTTCGATTACTCGGTTTTATGTCCAACTGCATCAGCACCGTACCATGTTCGGCGGCTTTGTTTCGGCCAGTATATCTTTTCCCAACATACAATTGGAGCACGAGCGAAACACTGACTGGCTATCCCACAGGTGCTGGCGGGCAAGTGCTTATATAGCCAAAGTTAGACCATTCTGTAAGTTATGAGCGGTAGAGCGTCGGGTGGCTCGACCATCCGCGCAACGCGCTCTTTGGCGCGACGCTGATAAGGCCAGTCTTCTTCCAACTGCGCGGCATGTTTGCGCATGTTTACATTAGTACGATTTCCGAGCATAACTCCGGTCGTTAAAGCAGCTCCTGCAAGCGCACCATATACCCATGAACTGAACAACAATTCAGAGCCAAACACACTTGCTACATCTAAAATTGTACTTCCTATCAGGCGGCGTTGCAGGACATCTCTTTCAATCTCTCTTTCTGCTGTTCGCTGTTCAGCTTTAAGATAATCTATGCCGAGAGTGATAGCATCCGCGCATTCACTTAAATGCTTACCTAGTACACGATTCAATAACTTTTCACTCTCAGGTTTGCTCATGCCGCCCAAAATTGCGGTATACACTGTGCCAGCATACACTGTCGCATTTTCATCGAGCGGCTTGGCATCGACGAAGACCATCTGGGGCAGGATGGCCCCTAGTTCAGGTATGACACGACTTGTGACCTTGGCAGTTGGTGTAAGCGTAACGCTGACGCGGGGAACATCGTCAGGCGACACGCCGCACTCTCTTACGAATGCTGCGCATGCTGCTCGCTCGACGGTCATCTCAAGGGGAAAGCGTTCTTCTTCGGCCACAATTTCATCAAATACCGTTATTTCCGGCATTTGCTCCTGTCCTCGCGCGAAGTCACTCATAGTAGTTCGTTACTATACACTCGAATTTTAAAATTGCAACTCGTGTTGTTCTCCGGCAGTTAGAAAGGTGCGATATACTAGCCTCATGATACTCAAAGTAATTTCAATCAACCTTTGGCATGGCGGCAAATTATTCGATCAGCTTTTAGAATTTTTGATCGAACAAGATGCCGATATCGTGCTCATGCAAGAAGTCTATAACGGGGAAGATCTGATGCTCGCACCGCAATTTCGTTCAATGCAAAGTTTGAATGCGAAGCTCAATTATCCGGCCGCTGCTTTTGCGCCAGCTTTTCGTGATTTCGACCGAACAGACGGCAAAGCCCAGCGTGGAGAGGGAATTTTTTCGAAGTTTCCGCTGAATATACAAACCAGCACCTTCTTTTCGGAGAGCGGTTATAGCGAAACCTATCGTGACGTACCAGGTAATTTTCAACACTGTCCGCGCGAGTTACAGCATGTAATCGCCGAAACACCTGTCGGAGACGTTCATCTCTTTAATTTGCAAGGAATCTGGGACATGGATGGCGACAACTTCAGCGCTGCACGCCGCAAAATGGGCGAAACAATCGCGCAAGCCGTAGCCAATAAGTCACGCGTTATTTTGGCGGGTGATACCAATGCGCGTCCTACGAACAAATGTTGGGACCTCGTGCACAAACATCTGAGAAACGCCTTCGGAAATACCCTTATCACCACATTCAATATGCGCCGCAAAGATAATCCAGGATACGCTACTTCGGTCGTAGACATGTTATTAGTGAGCCCGGACGTGGAAGTGCTCGAAAAGTCCTGTCCCGATCTTGATATTTCCGACCACCGTCCACTCATTACGACGCTCAAAATCCAGTAATCCGTGCGTTCTTAGGCGCACGAATTACTACCACCAATTACCAAATTAGCGACTGCGCAAGCGCACCGTGGTAGTCCCGGTGTTGGAATCGCCTGGGTCGAGGGTGATCACATATTGTCCAGTTGCAGGAAGCACCACACCATCGTCGTTCAAGTTACCGACATGGTTGATGACACACCCCGAACCGATCACATTGCCATCGGGCGCACGCAGCGTCAGCAAACCACATTGGCTCGGTAAGTCACTCGAAGGCAGGTCAATAAAGACACGTTGGCCGGCATTAGCCGAAAACGTAAATGTCGCGATCGAGCCTGGTTTCTTGAGCGTTGCCGTTTGTGTTGCACCGTCTATCGAAATTGATTTATTTTCTGCCGTAGGGAAGATGAGTTTGAGCTGCGCCTGACCAATAATCGTATCATTCGGATCAACAGCAATGGTATATTGCCCAGTCGTCGGAATGATTGTTGTGTCGATATTTCCGACATGATTGATGATACAGCCACTGGAAACTTCTTGACCATCAGCGTCAAGCAACCGCAACACGCCGCACTGACTCACCAAAGTACTCGTCGGCACCTCGACATACACGCGCTGGCCGGCTTGCGCAGAAAATGTAAAGCGACTTACGACGCCCGGCTGCGGTATTTTTGCCGTCACACTTCCGCCGTCTGGAGTTATTGTCGCTTGGTTATCGGTAATGCGAAGCAGCCGCACAGTCGTGTCGCCAGCCGCACGGTCTGGTGACAACTTTATCGTGTATGTGCCGGCAGCAGGCAATACGACGCCATCGATTTCACCAACGTGGTTGATGATACAGCCGCTCGCCACTTCCGAACCGTCAGGCGCGAGTAACTGCAAAACGCCGCATTGGCTTGGCAGTGTACTTTGTGGAACTTGCACAAATATTTTTTGGCCTGCTTTTGCATCAAAAGTAACACTCGCACTATCGCCAGGATTTTTAATATTGAGCTGCCAGGTCGTACCGCCGAAATCCGTTCCCGCTACAAATGTTTGCGTATTTGAAGCGGTTCGTGCGAACTCCGGACGTCCCGTAATTGCAACATCAAGCGCACAGTTGGCTAAAATAGTCGTGTCAGTGATTCCGTAGTTTTTGCAGTACAATTCTGCGGCCGCATAGCCAGGTAATTTCTTTGGATCGCCTGGTTTTTCAGGGAACTTATGAATCGTGTATGTTCCGGTATTCTTGCCTTTGTCATAGGTGAAAAGTGACGATTTATCGGTGATTCGCCAACTGTCAGCAAATTTTGGATAGAGCTTTTCGTACGTCGGCTCGACCGTGTCTTTGCTGCCGTTTGCATGTAGATCATTTTTGCCATCACCATCCGCATCGCCGAGTAGTCCTGTAACTTTTCCGGCAAGTTCATCTGAAACTTGCACCGATAAAGTTAAACCATAGGTGCCTACCGGCTCGACATACGCCACGGAGCCGTCCTTCCAGGTAATCGATACGACTTTTTGTGCAACTTCAATCAGTCCGCCGTCCGGCAATGTGCTTCCGGCGAGCATCTGTTTTTTACCATTTATCAGCAGCGTCGGCGTCTGGCCAGAGTCAACTTCTACGTGGTCATTGCCAACTTTAAAAGCAAGCGCCGTGTTGATAGTTACGAGCTTTGAATCGAGCCAAGGTTGTTGACGAGCTTGAGCCTCGAAACTTCCTGACTCGTTACGGGCCAAAATGAATTCACCGGCAGCCTGAAAGTCATAGCGTTTGCCATCGAATGTTTGGAGGTGCGGATCACCAGTGGTACCGCCACAATGTGCTCCGGTGCACGATGTTGGACGCGGGGCAGCTCGACAATCGCCAGTCGGCAAAGGGCGATCGCCATAGTGGCTGCGCGGTGGCAAGCCAAGCCGAACGCGTAGTTCATTTTGCGCACGTGTCGCCATAACTTCCTTGGTTTCAATGCCGCTCCCCGCACAATCGGCACGGCTAAACGTGCCTTTTAGCTGGTCGAGTGCATGATAGAGTTCGTGATACAAAACCGAACAAGCATCGGGCGATCCACCCGTTCCGGCATAGCGGTGATGATCATCCGGGTTCCAATAAATTCTAAAAATACCGCCACCAGGACTCGCCGGATTCGGCCGGCCCGTCATGTCACTCCCTGCGCCAGTCGTATGCACAATCTCAAAATGGTTTGCCGGATCATTCAAAATTTGAAGAATGGGACCGGTAATATCGCTGTTGGCATTAAAGGTCGCGATGCAGCCATCGTAAGTAGTTTGTAGTTCCGGGGGAACAACCACATCGGCATATACAAGCGGGGCCTGGCGCCATGCAAAACCAAGTCCAAGCATCATAAATAGTACCGCCGCCGCAATTTTGCCACGGTGTTTGTGGTGCTTTCGCCACCACCAAACAGCCAGGAGCAATAATACGAGTAGCACGAGAATAATCACTGTGATCTTCGCCCAATGCTGCCAGCCGGTCGAACTGCCAACTGTCGTTGCAAATGCCGCAGCGCAGACTGGTGCGCCGTTTGCTGGCGTAATGGGTACATTGTAGCTCAGCGCCATCTGCAGGCTGCCAGTTTTAGCAACCGGAAACTCCGCCGCATACGATCCAGCGCCAGCCGACCATGTCGTCGCGCGCAGCACGTAATCGGCGCCAATTTTATACACCGGCATTGTCAAATCGGCAGTTTGCCCGGGCTGCAAAGTTTTGAGCTGGCTTTGCAATAGATAGCCAACATCTTCATCGCTGGCCGAATCGATCGCGAGCGGCTGCACGGTTTTGCCATTTTGGCGCACCTCGGTTATCGCAACCGTACCCTCCGCAGATGTCACCACCTGACAGGCATGGCTCGAAACATTTTTAAGTTGTAACGACGGCTTGAGCGGATCCTTGGCCCGAATTGCCATGGTCAAATCCGGCGCCACTGCCGCCGCCGAGACGGACGGCGCACACCACAATCCCACAATCCCGACCATTAAGAGCACAGATAACGTTTGCAACACGGTTCGTACACGCATCTTCAACCCTCCCTAATTTGCTTTGTATTGTAGGCTACAATGCGCGTATTCTCCAGCGAAAATTACGAAAGCATAAACTATTTTTGCACTAATAATTCTTTGAGAAGAGGAAACTTCGTGTATTTCGGATCAGTTCCGGCACTAAAATGCTTTTGACCAGGAATAACACGAAGCTCTCCGTTAAGTTTTTTGGACAAGTACTGCGCATGTTCGAGCGGACAATATGGATCGTCATCAGAATGAATAAACAAAAAGTTCTTCGCATGTTTTTTAATCGCTTCAAAATCAAGCGGAGTTTCAAATAATCCGCTCAAATTTGGCCAGCCAAGATCATTCTTGAATGAACTAATTAAGATAGCTTGGTTCACAACGATATTTTTGGGCAAAGCTTGCAAAATACCAAGCGCCGCAAGGGAACCAGAAGAATGTCCGACGATCACCGTCTGATCGTCAAAAACCCAATCTTTGTTGGCAAAAATGTGCTTGTTGTAGCGGGCAATGTTTGGCTCATGCGCGTTGGGTAAATCTGGCACCCAAACTTTCCAGCCGGCTGTTTCAAGTTGAGTTTTAAGCCAAGGCAGCCAACTACTCGAAGAATCGCCATCAGTGCCGTGCAATAATAATGCTTTTTTCATGTCGCTATTATAGCAGGATTACCAGTGTTATTGTTGCTACAAATTAATAAATGTACGGTTTGATGAGCGCGGCAAATTCTTCGTGTACCAAACCGTTCGTAATCAGCGCGCCTTTGATTGGCTGGTCGTAGCGCTGTTCATCGCCTAAAATGTTAGTGACTTTGCCGCCGGCCTCTTCGACGATAATTTTAACCGCCGCGATATCCCACGGCGAAGTGCCGCCAAAAACAGTGGACGCAAATTGACCGTTCGCCACCAGCACACATTCCGCCGTGATGCAGACCAGCGTTAGCGTGCGAACACCAAGCTCCATGACTTCTTTACGGAAATTTGCGGAATCAAAATTCCGTTCGCTCGTGCCGGGCAAACCAGCCATCGTTCCGGATAATTTTTCTTGCGTATTAACATGGATGGGTTGGTCGTTCAAAAACGCGCCGCCGCCTTGCACCGCGTGGTACATACGGTCTTCATACGGATCGTACAACACGCCGACAATCGGCACGCCGTCTTTTGTAAGTGCGAGTGAAAACAGCGAAATTGGCATGCCGAACGTGAAGGGCACTGTGCCGTCAATGGGGTCGCAGATCCAGGCGTATTCGCTGGTCTTGCGAATGTCCTTGGCTTCTTCACTCACAATCGTGTGCGTTGGATATGTTTCCTGGACCGCATCAATAACGAGCTGATTAATTTTTGTGTCGGCGATGGTGACGGGCGAGCCGTCGGCTTTGGCAACTTGGTCGATACCAACTTGCAAGTGTTCGCGCATAATAGCACCGGCTTTACGGGCAAGCGTTTGGGCAAATTCGAGATAGGTCTGATTTTCGTTAGGCATGAGTACCATCATAGCAGAGTCATGTGCTGTGGCTTATACTAAAATGGTGAAGAAATCGACCCGAATATTAAAACTGCCGCGCTGGGCACTTGGCCTCGTACTGGCATGCGTGCCGTGGGCAATTGCTGCGGTTGGGATATGTTTTGTCGTGTTTCATACCGGACATTTGGGCAGAACGTTGCTTTGGCTTTCGGGATTGAGCATTTTGCTCATCGCAGTAATCGTTGGGCGGGCCATCGGGCCAATTATGTTCAGTTTGTATGGCAGCGCATTGTTTTTGATTTTTGTAATTATGGCCGGACCAGCATTTTTGCAATCGATGGTTCTACAAATGCGCGGGCAAACAGTGCAAGCGCGACTCGACCACATCGTGACTGATCCGGCGTATCCGGCGTCGACCGATGACGGCTGTCGATCGTGTTCACACACGCATGGCTACGTGTTTCGGCTTAGTGACGGGACGACCGTGCGCGGCTATCCATATGGCACGAAAAAGACGTTACATATCGGTGACATCAAACCCGTTGTCATCGACCCGAAAGGGCAGATTGATAGTCGCAGCCCAGGGGAAGTACAACCCATCACCAACGGTATTTTCTTGCTTATAGGTGCAGCGATTGCGTTCGGTGTGTGTCGATCAAGCGCAAATGCCTGGCAAAAACGCACAAAAACGATGATCTCCAGCAAAAGTTAATGATCTCTACATAATTTTCTGGTATAAATGTCAAGTCATGAGTGCAGAAAAGTTATCAGGCTCGTTAGGAGCCGAATTTGTTGGGCTTGTTTCACAATATGCCACCAACACGCAATACACTACCTTCGCCAAAAATATGGAAGAGCGAGGTCTTACAGAGTGGCTCGCCGATCGCGCCCCTCAACCTGACGAATCAGCGTGGGGAGGATTCACCGCAGTAACTGACGAAATTGTTGATGGCACCGTTGAAGCCGTTGACGCTGAAAAGCAGAAATTAGACGTCACCATAGAATGTGATTCACGACCAGTTGCAAAAGAACTCGCACAATTAATGCATATTTCTTGGGCCGGCATTCCGCCAGATGCCGATCCGCCATTCATCTGGCCAACAAAAACCGCGCGGAAGATTACGATAGAAGGGCTCAGGTACGCCGACTGGTCAACTCTCGGCCGAGAAGGCTCCACAACCTTGTACCAAGCACAAGAAAGCACTTCCGTTGCAGATGCAGTGCGTTTTGCGACAGCCGAAGAATTATCTGATCCAACCATCTTAGGAATGTTGTCCGAACCACTCGCTGCTCGCGTGGAGTATCAAAGAAATATTAGTCCAAGTTCGTATGTATCGAGCGGACGCCTGGCGATTGTTGGCGCCAAGCTTCGCGATGCCTTGGCTGGATCAACTGTGATCGAGGAAAACCCCAAGGCAAAAAAACAAACCAACCCACAATTTACGATTCAACGACCCTACGGCAGCACGCCAAAGATCGAAGAACGCACCAAATTTTTTACCTCAGATGATGACATCCCGCTTTCAGTAATCTCGCTTGGGCAATTGCTGGGAAAAAACTTCGGTGATCGCATGCAGGACCTTAAAAAACCCTATAAAGAACGAGACTTCAGCAAAGTGATCGAAGATTTATATGACATCGCGACAGGACTGGGCGTAACTCAGGGCGGCGGCATGATGCTTCGAGCGATTATGACGTTATCTGGTGCCACTTATAACGGCGTGAAAACTATGACATCTGAGCGCTTACATCGCCCTAAACATTAAACAAGTGTTACGCGGCATTTTTTGGAGCCGTCACCACACTCCGCCAAAAACGAAGATTCATCCAACTCCTCGTTGAGTAGGGTATCGCTTCATTGTTGGGAAACATGACAGGCCCAAGCGGCACATTACCCGCACGCCACGCCGATATTTCGGAAGCCGTATTCATTTCTGTTATGCGGCTAAAAATACATCCTACTTCAGCATTATTTTCGGTGAGTGTTTTTCCCATGTCGCGTCTTGCGATCATCCAAAGTGCCGTGGCCAATCCATGGCCTTGGTGATTTTTCAGAGGGATGCCATTGGCCGTCATAACCCCAGTACAATACATAAATGGCATCTTCTCCGGATCGTCATATTTGGTCTCAAGCCATCGTTGTAATCGCCGATCAAGACCACTGAAATTAGGAGCGTAAATTGTTTGTGCAGCCATGGGTTGACTCGTTGTTCCATCCAAAAACACTCTGGTACTTGCACCTTGTAAACTCATATGGGCATTGATCCATCGGTCCAGTTGTTCTTCCCGAAGTGGCTCATATAAACCAAACTTCGAACTGAGGCAAATTTGCCGTAAATATTCCGCACATTCTTCTCTTCGGTCATCTGCTTCAAACACTTCATACGTAGCATCATGAGCTCGTAAATAATCCTGCGCATTCGCAAGGCGAACCTCACGTTCATCAAACGATTCCGGGTGGTGATATTTATAATCGTATGGCTGGTGAGGAATTATCATTCCACGGGGAATTTGCTCCGCCGCATCAAGTCGTTCTGTCGTTATCATGCGACAATTTTAGCATGAGTAGTATGGTTATTTGTTGCTGCTCGCGTTGCTTATTGCCATCTGTCATGTTATAATATGCCGAAATGAGTTGCGTTCGGCTGATATACCGGCGACAGGAGTACCATGCGACGAACAGCAGGAATTGTAGGAGTAGGATTGGCATTGAGTCTCGGCGCTTGCAGCGAGACGCCCGCTATTACGCCTATTGAAGCCATGTCGACTACCCCAGTTGAAAATGGCGCGACGCCCGCAGTTGTATCGGCGGCGGCAGCTTCGGTGGCAATTCGCGGCAGTGAAATGCAAGGCTCAGGCGAAGTCGTTACGCTGAACGGCCACAAAGTCATCTTGAGTGCCGGACATGTTGGTAAACTCGCCGCTGGCGCACGCTGCGGTAATGTCGAAGTAGACATGGCCACCAAAGGCAAACCAGAAAAAGTGCCGGTGCATAGCGTTGCCGGAGTATACGAAGAAAAAAGCGCGTTTACAGCGCGCGATATTGCGCTACTCGGCGTAGAAAAATCTGCACTCGACAACATGCCGGCCGCACCGCTCGCAACTCAAATGCCCGGAAAGGGTGCAGACGTATTTATCATCAGCTGGCAACCGGAAGGCACAGGATCTATGATGGGCTCACAGCGAAATCCTGTCGAAGGGCTACTCACCAAGCCGGCGATTATTGGGGCAACGTACGAAGGCCAAACAACGACCAATGTCGCCGTCTTTCGACCAAACGGCACAAGTTATGACGCCACGACGGGCCAAAAAACAGCAAGCGACACGACGTTCAAATCCGAAGGCAGCGGCTCGGCTGTCGTCAATAAACAAGGCGAGGTGATTGCAGAAGTCGCAAGAGGCGGCCCCGACAATCTCGCGCTCCTACATCCCGACCAACAGGCAGAATTAGAGCGTGCGCTTGGCGAGCCATTCGACGGCAGCAACGGCGTCGCACTCGGCCACATCGTAACATCACCCGATTTCGCAAGCGTGCAAACACAATCACTCGTGCCAAAAGCCGAATGTCCGCTTGCTATTGAATAAGCCTGGCGGATTCACCTGTATAATAGTAACTACAGAAAGAGGGTCCATGCGTATCATTCGAAGGTTACGGGCATCATGAAAGTTGCAATTTCCGCCGGCGTTATTTTGTGTGGTGTGATTGCTATCGGCGCCGCGTATCTTTTTCAGTCATTGTGGCATCAGCCAGATGCGAATATCGGCTTGGGACTACTGTTTTTGCTCGGCTGGGTTATTACGACAATCGGCTGTATTAGCATTTTATTTACCAATCTCGCGGTCTGGCAAAAACTCGTCGTTTTGTTCGTGCTGGCTGGTGCGATTTCCTGGAATGTGATCTCGGCACATCAGGCCGAAGAAGCTTCTAACAAGTTGTATTGTGAGCAAAAAATTCGCAGCGGACAAAAACTTTCCGGACATGATGAATCGTTTTGCCAGAAGTATCGATAAGGACCCAGTTTACTAAAACGATATTAGAGCCAGGTGGCTACGCCGCCATGATGCGAACAGGTCCCGCTGCGATGTTGGCTGAGAAGCCAAATAGGTACAAAAAGAGGTCAAGCCGCATGATTCATTGACTTTTTACAATTTATATCGTATAATATACGCATGACAATGGCATTCTTGCATGGAGAACTCTCTAAGTCGGGAGATCCTGCCGACGCTCAAGCCGCGATGGTTATCGCAGCCCTCTTAGAGAGCCGTGGAAGCGACATACCCTTACCCGAGCTAGCTGGTATAGAATCAGTAGCCACCGAAGAACAGCCTGCCGCAGGCAGGAGCTTTGAGGCCCGGGAAGCTGCAGCACTTTTAAAATTAAGCAACGTCTCGCGACCCGATGATAATTTTGCAGATGGAGTGGCCGCTCATGCATCCGCCAATCAGGAATGGGTCACGCCATCAGCTCCAATTGTTAGTATCGGCGAAGAGCTGAACTTTGCCACTCAGAAAGAGCGACTTGCTTCCGAGCGAAAGGACCACGACGAAGTTGTCCGAATAATGAATGGCCTTATTCCGGAGCAAGAAATCTTTGTACACCGTAAGGATCCACAATATTTTAACTGCCTTCGAGTCAAAGATATCGAGAGATTCAAGCGATTACAATCGGTCGTATATTTTGTGCATACAAGTAATGAAGTTGGACCTAATGTAATTATTGGCCAGAAAGTAGTAGAGGGCGAAAAGTACGCGGAAGTACTGAGTTACGATTTTCATACAGAGAAGTTACATATACTCCCCATACGAGCCGACGACGTAGCGGCATTTAATGATCTGCCGAACCAGACCGATCGAATTATAGACGAGCAAACAATACAGAATAACATGACCGCTGAGGGAAAATTGATTCTCCGTACGACAACCCCTGGAACCGTTTACAACCATGGTAAGAAAATGTTAACGCACAATAGAGCGACAGACCTCGCAAAATACGGCATGCGATTCCGCGATGATCCCCCGTATGACATACGTCCAGACATTAGAGATACGTTCGCATCCGGCCGTTTAGAGAAGGGTATCATTGATGAGTTTAATGTCGTGCATCACCTGGGCCGCTTAATCAATGTACTCGGCAAAACTTCGGCGTAAATCTATGGCTAGGCCTATGCCTACGCTGAGTCGGTAAAAGAGACCGTCGCGAGGGCTGGAGTTCCTGGTGCTCGCTCCACCGAGGACATGATATTTCCTCGCATGGCGTGCGATCTTTGCAAGCCCAAATCGACAATCGACAAAATCATATCTTCGTACGAAATCGAACCATTGAGGGCGAAACAGCGACTCAAATAACCATGGTCGGAAAGTCCTGGCATGAGGTTGGCCTCAATAAAATGTGGCACTCCCGCACCGTCCAGACGCAGGTCGATTCGTCCATAATCGCGCGCTTGTAAGGTTTTGAAAACACCAACCGCCAATGTGTTGAGCGCTTTTTTCAGGGCAGGATTGTCGACCGCCGAAGCTTTTTCTAGGTCGGTCTTTTTTACTGCTTCGCTCAAAAAACTATGACCTTTTTTATCAACAGGAGGAGTTATCTCGATCGGCATGGTCAGTAAATCGTCCGAATTAAGTTGTTTAAGAACACCGATACTGAACTCTCTACCAGGCAAATATTCCTCCACGAGCACGTCAGAGTCGCAGTCATTGTGTATGGATGATACTTTGGAATCTAAATCCTGTGCGGAATAAACCAATGACTTCTCATCAATACCTTTTCCATTACCACTATTTGTTGGCTTTACGAACAAGGGAAACGTAAGATCGTGCGCTGGCACGGGTTGGTTTGTAGCAACCGTAAAATACGCTGCGGTTTGTAGCCCAGCATCGAGCATCGCTTTCTTCGCGTCATTTTTGTTAACTTGCAGGATGAGCGCCTCGGTTCCTGATCCGGTATGAGCAATGCCATGTTCTTCAAGATGCGTCGAAAGCCACACTTTTGAATTATTATTGTTTGGCGATTCCAAAGGGACGAGTCCCATGCCAAGTACGACAAGATCGGGCCGCTTCGCTACTAATTTCTTGAGGTCAGCCAAGCTGTCTACTATAGTTACATCGACTTTTTTGTAGTGTTTACGCAAAACAGCCAATATAGTCAGGCGCGCGTCTTCAGATAAATCATTGAGGCGCGGATTATTCGAGGTGACGACCTCGATGTGTTTGTCTTTCGGAATCAGCACTTCTTCGGTATCTGCGTGTGTAATAAATGGGGCCTTCATAATAGAAGTCCTTCCCGGCATCGCTGCCTCAATTTAAGTCCGACTGTTTGTTTTTAATACTAAGCCAGTGCGCTTAGTATTTGTACGCAAAAGAAAATGTATGTACTTAAACTATACCCTATATTTCACTGAACTGCAAATCGGATGGCTACAATGAATCAGCTTCTTGCGCAGCTTTACGGCGTAGCGCGTCAACATCCTGCATGTTTTCGGTGTGATAAATAGCTGGCCCGCCTTCGGCAAAAATTTCTACCTGCGGCATACCGTGAAGGTTTTGATACTGATCGAGTTTGGCTGCGAGCAATATCAACGAGTGGTCAATGGCACTGTATTCTTGCGTTACACGCACTTTGTCAGAGGTTGAGCGCGCCTCATCAATTACCAGCTCGCCGCGGTTGATAAGGCTTCGCACATGCCGATCGTGATGCACCATGTCGGCTGGCATCGTCGTTGCGAATCGGGCACCGGGGCAGCCGGGGCTTTTATCGTTAGCCGGTACAGCGCGGAGTTCGTCGGTTTTGAAGGTTGCACGGAGCGCTTTGGTCAAGCCAGCGCTCGCACTCGCAGTGGTATAAAACATGTCTTCTACTGGTTCAAGCTCTTCTTTTACGTCAAAGAGCTGAGTTTGGTCGCCCTCTTGTAATACACCAATGTCAGTAAGGCAGTTGCGCAACCCGTTCGATTGCAGATCACCACCCGACATACCGAATGATCGATACGGAGCATTTACAGCAAACGCCAATGAATGGGTGAGGCGGCTAAACCAACCGGTTCCGATGATATTCGCCCAGTCATGAAGGGTAAAGTTTTGCTGTTGTTCGCGAGTTAAAACACCGGCATCGATGAACGTATGTACTGCTGCGACGGCAAAGCCAGGCGCTGCGTGCCACGTAAAGTCCATCGTGCCCATACCGCGTGCCACATCAAAAAATGCATCGGCTTGTTTTTTGTCGTTATGCCTTACGTCGTAGGTTTCGTTGAACCCAAACCTTTGTTCGTTGGCTTTTCGAATCGGTATCGAGAGGTTAGCGACCACTGCGGCAAGCACTACAGCCGAGTCGGTAGGAACTTCAGCGCCTTCATAAGCCATGCGCAAAGTAGTCAATCCGTCGGGGCGAGCGGAAAGGGGCTCAGGCACGAGTGCACTGATATCTTCGTGTAGGCGATTACTCACATCAGTCGCAAGGGCGAACCCTCACGCTGCATATAATCACGCTTATTGTCTGATTGTATTTCACCGCTCATAACATTGCCCACGATTAATACATTATTATACCACTAATTTATTACAAAGTCAATATACTCGTCGGCGCGGGGATTGTCTTCTACTCATGTCCTTACAACAAGATCATCTGTTATGCGAGCACATGAAACAGGGCTGCTCTCGTCACTTCGAACTGCTAAAATACATGTATGAGCAAACAGAAATCAATCGATGAAATACAAGCAGGTTGGAATGGGCTAGACAGGCCCAAAGACGGGCAGATATTTCGACACTATAAAGGTGGCGAGTATGAAATTGTTAGTACAGGATTTTTGGAAGATAGTGAAGCGCCGTGCGTTGTGTATCGTTCTTTGCTGAAGAACATTACATGGGTACGAACTGCAAAGAATTTCCTCGAACTCGTGGAGCATGAAGGTAAGTTGCAGCCACGTTTTCGTCTATTTGGCTAATTCAAGTGAGCTTTAAGTCGCTGCATGTCCAAAATATACAATACCTTTACGTCCGGCTCGATATAATAGACACTACATCGAACAAACAGAAAGGATTAATATGCGAAAAATCGTTGTCATTACCATGATAACTCTCGACGGGGTTATGCACGCTCCGGGCCCCGAGGATGGGTTCGAATTTGAAGGCTGGGCTATGCCGTATTGGGACGAGACTGGCCTGAAAGTTATGGATGAGCAAATCGGTCAACCATTTGATATGTTACTAGGCCGTAGGACATTCGAGTTTTTTGCAAAGTATTGGCCTCACCAAACGGGCGCGATCGCCAATGGTTTCAACAAGGCAATAAAGTATGTTACGTCATCTGACGGCAAAGTAGACGCAAAATGGGATAAGACCGAAGTCATTACGGGTGACGTGGTGGCCGAGTTACGCAAGCTCAAAGAGAGCGACGGCCCCATGCTACAAGTACACGGCAGCGGCCGACTGATTCAGACATTGCTCGCCAACGACTTAGTGGATGAGTTATGGCTACGCACCTTCCCAGTGACTCTCGGAACGGGTCAAAAGCTATGGGAAGACGGCGTACGGCCAGCCGCCTGGAAGATGACCGAGTCGGTGATAACGCCAAGCGGTATCATACTCGCTAGCTATGCCCGCGACGGTAAGGTGAAGACACCTGCAGCTAAATACAATGAATGACACATCTCGATGAAATGTTGCTTCAGGCCTTTTGTTTTGTCGAGACTGAATCATACCCCATTTTTTCACCGTTCTGAACCCAGTCCCAGCGTCCTGAAAGCTTCGTATCGTTATCGGTGAGCTTTGCTACAAAACTACCGTGACGATCAGGCATACTGCTATCGAGTGCAAGCTCAAAGTCTTCACCCTGAATATTGTAAACATAGCGTATCGGTTTGCCGCCATTATCGAGCGTATCCCGACTACTGGCAAAGAATTGGCTCTTTAACGGATCACTTTCTTCATCGTAGCCAATCATCATAATTCCACCGTCCATTTTTATCATCATAAAATTATGGCCGTCCATCCATTCGTAAGTAGTTTTACTACCATCTTGGTCTATCCATGTCCCAGTCATTCGATCAAGCTGCGCAAATGCTTCTTCACGATTTTTATAGTGAACTTGTGTCATCATTTTCTCCTATCGCCTTGGTGATAGTCATAGTATATCAGCTTAAGATATCCGTCATGAACAGATGGTGGTCGTACTACTAACAGGGAAGAAGAATTTCCCGAGGCTTTGAGGCTAGCGTGTAGATTTAGGTGACTCAGCTTGCATCTTCAGGCGGTCATGGGCTTCTTGGGCGGCCAAAGTCCACTGGACTTTGTCGTTCTTCATCCTCCGGGCTCAAAACAATCTAAAAAGCGTATACCGCTGGCATACGCTTTTTAGATTGGCTGGGACGGAGGGATTCGAACCCCCGAATGCCAGGACCAAAACCTGGTGCCTTACCACTTGGCCACGTCCCATTATTATTCTACGGCGCCAGGTGGCGGTGATATCCGTGATAACAGCTTAGATTTTAGCGTATTCGGTGTTATTTGACAACTATTGGTCGAGCTTTTTGCCAATCGCAATTGCAGAATTACACATTATACGTCGTAATAGTTTCAATTCTTTCGAAAATAGTTTAAAGTTATTCTCTATGACAGAGGTAGAGGTACTTGCGTAATGGCAGATCATGAACTCCGACAATCACTAGCTGGCGGCCTGCCGGAAGGCTACGCTTTGCAAGAAGGCGAGCTAGGTGGTGGCGGTTTTGGTGTAGTGTACCCGGCTGTATTTACCGAGGGTAGCCGCACCGATGATCGTGCCATTAAAGTTCTCACCGATTATCCAGATGCATCTTCGCGCCGCAGCTTTATTGAAGAAGGTGAGCACCTCGCAAACCTTTCGGCGCATCCAAACATCATTACGGTGCACGAACGCGGTGAATTTTTCCATCCAGCAGCAGGCCGTATTCGCGTACCATTTATTGCCATGGAGCGCGCAAAATGTTCGTTTGCCCAGATCCCGCAGGGAACCGAGGCTCCAACCATCAAAGTAGTGAATCATCTTTTAGGCGCTGTCGATGGTATGGCGCATGTGCATAACGACGCAAAACACCCCGATCAGGATACGCTGCTGCATCGTGACATCAAACCAGGCAACTTATTACTTGGTAAGGATGGAAGAATAAAAATCACCGACTTTGGTATTGCTCGCCTTAGTGACACGGGCGAACAAAACCCAGAGCAAACAAAACTTATCCGCATACTTGGTACGGCGGAGTACATGGATGCCGATTCATTTAGCGGTAACCCGAGCCGTGCTTCGGATATTTATGCGCTTGGCGTCCTTGGATATAAAGCATTGAGCGGTGTTATGCCAATCACAAACGATGGACCAGACCGGCGCTGGCCCATTCAGCACGCAACCCAAGTAGTACGACCCATGCCAACAGCTGGCCATTCGGCAAGCAACGCACGACTTATCGAACATTTGGACGATGTGTTTCAAAAAGCGGTCAACAAAGACCGGGACGATCGCCATGAAAGCATGACAGCCTTTGGTGAAGCTATTCGTGATGCTGTTGCGAAAGCTTATGGCGAAGAACGCTCCGACACTCGCTATTTCATCGGCGGAAGATTACCGGGTGCCGGCGAACGCCGCGGAACCAAACAATACACGACCGACCAAGAGTTACCAACGCCAACTGCGCCAGAACTACCAACGCCAAAACCAGCGCCAGCGCCGATACAACCAAAACCAATGCGCAGGCCAATAAAGCCAACAGATGGACCCGGTCCCTTTCCACAACCACCATCTATGGGCGACATCAGCAAGCCATTGGGCGGTTTAGATTCAAGGAATCTTGACCCATATGCTGACGAGCCAGATTTGTCGGGCCCACCATTTCGCCCTTCAGGACCTCAGGGATTTCCACGAACAGAATCGGGGAACTATAGGTACAGAGAACGCTTTGTCAGCGTTGAACGGGACGACGGCTCCACACATGTCAGGCATCATGTCAGGAGAAGCGAGGGCTTTTCGCGGCGCGGCTTCCTGGGTTTGCTAGGCGTGGGCGCTGTCGCAGCTAGCGGCATTTATTTCCGCAAAGAAATTTTCAATTTTTTTGGCACACCTGATCCCGAAAAAACTGCCTCACCCGAGCAAATCGGCACGGATTACATCGGTAAAAATATTGTTACAGCGCTTTTGAGCGGTCAAGACGAAGACAAAAAGCAAGCCGGCCCAATTTTGCGCGACCTTGCGCGGCTCAACCCCGACTGGGCAAGTGACAAAATGAATAACAGCGGTCCGCGCTGGGACTTTTACCACCAATATTACCGGCATCTTTACATCGAAAATCCCGATCTGGCGTATGCAACACTCGAATCTCTGAAAAAACAAGGGTTCGACTGGGCATCGGTTGCAGTCATGTCGTCATTTGCCGGTGGCTATGCCATGATCGAAAAGCCGACCATCCAACAGGAGAAGGACCGTCTGCTCGCGCACGACAAGTATGCCAATATGGGCACGCAGGTGAGCATCATGATCAAAGGACTCGAGACCGCGTCTGGTGGCGCCGATACCACCAACTGGCGTCAGCTTTTGACATGCGCCATGGATCCCGACAACAAAGAAGGAAATAACGCCCGATCACTTATTTCGACTATTGATTCGTTTGTCATGGCCGGTGATCTTGCCAGTGCTGGTGCACTCGGCGTGGCGTTAGCCGCCCAAAAACCTGAGGTCGCCGCACACGCACTCCTAAAATCTGTAGCATACGCACTCGATCAAGATACCGTGGAAGCGTACGGCTTCGTTCGTGTTTTAGCCGACGGCATGGCTCCATATGACGCCGCGCGCGCCACCGTTATCGAGCAAATGAAGCGCATTAATGGTGCGAACAAAGGTGACGCCGCGCGCGAAACCACAAACCACATGGCAGTCAGTGTCGGCGCTTTTGACCAGCAAGCGGTTATTGACTATGTGGGAGCCAATATGGATTACCCGGATGCGCAACTCACCATGCTCGTTGTGGGTGACAAGGGGCAGAAAGCATTGCAAAGTCTCCGCGATAAAGTCGCCGCAGAAAATCAGATTTGGTACGACCTTGCGATTGATCCTACGAAACAAGATGTTGCCGACAGAGCGCTTGATGCCCTCAAGGCCAACCCTTTAATGTTGCGTCGCTCAGGTGGAATAATCGGCGCCGCGCTGGTAAACGGACGCCGGTTCGCTGACATATTTTAGTTGCTTAGCCTCTTATATGTAGCCGATTAGACGGCGACGGCGATTTTGGTTCTACTTTTTGGCGTAGTTTTTGGTTTGGTTTCTGATTTTTTGGTTTGTTTGTGACCATATTTTTGAATGAATTTCTCAACCATGTCACGTGCGGTTCGATCTTCGATTTGCTGCGGTGGATGTTTCTGGAAATATGCCGCCGGCTCGATAATCGGACCAGCCAACTTATTGTCGAGCGCCAGTTTCAGGCAGCGAATTGAGTCAATCGCCACACCGGCTGAGTTTGGTGAATCTTCAACCGACAAACGCACCTCAATGTTCATGGGCACATCACCGAAATGGTTACTTTCGATGCGCAGGAAACAAATTTTGTTATCTTTTTGCCACGGCACATAGTCGGAAGGGCCGACGTGAATATTATCGGGGTCAATGGTTTGGCCGCGCGCTTCGATTTGTGAACTTACGGCTTCGGTCTTGGAAATCTTTTTGTATTGCAGACGCTCGCGCTCCAACATGTTCAAGAAATCGGTGTTTCCACCAGTGTTAAGTTGGTATGTTCGCTCGATTTTCATACCACGGTCAAGGAACAAGTTCGTCAAAGTACGATGGGTGATTGTCGCACCAACTTGCGCCTTAATGTCGTCGCCGATAACCGGCAAGCCGGCTTTTTTGAACTTATTGGCCCATGCCGGATTGCTCGCGATGAAGACGGGAATGCAATTTACGAATCCACAGCCTGCGTCTATCGCAGCTTGCGCATAAAACTCGGTCG
>CAZRIO010000015.1:0-21284 GCA_964600185.1 uncultured Candidatus Saccharibacteria bacterium | reverse complement strand
AATATAGCAGCGCATTCATATGATTTGCAAGGATATTTATCGTAGTATTTTTCGGAGCGGTGGTGGCGCTTGTTTATACACTTATATATTATTTTGGAGCGCCCACGCTGTGTAGTGCTCGGGAAATTTACGCAGTGCACTTACGATCGGACTATTTGCCACTTTGCTCAGTGAGACGGTCGCGGCAACGTTATAAGCCTGGGCGCGGTCAACGGTCGCCTGAAATGTCCCAATTGATTGCAAAAATGCAATGAGTGCCTGCGGATTTTTAGGCGCAGTCTCGAGTAACGTTTCGGTTTCTGACTGATGCGCGCTTTGTAACGCAAGAATCAGGGGCATGGTGTACGTGCCCTCTCGCACATCGTTGCCGATTGCCTTGCCAAGTTTTTCGGCTGTGCTCGTAAAGTCTAAAACATCGTCAATAAGTTGAAACGCCATGCCGAACGCTTCGCCATATTTAGCGAATGCCTGAACGGCGGCCATTGGCGCTTCGCCGCACAACGCGCCTACCTCGCACGCTGCGGCTAACAAGGCTGCGGTTTTGCCGTGAACAGCATTGAACATATCCTCGAGGGTACGCGTGGTTTTACACTGGTCGGAAAGTTCTTGCATTTGTCCTTCGCAGAGTGTGGTGATGGCATTGGCAACGACGGCGCCAACCGCAGGACTGATCGCCGTGGCGATTGCGCACGCGCGAGCCAGTAAAAAATCACCGGCCAAAATTGCCGTGTTCACGCCTTCTGCAGCATTGATTGTTGGAATGTTCCACCGCGTTTCGGCGTGATCGATAATGTCGTCATGGATGAGACTACTGAGGTGAACGAGCTCGATTGCTACGGCAGCCTTGAGTACTTTTGAGGTGACGGGCGCGCCTTGACTTGTCGCGCACGCAATAACAAGCGAGGGACGTAACCGTTTTCCGCGCACAGTGAGCAATCGTGAAATCGCCGCCTGCAGCTCCTTGTTATTAGTATGAATGCTAGCCTGCAGCTGTTCTTCAAACGTAGTAATATGGCCGGCCAGTTCCGGCATGTTGAGAGCGCTGGGGACGTCAAACGAATTCATGCTGTTACTATACCTGTGCCCTGCCTAATAATGCTATAGTTAAACGTAAGATGCTCAAAAAATACCGTTTTTTGCCGCTCATCGTGCTCGTTTTAGGGGGTATTGTAGCGATCGCCTGGTATTTGCATATCTCGCATGTGCCGATTTTGCAGCCAAAGGGCGTGGTTGGGCACAAAGAACGGCAGCTGATTTTCTTTGCACTCGGGCTGTCGCTCATCGTAGTTATTCCCGTCTTTATTTTGCTTTTCACTTTTGCCTGGAAATATCGGGCGAGCAACAAGAAAGCGACCTATCATCCAGATTATGATCACAACCGGCTGCTCGAAACTGTTTGGTGGCTGATTCCGACAGTGCTCATTTTGATTTTATCGGTGGTAACGTGGAAAAGTTCGCACGCGCTCGATCCGTATAAACCGCTGGCTTCCGATAAAAAACCGATGACGATTCAAGTGGTAGCGCTCGATTGGAAATGGCTGTTTATTTATCCGGACCAGCACATCGCAACCGTTAACTTCGTGCAATTTCCAAAAGATACACCGGTTACTTTTGAACTCACATCGGATTCAGTGATGAATTCATTTTGGGTGCCTGCGCTGGGCGGCCAGATGTACGCGATGCCTGGCATGACCACTAAGCTGCATCTTGAGGCAAATCAGATCGGTGATTTTAACGGCGCCTCGGCAAATATTAGCGGTCAAGGTTTTGCGGGTATGCGGTTTGTTGCTCGCGCAAGTTCCGACAAAGACTTCGCTAGCTGGGTACAAACTATTAAAACGAAACCAGCTCACTTGGACCAATCTACATATCCCTTACTTGCCCAAAAGAGTCGTGATGTACCACCGGCATATTATTCTGCCGTCGACAAAGCACTCTATGATACGATTACAATGAAATATATGATGCCAGGCATGGGGATGTAATGGAAATAATGGGTCATGTTGCGAATGTGTTGGTGGGTCGCCTGACGTGGCATGACTTGCAGCACAATATGGTCACGATGATTGGTGTGACGGTGATGACGCTGGCGCTGATTACTATTGTGGGTGTTCTGACATATTTCAAACGCTGGAAGTGGCTTTGGAAAAACTGGATTACCTCGCTCGATCCTAAGAAAATTGGCGTAATGTATATCGTGGTCTCGCTCATTATGCTGTTGCGTGGCGTTTCGGACGCAGTCATGATGCGGGCGCAACAAGCGACCTCAGTTGGAAGCGCGCACGGCATTGTTCCATCTGAACAATTCCAACAAGTCTTCACGGCGCACGGTACGATTATGATTTTCTTCGCGGCCATGGGACTTATGTTCGGCCTCATAAACCTGGTTGTACCACTGCAAATTGGTTCGCGTGATGTAGCGTTTCCGTTCCTGAACTCCGTCAGTTTTTGGTTGTACGTCATGGGTGCGGTGCTGATTAATGTGTCACTACCGGTCGGTGAATTTTCGGGTGCGGGCTGGCTTAATTATCCGCCGCTTTCAGAGCTTGCCTACAGCCCTGGTGTCGGTGTCGATTATTGGATCTGGGGATTACAGATTGCGGGCGCGGGGAGTTTGCTTTCGGGTATTAATTTTATTGTGACGATCATTAAAATGCGGGCGCCGGGCATGCGCCTCATGAAAATGCCGCTATTCACATGGAGTGTGCTCAGTTGTATGGCGCTGGTGGTATTCGCTTTTCCGATTTTAACGGTGACGCTCACGCTGCTCTTTTTGGATCGCAGTATGGGCATGCATTTCTTCACGGCTGGCGGCGGCGGCAATGCCATGATGTACGTCAACCTTATTTGGGCGTGGGGTCACCCCGAAGTCTATATTCTGGTTTTGCCGGCATTCGGCGTGTTCTCAGAAGTTGTCGCAACCTTTTCGCGCAAGCGTTTGTTCGGCTATACCTCTATGGTTTGGGCGCTTTGGGCGATCGTATTACTGTCGTTCACCGTGTGGCTGCACCACTTCTTTACGATGGGCGCCGGCGCCGATGTGAACGCATTCTTTGGCATTATGACAATGATTATTGCCGTGCCGACCGGTGTTAAAATTTTTAACTGGCTCTTTACCATGTTCCGCGGCAAAATCACCTTTGCCACGCCAATGCTGTGGTTTATGGGCTTTATTGTGCTCTTTACGATTGGCGGCGTGGCCGGTGTGCTGCTCGCCGTTCCGCCCGCTGATTTCCAGCTTCACAACAGCCTGTTTTTAATCGCCCATTTCCACAGTATGATTGTGAGCGGCGTGCTGTTTGGATACTTTGCCGGTGTCACCTATTGGTTTCCGAAAGTGTTCGGTTTTCGGCTCAATGAGCGCCTCGGTAAGTACGCATTTTGGTGCTGGCTGAGCGGGTTTGTGTTGGCATTTGTGCCGCTCTATATGTTAGGACTCATGGGTGCGACGCGCCGACTCGATCACTACGATAAATCAATGGGCTGGCAGCCGCTCTTCATTGTGGCGGGTGTTGGTGTTGGGTTGGTTTGCCTTGGTATTGGATTCCAATTGCTGCAGTTCGTGGTGAGCATTATACAGCGGAATAAAACGCGTGATCTTACGGGTGACCCGTGGAACGCTCGGACGCTTGAATGGTCGACAACTTCCCCGGCGCCGGAATACAATTTTGCGATTCAACCCGTCGTGGATTCTCGCGACCAATTCTGGGAGCAGAAGCAGCGCAAGCAACCGCTGCATGCGCGGCCTAATTACACTGATATCAAAGTACCGAAAAACACCGGTTTTGGTGTATATATTGCCGGTTTTGCATTCTTGTTTGGTTTTGCGATGGTGTGGCACATTACATGGCTGGCGATCGTGAGTTTTGTGGCGCTCGTTTTGTGTATCATTGTTCGCACTACCGACGATAATACTGAACGCACTATAAAAGCAGCACAGGTCGCCGAAATTGAAGCCGCGCACAAAGGAGCCCAAGCATGAGTGAATCCGTAGCTGTCGCTGAACATCGCGAGCACGACGCCAAAACCGTTTTCGGGTTCTGGGTGTACATCATGACCGACTGCGTGCTGTTCGCGAGCTTATTCGCCGTCTTTGCCGTACTTCGCAACAATACTTTTGGCGGCCCATCAGGCAAAGAATTATTCGATATGCCCTACGTTTTGGGCGAAACTGTTTTCTTGCTGACCAGTAGTTTTACGTGCGGTCTCGCGATGCTGGCACTACACCGCAAAGATCGCATAAAGGTGTTGTTTTGGCTGGCAGTAACCTTTTTGTTCGGGCTCGCATTCTTAGGATTGGAGCTGACCGAATTTAGTCACCTTGTTGCTGATGGCAATAGCTGGCGGCGCAGTGGTTTTCTGTCGTCATATTTCACACTTGTTGGCACACACGGACTACACATCACGGTTGGGTTGCTGTGGATGGCGGTGTTGATCGCCAAAGTGCGGACCGGGCTCACCAATTCAGTGGTTCGACGTCTTACCTTGTTCAGTTTGTTTTGGCACTTTTTGGACGTCGTCTGGATCTTTATTTTTACGATTGTATATCTGATGGGGGTGGCATAAGATGGCGAGTCAAACATCAAAAGAATCGCTGGCGCGCGCTGGCGCAAACGGCACGCACGCAACCTACATGATCGGTTTTATTTTGTCGGTGGTGTTGACGCTCGTGGCGTACTTTTTTGTTACCCATCACAGTTTTTCACGCGACATGTTGATCGTGGTGATCATGGGTTTGGCGTTTGTGCAGTTCATCGTGCAATTATTCTTCTTTTTGCATCTCGGAAGTGATACGCGACCACGCTGGAAGTTATATGTGCTGCTTTTCATGTTGGTGGTCGTCGGCATTATTGTCATTGGAAGCTTGTGGATTATGAATCACCTGGATTACCATATGGACCCTGAACACGTAAATACGTATCTCAACTCGCAGGACAGTTTATAGATGGAAAAAATTAGGCAGTATTATCAGCTGGCAAAACCCGGCATTATTTACGGAAATCTTTTAACGGCGACCGCCGGATTTTTATTTGGCTCAAAGTTCCATGGTGACTGGCGGCAGTGCGTCATTATGCTGGTTGGTACAGCGCTCACCATTGCATCGGCTTGCGTGTACAACAACATTCTCGACCGCGGCATCGATAAGAAAATGCAGCGAACCCGCAAACGTGCGCTGGTGACGGGCGAAATTTCTCAGTTTCAGGCAGTAGTGTATGCAACTATTTTGGGGATGGCCGGCTTGTTGTTGCTTGCCCTGTGGTCAAACATGGTTGTTTTCTTTATCGGCGTTGTCGCCTTTCTGGATTATGTGGTGTTGTATGGCTACACGAAGCGCACCACGGTGCATGGCACACTGGTAGGTAGTATTTCGGGGTCTGCCCCGCTCGTTGCGGGATATGCCGCTGCCACGAACAGATTTGATCTTACGGCGCTCCTGCTCTTTTTGATTATGGCAGCGTGGCAAATGGCACACTTTTATGCAATTGCGATGTATCGAGCGAGTGATTATAAAAAAGCCGGCATACCAGTACTCCCGGTAGTGCACGGCATGAAAGCCACGAAAACTCAGATCCTTGCATACATCGGCGCCTTTGTTGCAGTCAATGTTCTGCTGTTTTTACAGCATTCGGTCGGCTATTTTTATGTCATTGTAATGGGGTTGATGGGATGTACTTGGCTGTGGCTCGGGTTGCGGCGCCTTGCCAAAGCCGATGATGTCAAATGGGGCAAGCAGATGTTTTTCTACTCATTAAACGTCCTTTTGGTGCTGTCGGTCGCGCTTTCAGTCGGCCCGCTTTTGCCATAATGATGTAAATAAGGTGTCATTCGTTGCCTGCCGCCTGTTTCCGGTATACAGTATAGAAAAGGAAATATCACAATGAGCAAGAACGATCATCCTGCTGATTATATTGTGCCGCTCAACATGAACGGCTTACAAGGGCGAATGCTGCGTATGCCGGCGCCCAAAAATCATAACCGGCAGATTCTCGTGCTATATGGGCACCACGCTATGCTTGAGCGCTGGTGGGGTCTCATGCAAAATCTTAATGAGTACGGGGCGGTGACGATGCCTGACATGCCGGGATTCGGTGGCATGGACAGCTTCGCGAAGATCGGGCAAAAGCCAACCATCGACAACTATGCAGATTATCTGGCGGCATTTATTAAGTTGCAGTACAAACGACGCCGCGTGACAATTATCGGTATTTCGTTCGGCTTTGTGGTGGTGACGCGCATGCTGCAGCGCTACCCTGAGCTTGCGAAACGGGTGGATTTGTTGGTTAGTCTCGTTGGATTTATGCACCGCGACGACTTTTTGTTCAAGCCGCGATCACAGTTCATGATGCGCTACGCGACGCGCTTTTTTGCAACGCACCCGATGGCGTTTTTCATTCGCTATGCGGGGCTGAATCCGTTCGTCCTTAAGAAATTGTACGCAAAGTTGCCGGCAGCAAAACGCCGTTTCATCGAAGTTGGACCGGAAGAATTCTCGGCCATGCTCGAATTTGAAGTCAAACTCTGGCAAGCCAACGATGTTCGCACGCACTGGCTCACCACAAGTGAATTTTTGCATCTCGATAACTGTCAAAAGCAAGTTCCGCTTGATGTATGGCATGTTGGATCGCAGCACGACCACTATTTTGATAATGCCATCGTGCAAGAACACATGTTGGTGGTATTTAAATCCTGCACGCAGCTGTTAACCGGCACGAAAGCACACACCCCGAGCGTCCTGGCCGACAAAAAAGGCTTGGCGGTCATGTTGCCGCGGAAATTACGACAAGCGCTCGCCAAAGACGTCTGAATGGTATAATAAGAGCAATATGAAGATTGGCCTCGTTTGCCCATTTAGTGTTGCCAAGGGCGGCGGTGTGCTCGAACACATCTATGCCATCCAAGTTGAACTGCTGAAACGTGGTTGGGATGCGCATGTCGTGACGCCACAACCTCGCGATTTTACGATCGAAGCCAGCAAGAAAGTGATCTTTATCGGTGCCTCGACCGATTTCCGCTCACCGATCGGAACGACCGGCCAGGTTTCCGCGAGTGCTGACATCGACGCCATCGACGACATGCTCGCCCGCGAAAAATTTGATATCCTGCACTTTCATGCCCCCGAAGTACCGATGTTAAGCCGCCAAATTTTGAGTCGCAGCAATACCATCAATGTGGGTACGTTCCACGCCACCTATCCCGATTCTTTAACCGGCCGAACATTTACTAAGGTTATCGCGCCGTACACGCAGTCGATTCTCAAATATCTCGACGAAATGACCGCAGTTTCCGATACGGCGGCAAGTTTTATTACGACACTCACCGATCGTCCCATCGCTATTATTCCAAACGGCATCGATTTAGAGACGTTTAAACCGGCACGCAAACAGCCGGCGATCGGCAAAACAATTTTGTATGTAGGGCGGCTCGAAGCACGCAAAGGTGTTAAATACCTATTAAAAGCGTTTGCGTTGCTCGCCCAAGAAGACGAAACATTACATCTTTTGATCATTGGTGATGGCACCGATCGGGTAAAACTTGAAGCTTATGCGCGTGAGCTTGATCTGGGCCCGGATCGTGTAACTTTTGCTGGTTTTGTGAGTAACGACAAAAAAATTGCTGCCCTTCAGCAAGCGGACGTCTTTTGTGCGCCTGCATTGTATGGCGAAAGTTTTGGGATCGTGCTCGTAGAAGCGATGGCGTGCGGCATTCCGACGGTCGCCGGCGACAACCCTGGATATGCCGGAGTGATGGAAGGCATCGGCGCCTTGTCGCTTGTTAATCCCAAAGACACGCCAAACTTTGCGCGTCGTTTGCAATCATTTTTATACGAAGATAAACTCCGCTCAATCTGGAAAACATGGGCAAAACAAGAAATCCAGCAATACAGTTTCGAGCGCATTGTCGATGAATACGAAGAAGTTTATAAACAAGCCCGTAAAGTCAGTGCAACGAAACCCAAGGCATAATCATGGGCAAAAAACTGAAAATTGCCCTGTTATTCGACGACACGCTTGATAAACCGGACGGCGTGCAGCAATATATTCTGACGCTCGGTACGTGGCTGCAAAAACAGGGTCACGAGGTGCATTACATCGTGGGTGAAACCGCACGCACCGACATCAAGAATGTGCATAGCTTGGCGCGGAATGTCAAAGTACGGTTCAATCAAAATCGTATGTCGATCCCCCTGCCGGTGTCGCGCCGCAAAATTCGTGAGCTTTTGGCGCGGGAACAGTTTGATGTTATTCATGTGCAAGTTCCCTATAGTCCGCAGCTTGCCGCTCGAGTAATCGCCGCCGCGCCTCCGCAAACCGCGGTCGTAGGTACGTTTCATATCGCGCCGCATTCGGGGTTGGTGCATGCCGCAAATCGCGCACTCGGCGTGTGGCTCAAATCGACGCTTCGCCGCATTGACCGATTACTCGCGGTATCGAGCGTTGCACGAGATTTTGCTCAGCAAACATTTCATATTGATAGCACGGTGATGCCAAATACGCTTGATCTTTCGGCATTTTTTGCGGGAAAACCCTTTCCGGAGTACAAAAATGCGCCGACCATTGTGTTCCTGGGGCGTTTGGTGCAACGCAAAGGCTGTCAGTATCTGCTGGCTGCCGTTGCCGAGTTGGCGCGCACGCACGCAGCGCCGTTCAAGGTGGTTATTTGCGGCGGCGGACCGCTTGAAACTTCACTTCGCGCCTATGTTTCCGAACATAATTTAGACGATGTCGTAACATTCACGGGCTTTATTACCGAGGCTGACAAACCGCGGTATTTGGCTTCTGCTGATATCGTGACCTATCCCAGCACCGGTGGCGAAAGTTTCGGGATTGTTATTTTAGAAGCGATGGCAGCCGCCAAAGGCGTGGTGCTCGCAGGAAATAATCCGGGCTATGCTTCGGTGCTCGGCGAGCACACCGAAGCGCTATTTACTCCCCAAGACACTCCAGCGTTCACGGCGCTTTTACGGCACTACCTCGAAGATTCTGCAGCTCGCATACAAGCGCAAAAATGGCAGCAAACATATGTGAAGCAATTCGATGTCTCGGTGGTCGGTTCTCGGATTGTCGAAGTTTATAATGAGGCGTTGCATGAACGCCAGAACGTGCAATAATAGAAGCAATGCCAAGCATATTTTCTTCTAAAGAACGAGGGGATGTTGTTCGAGTAACCGTCTCGAATCGCACTGTTTTTCGTGTGCTGGTGATGGCGGCGATCGCGATGATCAGTTTTGCCGCCTTAAAACGTGCCAGTCATGCGCTGATGCTTGTTTTTACCGCTGTTTTCTTGGCCCTAGCGCTCAATTCACCGGTGCATTGGCTATCGGTTCACTTGCCTGGAAAGCGCAAAGGAAGCCGTGCCGTTGCTACCTCTGTTTCGTTTCTTTTCGTCGTGATTTTGCTCGGTGCATTTTTGGCGAGCATTGTTCCGCCGCTCGTTCGGCAAACAAGTAATTTCGTAACTGCTGCACCACATTTGGTGGAGCAAGTTCACGACCAGGATACGCAGATCGGGAAGTTAGTACGAAAGTATAAACTCGAAAAACAAGTCGACGATTTTTCTAAGCAGCTGTCTACGAGACTGAAGAGCTTGGGCGGCAAAGCAGTTGGGACACTCGGCCAAGTTGGCAGTAGCGTGTTTGCCACTTTAACGGTGCTGGTACTGACATTTATGATGCTCATTGAAGGGCCGCGGTGGATGCGCGCATTTGCATCGATACTCACCAAAGAGCATCGAGAGCATGCCGAAAAACTAGCCACCGACATGTATAAAGTTGTAAAGGGCTATGTGAATGGCCAGGTCTTTTTGGCGGCGCTTGCCTCGGCATTTATTATTCCGGCGCTATTTATCCTACATGTAGGTTATCCGGTAGCATTGATGGTAATCGTCTTTATTTGCGGTTTGATTCCACTTGTAGGACACACGATTGGTGCGGCGATTGTGACAACAGTCGCGTTATTCCATTCCATTCCGACGGCGATTATTTTGCTCGCCTACTACATTTTGTATCAACAGATCGAAAACTACGTTATTCAGCCACGTATTCAAGCTAACTCAACGAACATGTCGCCGCTTTTGGTGTTCTCATCGGTTATTATTGGTGTGAGCTTTGGTGGATTGTTCGCAGGTTTGGTAGCGATTCCAATTGCCGGTTGTATCCGTATTTATGTGATTGATTACTTACGCCAGCATCACAAATTCCACGCTGCTGAGGCCACGATCGAAGCCGGCAAACAATAAGCTTATAGTTGTATATGCAAGAAAAGAACCGGCTGTCAGCGGCCGGTTCTTTATTATGGGTTATTTCATGTACCTACAATCTAAACCAAATAGTACCGTGTGGTGTGTCGCGTACGCCAATGCCCTGCTCGCTCAGTGTGTCACGAAGTGAGTCTGATTTTGCCCAATCTTTGGAATCGCGCGCTGCTTCGCGCTCAGCGATAACCTGCATTTGTTCGCTGTTAATATTGCCCACATTTGAGAGTTGTAACCCTAATGCATCATCAATATTTTGCAGTAGACTAATGAAAATATTACGAGATGTTTCACTGAGCAAAGTTTTTTCGATCTTCGTAAATACTTCATCGATCCGCGCAAGCACTTGTGGCGTATCGAGGTCATCTGCCAAGCTGACCGGCAGTGTGCGAATGAGCCCTTGCATGCTTTCCACAGCCGCTTCATGCTCGCTAACCTGTTCGTTTTGGTGGTCTGTCGGTTGCCAGCGTAGTGCCGCGGTAGCCTGCCAGTTTTTTAAGCGATTTTGTGCTGCCTCGAGGCTATCCCAACTGAATTTCGCCTGGCTACGATAATGCGATTCTAACACGTGCAATCGGACGGCTTCGGCTGAAATTCCTCGTGCAACAATTTCGCTCAAACGAACGCCGTTGCCGAGCGACTTGCTGATCTTTTCGCCTTCAACCATGACGTGATTGCTGTGCATCCAAACTTGGGCAAATCGCTTACCGGTCACGGCTTCGCTCTGCGCAATTTCATTGGTGTGATGCCCGGGAATATGGTCAATTCCACCGGTGTGGATGTCGAGTGTTTCGCCGAGGTATTTCATGCTCATTGCCGAACATTCGATGTGCCAGCCAGGAAAACCTTTGCCCCACGGGCTGTCCCATTCCATGTCGCGCTGGTGATCTTTTGGCGAAAATTTCCAAAGCGCGAAATCGGTCTGATTCTTTTTTTGTGTGTTATATGAAACGCGCGCGCCGGCTTGTAACGCATCCAGATCGAGTCGTGCGAAAGCCGCATAGCCTTCAAATTTCGACGTGTCATAATAGACGCCGTCGTCGATAACATATGTGTAACCCTTTGCTTCAAGTTGCTGGATAAGTGTAATTTGCTCGGGAATGTGGTCGGTGGCTTTGACAATATGATCAGGTCGCAAAATGTTAAGCTCACGCATAGTCGTCAGGAAATCTTCGGTGTAAAATTCGGCAACTTCCCACGCTGTTTTGCCTTCGCGCTTAGCGCCTTTCTCGAGTTTATCTTCACCTTCGTCAGCGTCGCTCACCAAGTGTCCGACATCGGTAATATTCATGACCCATTTTGGCTGCATGCCGCTGAGCTTTAATGTGCGAATTAAAGTATCCATGCGAATATAGTTAAACCAATGGCCGATGTGCGCATAATCGTACACGGTCGGGCCGCAAGTGTAAACGGTCACGGTCGGTGGAGTAAGTGGGGTGATCGGGTCGACGCTACGCGTCAGTGTGTTGTAGAGTTTCATGCTGTTTTTCCTGTTCAAGCTTATCAAGTAGTGCGGTAGCGAACTGGATACACTCTGATTTTATTTCGTTGAATGGCCGGCCATTAGTAACCTTGAAGCCGCTGGCGTAAGCATGTCCCCCGCCGCCAAAATGTGCAGCAAGTTCGTTGGCGATCGGAAAGCCGTAATTACAGCGGATTTTGCCAGTCACATGGCCATCGTTGTAGAGCTTAAACGAAATAGCGATTTCTGTGTTAGTGGTTAAGCGCATGTCGTCGATAACGAGCATCGAAGGATTGTATTCGGGACTATATCGTTCAATTTCGCCCCAAGGAATCGTAACAGCGGCAATACGATTGTCGGCAAAATATTCGATGCGCTGCAGCAGCTCACCTTTATACTTAACAAGTTGAGGGCTTTTTCGCATCATCTCGCGGCGGGCTTGTTCGAGTACGGCAATTTTTACGCCACCCTCAACAAGTTCAGAAATAATTCGAATACTGCGTGCGGTAGTTGCGTCGGTCGTAAGACCAAGACTGTCCGATAAAATCCCGGTTGCTAGCATATTTTTAGCAGTCACATTGAGTGGCCAATCGAGCTGCTGCGCGAGTTCATAGATCACTTCGCACGCCGCAACAGCGGTTTTATTACAGGTAACTTTTGCAAAAGAAATCGTCGCATCTACGGCATGATGGTCGATAACGATAACGGGTTTTGAGGCAACCCAAGCGCGCTGGCCTGTTTTGATGAGGTTTTCAAACAGCGATTCACTGCTCGTGTCGACAATGATAGCGGCATCAAATTGCCGAGGGAGTTCTTTGCTGATGCGATCCCAACCCTTTAAATATGTGAGATAACTTGGAATATCGACGCCGCAGTACAAAACCGGCTCTTTGCCCATATCGCCCAAAATTTGCTCGAGTGCAAGCGCGCTGCCGATGCTGTCGCCATCGGGGTTGTCGGCTTGCATGATAACGATGCGCTGAGCGCCGGTAATAATTTCTTGGATTTGTTGCGCTTCAGGATAGTCTTTCATGGCTGTATTGTACTCTACTTTTTACTTTCAGCGAGGCGTGCGATGATTTTTTTATCAAGACCGTCGTAGTTTTGCCAGAAGTTTTCATCATATAAAAAGCTCAATGGCTTCCACTCAAAACCGGCGGAGTCATCGTTGCCGGCTTTTGGTGTTTCCCAGCGCCAGTCTCGAACCATAAAAGTGACGTCAACAGTCGAGATTTCGTCGTTATAATGATTCTTGTACACGTCCATAAGTTCGAGGTCGTCAAGCGTCAAGCTGATGCCGGTCTCCTCGAGTACTTCACGGATCGCCGCATCTTGCGACGACTCATCAAAATCCACAAATCCACCAACAAGATCGTATTTACCGTAGCTCGGATCACTTTTACGGCCGCGCTTGCTCACCAAAATCATGTCGTCTTTTACGAATGCTACCGCAACGCAGCCTTTGGCGTTGTTCCAGAAATGCCATTGGCAATTGGCACATTCATGGTTGGTGCGATCTTGCGCTTGCACCGTACCTTCGTGCCCGCAGTTAGGACAAAATTTGAACATTATAGCGCCTGCCTTCCCTCGAGCGCGCGGCCCAAAGTTATCTGATCAGCGTATTCCAAGTCGACACCAATCGGCAAGCCACGCGCGAGGCGCGTAACGCGTACGGGGCGGTCGCCAATTTGCTGCTGAATATAAAGTGCAGTCGATTCCCCTTCAACACTCGCATTTGTTGCAAGAATGATTTCCTCGACACCGTCCTCGTCGATTCGCTCAACAAGCTCGTCAATGTGTAATTGCTCGGGCCCAATGCCATCAATTGGTGAAACAAGGCCGCCAAGCACATGATAAGTACCGTGGAATTGCCCGGTTTTCTCGAGTGCCACGATGTCGAAAGGCTCGGCCACGACAGCGATCGTTGTTTTATCGCGGCGCGGATCGGTATAGAGATCAGATAAGTCTTGTCCCGCCGGCACTAGTGCAAACGTTTTTTTGCATACGCCAATACCACCGTGCAGATGCGTGAGTGCGTCGGCTAAGTTATGCGAGCGGCTGGCGTCAGTACGCACCAAATAATACGCGTAGCGTTCAGCGGTACGTGGTCCGACGCCAGGCAGTCGCCCCAGCGCCTCAATAACATCAATCAATGCGGGCGGTAGAATTTGCATTGTGCTCGTTGCTTACAGGCCGAGATCGCCGAGGGCACCCATCATTGGCTGCATTTTTTCGGCGGCAATCTTTTGGCTTTGTTGGATCGCTTCTTTTACGGCGTCCTCGATCCAGTGTTCCAATTCGGCGATATCGTCGAGGTCAACATATTGAGGATCAATGTGAATTTTCTTGATTTTTTGTTCACCGGTGATCTCGACGCGAACGGCCCCGTCACCCTTTTCGACTTCGATTACTTGTTTTTGCAATTCTTTCTGAATTTTCTTAACACGCATCAGCATTTTAGCCTGGTCAAATCGGCTCATACCATCTCCTTTTATACCATTTTATTGTATCAGATTATGACAGTTCGCGACTGAAGATTGCACGAGTTGTGGGCGAAGTCGGCCACGCGACAAAATAACGCCGCACATTGTACACGCAACAGAGCGCGATCACGAAGCTTAGCAGCACAATGCCTGTGCTGCGGGCAAAGACATTGCGCGGAAATACCGACAACCACTGTCCCATTAAATACGCGACACCGGCCGCAATAATCATATAAATGAATGGGAACAGCACACTGACTGTCATGGTCCCTAGCGTAATGAGCGCAATACCAATACCAAAAATAGCGATTAAAATATTGGCGCGCGCAAGTTTGAAGTGACGGAAGTACAAGTAACAGCCAAAGATAAACATCACAATTGCAAACGAATCGAGTGTCAAAAGCGCCGGTGTGCCGAGGTCGGAGGTTATGGTGCTATGGGTATAGAATAATTGCAGCGGAATATTCAAGAGATTGTGAAACAGATCGCCGATGTGCGGGAAAGGTTGCGGAAGCCCCAAAAAGGTCTCGGCAAGTTTTGGCGTTTTCGCGATGCTCCACCCCATTGGAAACAGCAGTGCGAGTGCCGGTACCAAGACAGAAAGTGTGATCCAGATCGGTGTTTTTAAGATCTTGTCGGCGATCGTACGCCACTGCCAGATGACACCGGCAAGCACGAACCAAATCATGCCGGGAATATAAATCAACAAACAAGCTACGAGGAGACTCGCCGGTACTGCAAAACGAAGCTTACTATTCCGTTCCTTCAGCCATACGCCGTACACAACGAGGGCGAACAAGCCAAAAAGCAAAATCTGGGCGGTTCCAAGGCGTGCCGTGTGCAAAAACCGGGTTGATGTCGCAAACAAAATACTCGCCATCCATGCCACGCGATGTCCGTGCCAGTGCTGAATCAGCCAGTAGAACATTGATAATACTAAAAATGCCAATACTGCCGAAACGATCCGGCTTACTAAAATGCTATGCGGATGCAGCCAAGCTGCAGCGTGGACAAGCAGACTGTATGGCAAGTTTGTCGGGTTCTTTAGGATAGCCGAATTGCTCAGCGCCTGGTTGTATGTGTTGAATTCACTCGTGCTGTAGGCAGAAGTGAGACTTCCAATGCGCCAAAACAGCAAAAAGAGTGCCAAACCGACTAAAATAATAACGCCTGCGATTTGCCGCCAATGAGTAACAATGTATGTGCGCACAGATTTTATGCTCATGCTTCCGATATTATAGCATTTTGTACCATGAAAAAACGACAGCCCTGTTTGTCCCGACCATTGTCGAGCTAATTAGCCTTCCGTTGGCGGCTCGTGCAAAGCGGCCTGATATGATTCATGCATATCACGCGCGGCACCGGCGATGAGCTCATCAGGGTGACAAGCCATGGTGTATTGAAGCGCTCTTACGGTGAGCTCGGCGATCGAGGGCATTTCCAGCGTGAGGGTTGATTCGGAGGAGCTATCTCCCTGTAGTCTTTCGAGCCCCTCGCATACTGTGCGCATGTTATCAACGCCAGTTGCTAGCAGTTCTAGCTCACCTTTGGTGTCCTTGGGAAATTGATCGCCTTCAACAGCGAAACGCAAGGCGCTACTCGCCGTATGCATTTCGCAAATGCCTTCAACTACAATGCCGTTTTTACGTGGTTTCATTATGAATTATCCTTGATTATTCGTTAAATGGATCGCTATGTTTGGTGTCGAGCGAGCGAATGCGCTGGCGTTCGCGGTCGAAGTATAGTTCTACGGTACCGGTCGGACCATTACGGTGTTTACGGATGTGTATTTCCATAATGTTTGGCCGATCGGTGTCAGGATTATAATAATCTTCGCGGTATACAAAAGCCACAACATCGGCATCTTGCTCAATCGATCCGGACTCGCGGAGGTCGGACAGCACCGGAATGGCTGGCGAACGGCTATCGACGGAACGACTTAACTGACTGAGGGCAATCAGCGGGACATTAAGTTCACGGGCCACTGCTTTTAGGCCACGCGAAATCTCTGAAACCTCTTGCACGCGGTTATCGCTACTGCTAAAGCGGCTACCACCGCTCATGAGCTGCAAGTAATCAACGACAATGAGACCAAGGGGGCGTTTGTGGGCTTCGCGGCGTGCCTTGGTGCGCATATCGCTTACCGTAATGCCAGGTGTGTCATCGATAAAAATCGAGGCCTCGCTAAGGTTGCCCATGGCTTGCCCGATTTTTTCAAAGTCGCTGTCGGTGAGATTTCCGGTTCGCAGTGCCCAGGCATCGACGCCAGATTCCATCGAGAGCAAGCGGTCGACGAGCTGCTCTTTGCTCATTTCCAGGCTGAAAATCAAGACTGATTCTTTGGCTTCGGTGGCAATTTTGTGCGCCAAGTTCATTACAAAAGCTGTTTTACCCATCGAAGGTCGAGCCGCCAAAATAAAGAGGTCGGACCGCTGTAAACCGGCAAGCGTGTTGTCGAGGTCGCGATAGCCGGTCGGCACGCCGCGGATTTTCTTTTTGTCTTTATGTAAGTCGTCGAGGCGCTCAAAACTTTCGGCCAAAATCGATTCGATACTGACGATCGACTGCTTTACGTGCTGCTGGCTGACTTGGAACAGACTGGTTTCGGCTTCTTCGATAAGCTCGCGTAGCGCTTTTGATTCGTCAAACCCTAAGCCTACGATTTCTTGGCTGGCGGTGATTAAACGGCGACGCACGGCTTTTTGAGCGACAATGTCGGCATATTGCTCGGCGTGTGCCGCGGTCGGCACGAAGTTCGTAAGTTCGGTCAGATACGACGGCCCGCCGATCGCATCCAAAAACCCGTTCCCTTTTAATTGATCGGCCAACGTTAAGACGTCGATCGGGCTGCGCTTTTCGTATAAGACGGTAATCGCTTCATAAATTCGTTGGTGGCGCGCGTCAAAAAAGTCTTCAACACTCACCACATCGGCGACTTTAACGAGCGCATCAGGGTCGATTAAAATAGCACCAAGCAACGAGGCCTCGGCTTCGAGACTTTGCGGTGGTTTGTGATTGTTCATTCGTGGATCCATGGCGCTTCTTGGTTACCCTCAACTCTATAGTTATGATTCTAACAGCTGTGCATCCCCAAAGATATTGCTTATCGTTGCGATTGGATCGGTGGAAGTAGCTTGCGCGGGGTGGACGGCTGGCTGTGTGATCGCTGGGTCGGGTGCGACACTTGCTTCCGCAGGTTTAGTGTTTGGCGCTGTATCTGTTTTTTCGGCGACGATGCAATTGATCTGCACGGCTTCGCCCGTAACTTTTTTGACGGCATCAGAAATAATTTGCCGGTTTTTGGCGTCATGCGCCCGCTTTTGGTGAAAAACGCGTTCAAAAGCGAGCGTGACTTGGCCAGGTCCAAAGGTTGCGTGTGCGGATTTTACGATCGTGTACAAGGTGTTGTACTGCTTTTTGATCTCGGCAAGTACTTGCGGCCAGGCGGCTTGATCGAGAACGGCGGTGCCAGCTGGTGCGTCGTCTTCGGCTTCAGGAAGTTGGGCGCTTGTTTTTTCCGGCGCAGGCGTCGGTTTCGGTGCTTCAGGCGGCGCCGCTGGTTTTGGAACGGCAGGTTTTTGTACAACCGGTGCTGACTGTACTGATGTTGGTGCAGGTTTGGCAGTAATGGACGCCGTGTTAGCAGAACGTTCCGCCGCGTGTGGCTGCGACGGTGCGTCGGCTGTCTTACGCTCAATAACGGGGTCGTCTACCAGGGCGGCATCCAGCAAAATAATTTCAAGATAGGTTTGCGGTTCAGGCGAAGCGGGCACGTCGATCAATTTTGCGGTAATATCGAGGACATCTTTAACGGGAATCGCTAAGCTTTTATCAAGTAAACGTGTTCGCATGGTGGCGCCAAGTTGTTTGGCAAGTCGTGTAGGCTCGTACCCGTGTTCGCGAGCTTCGCGCAATTGGTCTGCGATTGCTGCCGCGTCGTGATTTGCAAGTCCCTGCAGCAGTACTTCGATCACCGTTGTGGGTGCGATACCGAGACTTGCCTGGACGTCCGCCAAAGTAACCGCCTTACCGCTGTTACGAACTTGGTCGAGCAGGCTTATGCTGTCGCGAAATGACCCTTCCCCGTGTTCGGCAATAAGGGTGAGTGCTTCCGGCTCGATCTTGATGTTTTCGCGGTCGGCGATGGTTGCTAAATGTGCGGTGACTTTGTCGAGCGGCACGGGCTTGAAGGCGTAGCGCTGCGTTCGACTGATGATGGTTTCAGGCAATTTATGTACCTCTGTCGTGGCAAGAATAAATACTACATGGGCCGGCGGTTCCTCGAGTGTTTTGAGCAATGCATTGAACGCTTCGCGCGTCAGCATATGAACTTCGTCGATAATATACACCTTGTATTTCGCGGAGGTCGGCGCGATGTGAACCTTGTCGCGCAAATCACGAATTTCATCAATGCGGCGATTGCTGGCGGCGTCGATTTCGATGATATCGAGATGCATGCGTTCGTCATTGTACGGCAATTGATTGATCTCGTGGGCTAAAATACGGGCGATGCTTGTTTTTCCGGTCCCGCGTGGTCCGGTAAAAAGATACGCGTGACTAATGGTCTGCGCCTCGAGGGCGTGCGACAAAGCCGCCGTGACATGTTCTTGCCCGACTACCTCAGAGAGTTTAAGCGGACGATGCGTCCGATATAATGCTTGCCCCATTTCTATCTAGTATAGTCGTAATTCTGTTCCGCGTCATCACGGATTTGTTGTGCAATTCGCTATGCAAACGAGTAATTTCTCCACACAATCGTTGTAAAAGCTATTTTATGGTATGATAATGTACTTATGGTAGAAAGATCAGAAAAATTTAAGATTTTCCAACGCCCGATCAACAGAAAGCTCCTTGAAAGTGCATATACAAAGGAACGTGATGTGCGAATTGCGGCAAGCGAAGCGTGGCGTCTCGGCGCGTTTACTTGCGCTGACGCGATTGTTTTAGGCAGTCGATATTTTGAGACAAATACTTCCCCGCATCGCTTCACTGAAACGCGTGCAGAAGTGCTACACCAAGGAGTTTGGGCGGGCACCGCTAGAGCTATGCAGTCATCGCCTGTACCACGAGAAAACTGGCGCCACTTTTATGAAAAAATCGAAAATGCGTCACCGGCAATCTTTTTGCCGGCCAGTGATGACTCGACGTATACCTATCGAGCATTCCCTGATCTACAAATCGCTCGACAACCCATTACGGTCGGCGATATGTTGCATCCTCATTTTATTGAAGAATATGGTGGCGGCATGCGTGAGACGGTTTATGCTGCCTCCGCTCACAATATTGCAATGGAGAAGAGCGAATATGAGACGCGACTCGCACGAGTTGCAGCCGCCGTCGAAGGAATGCAGCATTTTATTGCGGAGCAAATTATTCCTGGGGTAGAACAATTTAACCGTTCCGTCGAAAGATAGTCACAGAGTAGAACTACGCTTGCAGCCGCGGCCATGGTATACTCGGGCATTAGACAATAATTCTCTAGGAGACTTACAGCATGTCACGTCCAGAATCTTCTCGGACCGTACCCGAAGAATATAGTTTTACTGTTGATAAAAATCTATTCCCTGGCAAGGCGGGCGGAAGCATCAGTCTTGCGCTCAACGCAGTGCGTCAAGCTGGCGCACTTACTTGCGGTGATGTGTTTGCATTTGGTATGCGTCGTATTCGTGAAGGAATTGCGCCGGGTCGTCGCCAATTTGGACCAGGAGGAGAAAAGGTGCTGCGTCTTGCTGTGGCTCAGGTGATAGAACGAGAAATTCCTGAAGATCAAGCACAGCCTGATGAATGGCCGGATTTGTATCCTCAACTTGCAGACGCATCAGCCGGGGTGCTTTTGCCTGTGAATACTCCAGATTATTCGTTTCAACACTACAGCGAGCTTGATCTTGGCATCGGTCCGGTGACGGTCGGAACGCTTGCCGACGAAAAATTTGAGTCACTACTGATCCGCCGAGCTAAAGAAATGGTCGTAAGTGCTAGTCCGGTGCGTTTTGGCCAACCTGATCCCGTACGACAACTGTCACGTTTTGTTGACGGTATGCTCGCATTCCGAGAGGAAGTTGTGTTGCCAGCAGCCGAACAGTTTAATGCCCAGGTCGCCGCGCTCGATAACCCCGACCCAGCTTAGGCGTTTGCGAATTTGAATGTGTGATAACAGCTGGGGCACAAGGATTCGTACTCGATATTGTGCTCGCCGTCGATAGCTACTTGGTCGCCGGTGAAAATAAATGCGCCATCCAGCTTGCGGCCGTTTAACATGGCTTTTTTGCCGCAGCGGCAGATCGTTTTGAGTTCTTGAATTTCATGCGCGAGCTCGAGTAATCGACTGCTGCCCGGGAAACCGTTTGTTTGAAAATCAGTACGAATGCCGTATGCCAATACGGGGATATTGTGCTCGACTGCATACCAGAAGAGTCCTTCAATCTGCGATGGTTCGAGGAATTGTGCTTCGTCGACAATGACGCAATGAAATGGTTTCTGACGGTACGACTCCTGTAAAATTGTTCGCACATCGTCATGCGGGGCGAGCAGAATATTGACCGGACGCTTCATGCCCAGCCGCGACACGATCGTTTCACGGCCCTTAGAGTCGGCGGCGGGTTTGACAATCACGACATCCATTCCCCGCTCTTCATAATTGTGTGCAGCTTGTATAAGCGCGGTTGTTTTACCGCTGTTCATCGCACCATAACGAAAATACAATTTCGCCACAATCTACCCTCATATTATCTCGTCAATTATAACAAATAGCTGTAGCTACAGAGCTGCTTCGAGCGCTGCCCACTCGGCGTTAGCATCGTCTTCGGGAACGTTAACGCTAACTTGGTCGCCAGGCTTGGCTTTGAAATACGTTACGCTGGCGAGCAGTACGCGGTATTGTTTTTCGCCGACCGTCACAAAGTAGTGGCCGTTTTCGAGTTGCAGCGAACCTACCACTTGTTTGCGTGGAATCGGACCGATTTGCTTGTATAAAAATGAACCGTCGTCGGTAATGGTGAGTTTTAAAATGTCACCTTGTACGAGCTTTGATTTGCTGGCATAGTTTGCTGGTACTGGATACATTTTGCCGTCAGAGCCGACCATGTTTT
>CAZRIO010000014.1:0-25174 GCA_964600185.1 uncultured Candidatus Saccharibacteria bacterium | reverse complement strand
GCGACCAATCGGTTATGAGCCGACTGCTCTAACCACTGAGCTACGCCCCCGTATCAGTGTTAACACCGATGAGTATAGCAGATTTATCAAGCAAGTTATACAATAGAAAAAGTGGAAGAAAAATTAAAAGCGTACCAAAAAAAGGCTTACGAATATGCTGGCGATCTACGTGACGTTCGCGTGGCTGGTTTGGCGGTGTTTGTGGTCGTCGTATTGCTGATTAGTTGGAGCGGAATTAAGGTGATCGACACCAATTATAGTCTGCAAAAACAGATCAATAGTTTGGAACAGCAAAACCGCTTGCAGACGCTTGAAGACAATAACTTGAAACTGCAAAATCAGTATTTTAATACGAATCAATACTTGGATATTACTGCGCGGCAGGAATTCGGGCTCGCTGCGCCGGGTGAGAAATCAATCGTGGTGCCTCGCAATGTGGCTTTGGCGCACACCACCGATATTCCATCGCTCGACCAGCAGGCAAAAACCACTGCAGTGAATCACCAGCCAGCGTACCAGCGCAATTTTCAGGCGTGGATGAACTTCTTTTTGCACCGCCAGATGACGCAGTAGTTACATTTCTCTAATTACTTTATCGGCAGCAGCTCTTGAGAAGTCGAGCGCCTTACGTTTTAAGTGATCATGTACATTTTGCGCGGCAACAGGATTCGATACTCCACCGCTCGCAAGCAGTCCGGATAATTCCGTTTTTGTCATTGCTAAAACATCGGCAGCTGAACGGCCCGCAAATCGCTCATGCAATTCTTTAAAGTAGAACTTGGCTGGCAAGTCATTAAGCGTGGGACAGAGTTCGATGACATCTTCCATTTGCAGCCTGAGTTTTATGGTAAGACCAATTTCTGAAATAGTGAGCGCTTGTTCTATAAGATCCACACTTTTGCGCGCAAGTCCTGGAGTATCCATGATTCCTTCTGTACCACATAACAAAACGTCACGTAATGTGGTGATGCCATGTTCTTCTGCGAGCCTGTTAATAGTTCGAGTACGGATGGCTTGGTTACGCCTACCTTCCATTTTGAGTGTCTCAAAGAGCTTCGGTAAGTCCATAGCCAAGTATTTTTGGCGCTTTTCTTCGGGACTGAGATCTGCGTCGTCCAAAGCCTCGTCAGGTTCATCTACTCGTACGGTTTCTTTTGACGCGACGCCACCGATCTCTTGTTCGAACACGAGATCTTTTACCGCCACCTCTTTAATTGGCGGCGTTTCGGGTTCTTCTGGTGGTAGCAGATGGGCATATTGCTCGGCTACCTCGGCGTGATAGGTGGTAGCCGCAGCATTCGGGTTTAAGCCATTAAGGATCATAAGGCCCTTGCAAGCAACGGCAAAGGTTTCCTGAACTTCTCTGGCGAGATCTCTTTCAGAAGGTGTACCCGTCATTGCGCCGGCGTTGAACATGGCCTGAAGCCGGTCGCCGGTGCTTTCCATGATTACACGCATTGTTTCACACCCTGATACTATCTGTGCTTCATAAGGGTCGCGTGAGGGGTCGAGTTCGGGCATCAAAAGATAGTAAAACGAATCGCTGTGTTTGTCAATGTAGTAGTATCTGGGCGTTGACAGAGCTACCTCTGTTTGCTATAGTTTGTATGGTAATTTCCTGACAGACAATAACTGGCCAGGAAAACAGATATGCGGGGTGGAGCAGCGGCAGCTCGCGTGGCTCATAACCACGAGGTCACAGGTTCGAGTCCTGTCCCCGCAACCAAATTCGACTTCAAAGACCAGTCATCGGCTGGTCTTTTTGTTCCTCCATCTATAAAATTGCATACTTTCACCTCACTCGTTATAGTTGTGCTGAAGGAGACTTGCATGAAAAAGATAGCACTCGATGGAGACTTTAATTTTACTGATGAGCAAATCGCTCGCCTGAATGCCGTTGGCCAAGTTGAAAAGCTTAAGAGCGTCTCTTCGGACGAAGAATGGCTCGATGCGATTAAAGGTTATGATGTTGTTTGTAACTGGGGCGGTCACGTTCTTGCTAATATCGACAAGCTAGAGAATGTATTTATAACCTATCCTTACACAGAACTTGGTAGTTTCGACTCAGAGGAGCTTGCTAAAAGGAATGTCTACATTGCCAATGCAAGAGGCGGCAACCGAAAATCCATCGTTGAGTGGGCTATGTTTATGATTTTGTCACTGTTCAGACAATTTCCAACCTTTCTGCGTACGACCGAGCAACATCCATTTACTTCAACCGAAAGCTTAGAAGGCAAAAAAGTGCTCATTGTAGGGCACGGCACAATCGGCACAGAAGTTGCAGAGCGATGTGAAGAGTTCGGCATGGTCATTGATTACTTCAACCGTGGTGATGATTTAGTCGCAAAGGCAAGTCAAGCAGATGTAGTCGTGAATGCTCTTAACTGTAACCCTACGAGCAAGAATTTACTTAATGCTGACTTTTTCACAAAGATGAAGCAGGGTGCGTATTACGTCACCTTTTCACGGCCATACACGTATGATATTGACGGTCTTATCGCTGCCATAGATGCTGGCACGGTTGGCGGTGCGGCAATAGATTGCGACCCCGAGCCGCTATTCGATGTTTCGAACGACTTCTACAAAAAGTGCTTGTCTAATAACAAGATTCTAGTCACTCCACATCTTGCAGGCGCCACTAGACAGGCTGCCGCAAATGGACTCGAGGTCATGGTGACAAATGTGGAAGCATATCTTAATGGGAAGCCTCAGAACATCGTCGAGAAACATGCAGCCTAGCGCATATCTGCTAAGTTAGGACACAATGTGGAGTCGTTATAACGGCGATTAGTTTGCTATCATAAAGTGATGATAGATATTGAACAATTTGAAACGCCGCATGCCGAGAAGCATCGATCGCACCGGTCGGGCTGGTTGCGGGCTGCTGTGCTGGGTGCCAATGACGGCATTGTGTCGACCTCGAGCTTGATGCTTGGTGTGTTGGCGGCTTCACAAAATGATTCGGCAATTCTGACCGCCGGTATCGCGGGTTTGGTTGCCGGTGCTTTATCGATGGCAGCAGGTGAATATGTTTCGGTTGGTTCGCAGCGTGATTCCGAAAAAGCCGACATTGCGATCGAGCGTAAATCTTTGGCTGAAAATCCTGACGAAGAACTCGCAGAATTGGCATGGATTTATGAGAAACGTGGTCTCGACAAAGGCTTGGCGAAAAAAGTAGCGCAGCAATTGCATGACCACGACGCTGTTGCCGCCCATGCTCGCGACGAATTAGGGATTGACCACGAAGCTTTGGCGCAGCCAACGCAGGCTGCAGTTGCATCGGCAATTTCCTTTGCAATTGGCGCGTCGGTTCCAATTCTCGCGGCTGTGCTCAGTACGAGTCATATGGGCGGTTGGGCGATCACTATTAGTTCGCTCATTGCGCTTGCAATTTCGGGGGCGATCGGCGCATTCGTTGGCGGTGGTCATCGTTTGATTGCGGCAGCGCGCGTCTTTGTGGGCGGTGGTCTCGCCATGGCAATCACCTATTTCATCGGTCATTTGATCGGCGGCGGAAATATATAGAGCGGGGCAGCGTGCTTGCTATGCGTAGGTGACGGGCCTATAGTGGGGGTAGGAGGAGTGCCTGCTATGACTACCGAACCTGCCGAAAAGACCGACCAGTATTTTTCCACATTTGCGCACCGACACTACCCGAAAGGACAAATACTGGTTTTTGCCGACGAAAGTCCTGAACATATTTTTTACCTCGTAAAAGGACGTGTGCGAAAATACGACGTGTCGTATCGCGGTGACGAAGTTATCATAAATATTTTTCAGCCGCCAGCATCGTTTCCAATGTCATGGGCACTCAATCGTACGCCCAATAAATTTTTTTATAAGACCGAAACCGAAGTCGACCTTCACGTCGTGCCAGCCGACGACGCCCGCAAGTTTTTGCAAGATAATCCTGACGTCGCGATGGACTTGCTTTGTCGACTCTATAAAGGGCTCGAGGGTGTGTACGGACGACTTGTACAACTGATGTCGGGTACGGCAAAAAGCCGTCTGCTCTATGAATTGATTGTCGAATGTCGCCGCTTTGGCGTGGTTTTACCAGACGGAAGCTGTTTGCTTAAAACAAATGAAATGGATTTCGCTGCGCGTTCGGGCCTCTCGCGCGAAACGATCAATCGGGAAATGCGCAAAATCAAAGACAGCGGCTGGGTGAAAGTCGCCAAAAATGGTATCACCATAAAGGACATCGTGACACTCGAAAAAGCGCTAAGCGACATCGCTTAAAGCTGAGTGTGCAGCTCGAACGACTCGATTGACTCAAAAAGCTCATCGTAGTCGCCAACTTTTGGTCGTACATAGGTTGCTATCCTGATCTGCGTGGGTTTTATACGAAATGTGGTGAATGCCCCGGCTTGCAATTTTATGATGGGTGGGAGGTCATTGGTTTGTCCGTGCTTGATTTTGCTAAAAATTGCATGTGCGACCTGATTAATTTGTTCACGATCGCTCAATTCGGTGGCGACGCCAGTGACTTGTGCAGTGACCTGGCTCCTTGGCTCAGAAACCGTTAACATCACCTGATTGTTATGCAGGAGGTTGTCATATTTCCGGGTACCTTTTTTGGTGAGGATGTGTATGCAAAAATCCGTGTCGATGCTGTAATAGATGACAGTCCCATGGGGTTTATCATCTGTTGTAATAGTGGAAAGAACGCCGAGTTGCTGACCGTACAAGAACGTGTAAATTCTCTTTTGACGATCACTCAAACCCTCGCCTAAGCCTTCAGGCAAATGCATATTTTGCGTTACCATGTGTATCTCCTTGCTATCCGAGTTTGTCAGATAGAGATGGCTTATACCATGAGGTTTGCCACTCGATTAGTGTGATTCTCGTCAATGCTCCCAGAGAGAAAAAGTAGTTAGATAGAGGACAGAGGAAGGCGCGTGCCATGAACAGTCATTTATTAAGCCAGTGGTTGAGCGAGAGTAGCCCATCTATGCCACTTCACCGAGATTCCGATCAGCGGAAGGCGGAGGTGCTGCTTGCACTTCGGCTGCTTGGCGCCAATGAATTTGATTTATTTCTTCCCGAATCACGATGCCTTCCTCGAGTCTTAGAAAATTTAAGCTGTGATTTCGTCACGGTGATGAAGTCCGGTGCGCCCGTTCTGACTCGCCACTTTGACGACGAAGAATGCCATGATGGTCGTAAATACGAGCAAGGTGTAGGCTGCGGTGAAAATACTATATCGTTCGCCGATGTAACCGATAAATAATGCGCTTGGAATGATCAAAAAGCGCCCGAGTGTGGAAGCGGCTGACGACGCGCCGGCTCGAACTGACGGTGCAAGGTTGTCATGCAAGATTCGGCTGAAAATAATGTGAATGCCAATTAAACCGGTCGCTAAAACAAATTGTGCGAGCACAATAAGAACGGTGTTCCGCAGGACAATTAATCCCACGGCACCGCCTAAAAGAAGTACCAACGTATAAGTCATGCGCACATACCGATACAAATGTAGTCGACTTACCATAATGCCGCCTGCGCCAATCGAAGCGAGCATCGCGGCATTCGCAAAACCAAAATACGCGGTCGGCATATGGAGCGCGATCAGCCATAACTGTGCAAATTCGTAAATACAATATGTGATAGTTGATTGCAAAATGAGCGTTAGAATAACGGGCAGCATCGCGCGGTTTTTTGTAACGGCCCGCATCGTATCAGTTAGTTGTTTGCCGAACGGAATCACGGCTTGTTGTTTATGCAGTGTTGGCTCGTTAAATTTAAGCAAAGCGACAATCGGAATGAGCGACAAAAACACTTGTCAGAAAATAGGGAACGCGCAGTGAAAATTTAGCTGCGATCAAAGCACCTAAAATACTACTGATAATTAATGCGATGCTTTCAATAACTTGTAGTCGTCCATAAATATGATCGTAGAGTTTTGTTTTTGAGGAAGTTTCGATGACGGTATCGTAGACGATTGAGTCGTACATGCCGGAGTAACAGGCAAAAAATATTCCCCACAGTATGGCGCAAATCAAATATACGCTTGTGCCATTGCTCAAGCCGCCAACAAGCGCACTGAGCGATAAACACACGCTCGCCACTATGAGCACGCCTTTTCGGCTCCAACGATCGGCTAAAATTCCTGATGGTATTTCAAAGATCAACATGACTGCTGAATACACAGCAATCATCACTCCAATTGTGGCGTTATTGAAACCGATGTGCTGCATAAAGAGTTTCTCGATCGTGTACCAAAGAACGAAACTTTGGAAGAATGCTGCGATATACAGTGGAATGAGTCGTCGTTGCAAGGTCGCGGTGATAGTTTCAGGTTTCGACATACCTGGTAGTATAGCTTAGTTTCATGCCGCCCGTTGGTTTAAGCTTGCTCTAAGAGAACGCTTGCTATACTTAGTTTAGAATAAAAGGATTACCATGGAACACGGACCCGCCAGTCGTAAACGAGAAATAATTGCCACCCTTGCGGTGTTGCTCATCATTGTTGCGATTGTTGGCGCGGTGACGGTTACGAATAAAAAACAGGTGGCGAGCAACGCAACGACTGCGACCAGCACACCGGTTTCTACTCCTGAAAGTACCACGTCTTCTCCTTCAAGTACGGCGAGTACGGGCAGTTTTAAAGACGGCGAATACACCAGCACGGGCGGCTATCAATCGCCAGGCGGTTTTGAGAAAATCACCATACATATCACCCTGAAAAACGATGTTGTTACTGATACTTCGGCAAAATCCGGCGCTACCGATGGCGAAGCCGAAGAATACCAGAGCAAATTCATGAGCGGCTATAAAAAGTTGGTGGTTGGCAAAAAACTTACCGATATTAGCTTGAGCCGAGTTTCGGGGTCGTCGCTGACTTCGATAGGGTTCAACAACGCCCTCGATCAGATCAAATCACAAGCAAAAGCCTAAGATTTTATGACGCCAAAAGTTGCGCAAGAATGGTCGTTTGAGGCTATCGGAACCGGCTGGTGGATTGGTGTTTACGAATCAATTACCGACGAAGATTGGCATACGTTGCAACAGCGTATTACTGTTCGAATCGAAGCTTTCGACAAAGTATATTCACGGTTTCGTGACGATTCATTAATCCTGAAAATCGCACAAAAAGCTGGGACATACGAGTTGCCCACCGATAGTAAAGCGCTGTTTGCGTTGTATCGAACGTTATACGACCTATCTGAGGGATTGGTAACGCCGCTCATTGGCCGGGCGTTATCCGATGCGGGGTATGACGCGAAGTATTCCTTGCAAAGTCATGAGCTTCAGGAAACGCCGGCGTGGGATGCAGTCATGACCTATAAAAATAATCAATTAATCACCAAACAACCGCTTTTACTGGATTTTGGCGCGGCGGGCAAAGGTTATTTAGTTGATATTGTCGCCGAACTTTTGACCGATGCCGGAATTTCGCAATTTTGTGTTGATGCAGGCGGCGACATGGTGTGCCGCGGGCTTGCTGTACCGCTGCGTGTTGGCCTCGAGAATCCCGATGACTTTGATGAAGTCGTGGGGGTCGCGCTTTTACAAAACAAAGCACTGTGCGGTTCTGCCGGCAACCGGCGCGCATGGGGAAAATATCATCATATTATGGATCCCGAAGCACTCAAATCGCCGGATCACATCAAAGCTTTATGGGTGATCACCGATTCGGCATTATTGGCCGATGGACTCGCGACAGCACTTTTCTTTACAACTCCGGAAAAGCTCCAGGCGCGATTTCCTTTCTCGTACGTAATCATCTATGCTGATGGGAGAGTATCGCACTCGAATGATTTTCCGGGTGAGTTATTCACTGAAAAACATCATGTATAACATATTGCAGAAAATTGACGGGTTGTTGAATCGGTTCACCATGTACAAGGTGATGTTGTGGGGGCTGATTGCACTGTTTGTGATAGCGGATATTTTGGCTTTTGCCGGTTCTATTTCGATCGGTCCGGTCGGATTGTTGCTTTCGGTGCTCGTATTATGTACGGCTTGTTATATTACTAACAAGCTTTTTTCAAAGATTTGGCACGCGCCGACGAACTCCGAATCGTGGATTATATCGGCGTTAATTTTAACGTTCTTGCTGCCGCCTATTGATAGCTTGCACCGTGGGTTGATGGTGGCACTTTGCGGCGTTATTGCAATGGCGTCAAAATTTATTGTAGTGTTTCGCGGTACGCATTTTTTAAACCCCGCCGCAATAGCTGTTTGTGTGATGAGTATTACCGAATTACTTCCCGCAACATGGTGGGTGGCGACGCCGCATCTGGCGCCCTTTACTGCACTTTTGGCGCTCATCATATTACGTAAGCAGCGGCAATTCACTGTATTTTTGACGTTCGCGGGTGCTGCGACATTGGTGCTGATATATATTGGTGCAATTTTGCAGGGCGTCGAGCTGGGGGACACGATCAAAGCTGCGGCGCTTTCCTGGCCGATTATTTTTATGGGCAGTGTTATGTTGATCGAACCGAGTACTTTTCCGCCCACCAAGTATTATCAGGTGCTATTCGCGCTGGTCGTCGGTGTATTGTTTTCAGCGCAATTACACTGGGGAAGATTGTCGGCGACGCCGCAAAATGCGCTCCTTGTGGGTAACATTTTGACGCTACTGTTTGCGCCGGCAGCAGGTGCCATGCTGCGGCTGAAAGAAATTGTCGGTATCTCGCCGAATATTTACGATCTCACGTTTGATCGGCCAAAGCGCCTTGCCTTTGAGCCCGGGCAATATTTGGAGTGGACTTTGCAATATCCAGGCGCCGACTTACGCGGTAATCGTCGCATGTTCAGCATTGCTTCTTCGCCGACCCGGCCAGACATTCATATCGGCATAAAAACATACGAGCCTAGCAGCACTTTTAAAAAAGCTTTACTGAAAATGGCCCCAGGCCAATATATCCGTGTGGCTCACGTAGCGGGTAGTTTTACGATGCCTCGCGAGACCAACAAGCCGCTCATTTTTATTGCGGGCGGGATTGGTATAACGCCGTTTCGTAGTATGGTGCAGTATTTAACTGACAAGGGCGAGCAGCGTGATGTGACCGTGTTCTATCTTGCAAATAGTGATGCGGATTTCGTCTACAAAACCGATTTTCAGGCTGCCGAAAAAGTAGGCGTCAAAACTCGTTACATCATTGGTCGTTTAGAGGATAAAGACTTACAAAAGAGCCTCGAGCTTTTCAAACAAAGCATGGTGTATATTTCTGGTCCCAATGGGCTTGTCTCGAATTATGCGCACGCGCTTGTGACGCTCGGCGTGCCGCGGACGAACATAAAAACTGATCATTTTACGGGGTACTAATGACTGCATCGAATACACGAAAGCTTGCAATTCGTGCAACGCTCCACTGTTTGACGGGATGTAGTATCGGTGAAATTGCGGGCATGGTCGTCGGCATGGCGTTATCTTTGCATAATGCGGTAACGGTGATTTTGTCCACCATCTTGGCGTTTTTGTGCGGCTACACTTTGGCGCTGTGGCCGATCACGCAAAATGGTGTGCCGCTGCGACGGGCTTTCACGCTTGTGCTCGCAGCTGAAACTTTTTCCATTCTTGCTATGGAGCTTACCGATAATGCCGTGATGGTTGCAATTCCTGGCGCAATGAGCGCCGGTCTTATGAATCCAAAGTTTTGGTATGCCATGCCGATTTCGCTTGCTCTGGCATTTATCGTAACGACGCCGATCAATTATTTTTTGCTAAAACGCGGCCGCGGACACGCATTACTCCATGAATATCACGATCATCACGAGTAGATTTGCTATACTTGCCAGATGAAGATAATCCTTGCCAGCAAATCCCCACGTCGCCGCGAACTTCTCACTCAAATGGAAGTTGCATTTGAAGCAATCGCCAGTAATTTCGATGAAAAACTCGACGATACACGGTCGCCTGAAACTGTGGCTATGGAGTTGGCACTTGGCAAAGCGCTCGATGTGGCCGAAAAACATCCTGATGCCTTGGTGATTGGTTCCGACACCATCGTGACGATTGACGGTAAACAACTCGAAAAAGCTCGCGACAAACAAGAAGCACATGACATGCTCCGGATGTTGGCCGGCAAAACTAACTTGGTTTCGACCGGAATTGCCATCGTACGAAAGTCTGACGGCTTACAACTAACCGGTGTCGACACAACGAAAGTTGTCTTTAAATCCTACGATGCCGCGGCGGTCGAAACATATTTGGCTTCTGATGACTGGGCCGACAAAGCCGGTGGCTACGGCATTCAAAGCGGTGCGGCACCGCTCATTCAAGAAATCGATGGACATTATGACACGGTGATTGGATTACCGACGACCTTGCTTTCGATGCTGCTTTCAGAAGTTGGTGTCACCGCAAAAACGCTCGAACTCACGCCACCAGTTCCGCAAGCTTTGCAATATGCGCGCACCAAGTTATTCATCAAAAACCGCGAAGGCAAAAAGTTATGCGTGGTTGTAGAAGGCGTACCCAAAGCGGGCAAACTGGCGTTTGTTATGCACGGACTCAGCGGCCGCAAAGATGAATTACACATTCGTGCCATGATCGAAGCGTTTTTGGAAGACAAATACACGGTCGTCAGTTTTGATACTTCACATACCTTTGGCGAAAGTGATGGCACCGAAAATTACCCTGACGCGACAATTACGAATTACTACGCCGATCTCGAAGATGTTATTGCATGGGCTGAAAAACAGCAGTGGTATATCGAGCCGTTCGTATTGTGCGGGCACAGTTTGGGCGGTATTTCGACAGCACTTTTTGCAGAAAAATATCCGCAGCGTGTCAAAGCACTGGCGCCAATTTCGACCGTCGTTTCTGGACAACTCAGTGTTGCGACATACGAGATGTTTGGCGACCATACGACGCTCGATAAATGGAAAAAAGATGGCATCAAAATCGACCACAGTCGTGATGGGAAGATCGAAAAGCCACTCAAGTGGTCGCACATTGAAGACCGACTCAAGTACAATTTGCTACCCCAGGTTGAGCAACTCACGATGCCGGTGATTTTAATTGCAGGTACAAACGACACGAAGACGCCTCCTGTTCACCAACAAGTTTTATTCGACAAACTTCCCGGTAAGAAAGAAATACACACCATCGAGGGCGCTGAACATACTTTTCTTCAACCGCATGAACAGGTCGAGCTTAAACAACTGCTCAAAACCTGGATCTCCCACTTGTAACAAGCGTATACCTGCAAAACCTAGTACACTACAATCATGCAAACCTATCTCGCATTACTCCGCGGCGTAAATGTTGGCGGCAAAAGCATCATAAAAATGGCTGAACTCCGGACGGCGCTCGAAGCTGCCGGACTCGCCAATGTCCGTACGTATATTCAGAGCGGCAATGTGTTTTTCGATGCACCTAAACAAGACCCCAATATATTGGCGAAACAGGTTGAGCATGTGCTCGAACATGATTTCGAATTGCCAGTCGGCGTCGCGGTTTTCTCAAAGTTGGACTGGCAAAATATCATTGCGAAAGCACCAAAAACCTGGGGTGCTGATAAGACCTGGAAGCACAATTTGTTGATTATGTTGCCGCCATACGATATGCCCGAAGTGGTTAAGGCGGTTGGCGAACTCAAACCCGATATCGAAGCCATGATGGCCGGCGAGGGCGTGTTATATCAGTCACTTTTGTTCGAGAAATTTGGCCGTACCACAGGTGGAAAGCTTGCGAGCAACCCGATCTACAAGCGCATGACAATCCGCAACTTTAATACCGCTACTAAACTGCTCACGCTGTTTGACGCCAAAACGTAATAAAAGCTGTGGGCTTTCGTTGCCCAAGCATTGACAATAAGTACAGTGCCCCTTATGCTTAGACTTTGTGCAACACACAATGTATGTAACTCGTGACGTGACTTTTGGCTGATTGATATGTGTTGCAGCTGGAAGATACTCGCATAACAAGGAGTTTTTTGATGGTTCGGTTACCTGATCCCGGCGGCGATGACGGCGCCTGGGGTGATCTTCTGAATGCTTTTTTACTGGTCGAACATGATCACGACGGCTCTTTGCGCGCCGACGGTTCGCTCGCAAAAAAGTACGAACTACCCGTGGGAGGAATTCCCAAGAACGACTTAAACCCAACGATTCGAGCCGCACTCACCAACGCTGAGACTTTTACAAACACCCTGGCCGGCCTGAGCGACGTCAGCACGAGCGCCGTACAAGATGCGCAAGTCTTGAGCTACCACGAGCACAGCGGCACATGGCGGCCTATCACACCCATTACGAGTGGGCAGATGCAAAGCATGGCGGCGGAGTATGTGCATTTGACGAGTGACGAAACGATTAGCGGCATAAAGACATTTGTTGTCGCGCCGATTGTCCCGGCTGGCTCGTTCCCGGAAACGGCAATCACGGGGCTACAGACGGATCTTGCTGCGCGAATGCTCAAAACGGGCGACACCATGACGGGTACGCTGACACTTAATCCCGGTACCGGCAATAGCGGATTAATTGTGAAGACACAATTTGGATCGAGTGCTGTTACTATCGACCTGAACGGCAACACCATCGCTTATCAAAAATTATCGGTCGGCGGCGTGACATCGACATCGACGCACACGGTGAATGGCTCGTTCGGATTTGGTTCCGCGCGAAGTGTGGGCAGCGCCACCACACTGACTGCGACCGATGCAGTTATCTTCGCCAACAGCGCCGGCGGCGGGTTTACCGTGACGCTGCCAAGCTATAGCGGACTCGGTATTCGCATGTACGTCATTAAAAAAGTTGATAGCACCACAAACCCGGTAACCATTGCTACAACCAGCAGTCAGCCGATCGACGTTAATCAAACTTCATTGGTTCTTAATAATCAGAACGATTACGCAGTGCTTTTGAGTGACAATGTCTCCGGTTGGAAGGTCATAGGGAGTTCAGTAACGCCAACAAGCAAACGCGCGGTAACGCTTGTTGACGCGGCGACCATCACCCCGAAATGCACTACAACAGATGTGGCGATCGTCACTCTCGGCGGCAATCGAACGATCGCAAACCCGAGTGGCGTGGCTACTTCTGGACAAGAACTGCTATTCCGTATTAAACAGGATGCGACAGGTTCGAGAACTGTTACGTGGGATACCAAGTACCGTTTTTCGACGGACATACCCCGACCAACACTAAGCACAACGGCGAGCAAGACAGACTATATCCGCTTCACCTATAACAGCGAAGATGACAAGTGGGACTGTATGCGTGTAGTGCGCGGCTTCTAGGTAAATACACATACGATACACTGGTATTTCGGCATTAAAATCGCAACATTTCAATATTGCGAGGCAGTTTTTTAGTTTGTTACACTGAGTCTAGTGATACGGCGCAACGTTGACAAAAAAGCATAAGTTGTATATAATAAGCAATGTTGTGATCACAAAACAAACACATTAAAAATAACAAAAAGGAGCAGCGCTTATGAGTATTTTTACGAAGAGCGGCCTTTCGTTTGAGTTATCGCCAACGAAAGACAAAAAGATCCTGCGGATTGATAAAGTTTTCAATACGTAAGATCGAAACACAGTTATCCATACGTTCTAGCTAGAGCGGTCAGTCAAGAAACCTCGTCATAATCGGCGAGGTTTCTTTATTTCAAAATTTCAAATTTTACGACAAACACTCCTGATATAATCGAAGTATGAAAAAATTCTTATATATTGTTGTCTTACTGGCGTTAATTGTGGGAGCCGGATTCATGGCTTTCGGGCATCAAGACACAAAATCAAACACAAAAACGAGTACACAAAACACTGACAAAACAGGCGATGGGTTCAACAAAAAACAGTATTCAACGACCGATCCAACAAGTATCTGGACAGTGGTAAATAAGCAGCATTCACTTAATCCAAAAGATTATGCGCCGGCTGATCTTACCGTGCCGAATGTGTTGCTCAGGGTTCCCGGTAACGAATCCATGCAAGTGCGCAAGCCAACGGCAGCCGCACTCGAAACCATGTTCACGGCCGCTAAAACAGACGGGCTCAACCTAATGCTTTCGAGTGGGTATCGTTCGTACGCGTATCAAGTCAATTTATATAACGGCTATGTGCAAACCCAAGGCCAAGCTACGGCGGATACCCAAAGTGCTCGTCCCGGTTTTAGCGAGCACCAAACCGGGCTGGCGGCTGACATCGAACCAAGTACGCGTAAATGCGAACTCGAGCAATGTTTTGCCGATACGCCCGAGGGCAAATGGATCGTTGCGAATGCTTACAAATATGGATTCATTATTCGTTACACCTCAGACAAAGTACAGGTAACCGGCTATGAATATGAACCGTGGCACGTCCGCTATGTGGGTACGGATCTAGCGACGGAATTACACAACACGCATGTCGAAACGCTTGAAGAATTCTTTGGCATTTCCGGCGGCAAGAATTATTAGCCTATAATTGCTTGGAAGTAATGAGCGGAATCTGCAGTCCGTACGAGCCCAGTGTATTGGTGATGCGCTGCTTTTGCGTCTCGATGGTGGTGTGAAGCTGCTGCGCGTTGACCATATTTTGATTCGCGTTTTCGAGTAGGTACATGTGTAAATTATCGCGAGCGTTAGTGTCGTCAGCGGCAGCTTGCGCGGCGGTCCATTCATAGTGCATGTAGGAAGGGAGGAATTGCATGCTCGTAATTTGCTTCGTTTTTACATCAAAGTCGATGATCGGCAATCCGTTAAATAAGGTTTCTGGTGGTTCCTGTGTATTCAAAAAGTTTCCGATGCTGTACCAAATTGTCGTTTTATTGCCATTTTTACCGGTGAGTTGCTGGACGGGCTGAAGTTCGTGTGAGCCGTGTCCAAGCACCAAACTTACTCCTTGATCCGCCAAGAACTGTGCATCTTTTTGCTGCTCGGCGTCGACTGAGGTCGAGTATTCAGTTCCCCAACGCATGCTGGCGATGATTGCCTGAGCACCATTTTGCTTTGCTTCCGCAATTTGTTTGCTGGCGAAGGCTTGACTGAAAACGTTCACGCCATAATTATTTTGTGCAGGTGCGTCGGTGTTCGAGTAAGTCGTGTAGGCGAGGTAGGCAAACTTGACGCCCTTCATGGTGAAGTAGTGAACGGTGTCGTGCTCATCTTGAGAGCGGTTCTCACCGGCGACGGCGAGCATGTCAGGAACTTTGCTCCAGGCATCAACCGAGGCAGTAATGGCGCCTTGTGACTTATCGAAGCTATGGTTTGAAGCGGTATTGACCAGGTTGCAGCCTAGTTTGCCCATATCAGTTACAAACTCGGTCGGTGAGTTAAACTTCGGATAACCAGCGATGCCATATTGCGCGCCGCCATTTAAGATCGGGTCGTTACAAAAACGAATGTCTGCTTTTTTGAAAATTGGCAAAAAGTCTTTCACGAGCGGCAGGTAATCGTACGAACCGTCGGATTGTTTAGCGGCGGCATTTACGGAATCGTGTGCAATAAAATCGCCCGCCACAAGCATGCGTATATGGTTTGGATCGCTGGTTGTTGCTGCGGCTTTTTTGTTATTGACTATGGCCGCTCCACCGGAGTGATGCAATTTTGTGAACCATAAAACAACGCCAACGATGAGAATAATAATCACCAGCCAGGCGTAGCCACGCCGGTGTTTTTTTGTGCTTTTCATGGTCTTAGTATACCATGTCGACTCTTTAGATTTGCCGGATTCGTCGCTATGATGTGCGATAATAGATATATGGCAGCACGCAAACGACTCAGTGAACGACAGGTGAAGATCAATTCGGTTTTGCCGCCGCTTTTCCGACGTAAATTCACACCGAAAATGCTGATTTTTATTGCGGGGCTCATCATTTTTTCAGTGTTAATTACGCGTTTTTTCGATGGCTTGAGTTTACAAAATCAACTCGGACAAGCCGAGCAATATTATGGTCAATTACACGATCAAACCTTGCAGCAACAACGTGATCTCAAGCATTTGATTGATATTTCGGGCACGCAAATTAATTGCCTCCAACTTGAATCTACTGTTGCGCAAAAAGTCTGTGATGCGCACAATAAAAACACACCGCTGTAAAATCCTCCCAACCTGATTACTGACTGGAGAGTAGCATTCGTGGCACATGCATATGCGAGAGCTTAAGGTTTTTCTAAAGCCTCGTGTTCTACGATGAAGGTACCTTCAACGCACGCATGCAGCCTGAAGGCCAAGGTTGAAACAGATAAGGAGGGAATATGAAAACAGTACATTTACCCGAAGACTACGCGCTCGTGTTGCAACAAGTCGAGGAAATTGGCGAAGAGGAATTCGACACGCTCGCCGAAACGATGCGCTTTGACCGCAAACGCCTGACGCACATTGTGCAAGCGCTTCGTCACAAAGGTTTGATCGTCATGAGTCAGCGTGGCCGGTCGGAGCCGTGGATTCGCTTGAGCAGCAAAGGCCGCCAGCTCATGCAATATTTGTGGCCTGAATCTTCCGCACCTGGTATGGCCGCCTAAGTTCATACATAAGAGGTCGGTGATCACAAGAACCGGCCTCTTATGTATCTCTTAAGCTAAATTTAAAGAAAGCGATTACACTAAGAAGTATGAGAATACTGGTCGTAGAAGATGAGCACAAGATAGCAAACGCGGTAAAAGAAGGGCTTTTGACGGAGTCGTTTGCTGTCGATGTTATTTATGATGGCGAAGAGGGACTTAATGCTGCGCAGTTCGAAGACTATGATCTGATCATTTTGGATCGGATGCTGCCCGGCGGTATGGACGGCGTTGAGATCTGTCAAAAACTGCGCGCAAGTGGCAAACACACGCCTGTGTTAATGCTCACCGCTAAAGATCGGGTTCACGATCGTGTTGAAGGTCTGAACGCCGGCGCTGATGACTACTTAGTGAAACCATTTTCGTTTGAAGAGCTGTTGGCGCGTGTAAAAGCATTGCTTCGTCGGCCGCACGATTCATTGGGTGAAACGCTCGAAGTTGCTGATCTGTCGCTCGACACGCTCCGCAAGGAAGTTCGACGCGGCGACACAACCATTCAGCTTTCGAGCAAAGAATACGCGTTGCTGGAATACCTGCTTCGTAACAAAGAAAAAGTTTTGAGCAAAAACAACATCATGACGCATGTGTGGGATTTTGATGCTGACATTTTGCCCAATACTGTCGAAGTGTTCATCACGTATTTACGCGCCAAAGTCGACAAGCCTTTTACCGGCCCGAAACTCATTCAAACGGTACGCGGATTTGGGTATAAGATCGGGGAGCGCACGTGAATGCGCAGCTCGGTCGTTTTATGCAGTTTGTCCGGTCTACGACTGGGCGTTTAGCTTTATCATATCTGGCCATCATTATGGTGATGAGCCTGAGCTTTAGTTTTGTTTTTTATAAGACGTCGGCACACGAATTGGGCCGACAGGTGCCGACCGAATCGGTGCTCATGGAAAATGGTTTTACGATGGTGCCTTCACCTGATTTTCGCGGCTATCGGCATTTCTTTGAAAATCGCGTAAGTGAAGGACGCGTCGATCTCTTTGCTAAATTAGTCATCCTTAACTTGTTAACGTTAATCGGGGGAGCGTTCCTGAGTCATTATTTGGCGCGTCGCACCTTGAGTCCGATCGAGCGCGCGCTCGAAGCACAAAGTCGTTTTGCATCGGATGCAAGTCATGAGCTTCGCACTCCACTTGCCGCTATTCAGACCGAAAACGAAGTTGCATTGCGGAGCAAAGATCTTACGCTCAAGCGGGCGAAAGACTTACTGGCGAGCAACCTTGAAGAAGTCATGCGACTCCGTGATTTATCAGATGGTTTATTGCGATTGGCACGGGGCGACAAGCTTAATTTGGAGCCGGTATGGCTTGATGATGTTGCGACGGAAGCCATGAATCATGTGCTTAAAACAGCGCAACACAAGTCGATCAATATTGAAGAAACAGTGCCGCATGTACAGGTGATGGGCGACCAGAAGGCGCTCACGCAAGTTGTTGTTGCCTTACTCGACAATGCCATTAAATACAGTGATGAAAAGGCGGCGATTAGCATAGCTGGAGGCCAAGATGGGTCAATGAGAACGATCAGCGTGGCGGATCGCGGAGCCGGAATTCCGGCCGAACAATTGCCGCATATTTTTGATCGTTTTTACCGCATCGATGCCTCACGCACCAAACATGCAGCTGCGGGTTACGGACTTGGGCTCGCCATTGCGCAGCATATTATCGAACAGCACAACGGTACTATTCGAGTCGTGAGTACGGTTGGCAAAGGCTCAACTTTCACCCTCAACATCCCTGCTGCAGGTTAAGTAATTTGTCTTTAAGCTCACTTTAAATGAGCTCGTGATACATTCAAGCCATCACGTAAATAAGGATAAAATATGAATGTCATAACAAGGGGGATACGAAACGCTTTTCGCAATGTTGTGCGAACTGTTTCCATCGTCGTTATTCTGGGGTTGAGTATTGGACTGTCACTTTCAATGCTTGTCGCACACCAGGCCGTCGGTCAAAAGATCGAATCAGTACAGAGTTCGGTTGGCAACACGGTGAATATTTCACCGGCTGGTCTTCGCGGGTTTGAAGGCGGCGGCAATGCACTGACGGCTGCACAACTTGCAAACGTAGCAAAAATTGATCACGTAAAAAGTGTGAACGAATCGCTGCAGGATCGTTTGGAATCAAGCGCAACGAACCTCCAGACGGCGATCGATGCCGGCAGTCTCGGCAAACGATTTTCAGAAAACAGTGGTTTTACAATGCGAACCGAAACGGCAGTTCCTATCGGCGCTAACGGCGGACAGACCGTAACATTTACTCCGCCGATTACGGTGATCGGCACGACAACACCAACCGATCTTTCAAGTGCGCAGGGCGGCGGCAGTTTTACATTGAAAAGTGGAAACGCTTTTAGCGCAACCAGCACCGCCAATGTTGCATTAATTGGCAGCAGTCTCGCAACTAAAAATAACCTGAAAGTTGGTTCGACCTTCACAGCGTACAACACGACCATTACGGTAGTGGGGATTTTTGACGCCGGCAATACCTTTAGTAACAATCAAATTATTATGCCGTTGGCTAGTTTGCAAAAACTCACCAACCAAGCGGGTGCGATTACTAGTGCGACGGTCACGGTTGATTCAATTAACAACATTGATGCCGTAACCAATGCGGTCAAGAAAAGTTTGGGCTCTACGGCTGATGTGACAAACAGCGCCGAGCAGGCCAAGCAAACCATTCAGCCACTCAAGAACATCCAAACCATTTCGCTTTACAGCCTGTTCGGTGCGGTTGGTGCAGGTGCGGTGATCATTTTGCTTACGATGGTGATGATCGTTCGCGAGCGTCGTCGTGAAATCGGTGTTATCAAAGCGATCGGCGCATCAAATCTAAAAGTTGTGGGGCAATTCATGACGGAAGCCACGACGCTTACGATTATGAGTGCGGTGCTTGGTATCGGCCTTGGTGTCTTGGCGGCAAACCCAATCACTAAGTTATTGGTTGCTAACAGCACGGGCAGCGAAACAGCGGGTGCTAGTATGACGCACGGTGGCGGCATGCATTTTACGGGCGGACCACTCGGCGGATTACATCACTCGCTCACCAATATTCATGCGGTAGTTGGCTGGAGTATCATCTTGTACGGATTTGCGGCGGCGATTGTAATCGCGCTTATCGGAAGTGCGCTCGCCTCGTTCTTTATTGCAAAAATTCGCCCGGCCGAAGTTATGCGGGCGGAATAGGAAAGTTAGGAGTAGATATGTTAGAAGTTACCAATATTACCCGTACTTTTCAGTCTGGCGATGCGGCTGTGAAAGCGGTTGATGCAGTGAGTTTGAAAGTGCCGTCAGGCCAGTTTGCGTCAATTATCGGCAAGAGTGGAAGCGGGAAGTCGACACTGCTGAGCTTGCTCGGAGCGCTTGATAAACCAACGAGCGGAAGCATTACAGTTGAGGGGCAAGACATCACCAAATTGCACGACCGTGCGCTGATTAGTTATCGCTGCAGCAAGATTGGATTCGTGTTTCAGAGTTACAATTTAGTGCCGAACTTAACGGCGCTCGAAAATGTCATGCTGCCGATGGAATTTGCCAGCATCAGCAAAAAAGATCGTATCGAACGGGCAAAATTACTGCTCGAACAAGTGGGATTGAGTGCTGACCAAATGGCGCGAAAACCCGGTAAATTAAGTGGCGGTCAACAGCAACGCGTTTCGATTGCTCGCGCCCTCGCCAATCACCCGAAGCTCATTTTAGCCGACGAACCAACGGGCAACTTGGACTCCCAAACCGGCAAACTCATTTTTGACTTACTGCATGATTTGGCGCGCAGCGAGAACACTACAATTTTGGTGGTCACGCACGACCTATCAATCGCGGGCAAAACCGATTACACGTTTCAATTGCAGGACGGGAAATTAGTAGAGAAATAACGGAGAGATTATGGAATCATCAGAACCAACAGAACCAACAGAAACACCAGAAAAAGTTGAAAAACACACCAAGGTTGTGCCAGCCCCAAAACGTGGCTGGAGCGCGTACCAAAAGCCAATCTTCATAACGGTGGTTGTTGTGCTTGGACTGGCGTTGAGTTTTTGCGCGGGTATGCAGGTTGAAAAACACGGCAATCGAGGTAACCACTTTGCGGGTGACGAACGAGGTTTGATGCAAAATCGTGCAGGCGGCATGCGACGCATGGGAGGTCTTGGTTCGGTAACTGCCGTGAGTAGCTCGAGTATCACGGTGCAGAATCAACGCACCGGTACGAGCACAACGTACACTATCGATAGCTCGACCAAAATCACAAACAACGGTGCAACCGCTGCAATCAGCGATATAAAAACGGGCGCTACCGTGTTGGTGCGCACAAGCAGTTCGTCCACTACGACAGCGACGACGATCGAAGTTAATCCTCGTTTCAGTAGTCCACAAATGAATTCATTGGACACACCAGATGGCGGGAGCACGCAGAGCGTAAATGTCAATTAGTTTAACCTCCCGTTAAGGTTCGATCGTTACCATGAAAAAAGTGCCTGGCTCACCTCCTACCGACCAGGCACTTTTTAATGTTTGAAGATTGCTACACGCCAGGAATTGCGGCGAGTGCTTCGGCTTCGTTTTCGGCTTCGTTCTTTAGGTCTGAAGCGCTCGGCTTGTGAACTCTAAAGACGGTGAGTGCGATAATCGCAGCGATGAGTGCGAACCCAGCAGCAACCATAAAGCCACGCTGGAATCCGTGAACCATCGCAGGCACGACTGCCGCAGCGTCACCATGTGCTTTCGCAAGGTCGTGTTTGGTGACCGAAGTTGAAACAACACTCAAGATTGCGAGACCAAGTGCACCGCCAATTTGCTGTGAAGTGTTCAGAAGGCCTGAAACCAAACCCGATTCTTCGTGCGAAAGGCCGCTCGTTGTTGCCACGGTACCAGTCACGAACACCGCCGCCATACCAGCAGCCATTACGATAATGGCGGGCAATAAGTCGGTTACGTAATTGCCATGAACGGGGATGCGTGAGTAGTATATGAGCGCTGCGCCAACCATAGTAGCACCGACGATAATCACTGTCTTTGGATTGAGTTTAGTGAGCCGCCTCGACAAAACGCCCGCAACGACGATCATTACCAAAGTGAACGGCAAGTTTGCAGCACCAGTTTTTGTTGGTGAGTAGTGCAAAATTTGTTGCAGGTAAATCGACATATAGAAGAACATGCTAAACATAGCGGCAGGCATGAATAGTTGTACCAAGTTACCGCCCGTCACATTGCGACGGCGTAAAATGCTCAAACGAATCAGAGGGTGCTTAACGTGTTTTTCGTTCACGATAAATCCGACCATAAGAGCAATAGATGCAATCAGTGATCCAAGGACGATGCCACTACCCCAGCCTTTGCTCGGTGCTTGCGCCATGGCAAACACGAAACTCATCAAGCTAGCGGTAACAGTTATCGCGCCAATAAAGTCGATGCGTTGTTTTGCAACGGGAAGGCTCTTTGGCACGTATTTCATTGCAGCGATCAAAACACCAACAGCAATCGGTACGTTGATAAAGAAGATCCAGCGCCAATCAACATACTGAGTCAAAATTCCACCAAGTAGCAAACCGACTGCGCCACCACCACCGGCGATCATACCCCAGATACCAAGTGCACGGTTACGTTCATGACCTTCTTTGAAGATGGTCAAAACTAACGACAATGCTGCTGGTGCGAGGAGCGCTCCACCAAGACCTTGCAGTGCTCGGAAAGTAATAAGCATGCCAGGGTTTTGGGCGATTCCACCAAGCAAAGAAGCGATGGCGAATACGATAATACCGGCGACGAACATGCGACGTCGGCCAAATAAATCGGCCAAGCGGCCACCAAGTAGCAAGAAGCCACCAAACACGAGCGCATATGCTGTCACAACCCATTGGAGTTGGGCGGCGTCGGCAAAGCCAAGTGCTTTCTGAACGGCGGGAAGTGCGACGTTCACGATTGTGGCGTCGAGCACAACCATGAATTGTGCAGCTGCCAACACGGCAAGCGCCATTCCTTTATGTTTAACTTTTTCAATCATACGCGTAACCTCATCTTTATGATTTTATTTGGTTTTACAAACTAAAGTATAAAGAAATACTTTGTATTGTCAAATATTTGTTTTACGTAGTATAATGATTATATGAAAACCGACCAAATCCAGACTTGCGAATCATTGTTGGCAGTTTTAAGACGGCTTAAGATGGCATTGGCAGATCTGGCCGAAGATCACGACCTTACCCTGGTGCAGCTTTTCGCCATGTATAACATTACGCATGGCGCTTCGACTATGGGCAAATTAGCCGATTCGGCGCATTGTGATGCTTCGACAGTTACAGGATTGGTTGATCGATTGATGGCGCAAGATCTGGTGATGCGCATGGCTTGCGAGCAAGATCGCCGCACAAAACTTCTGTCGTTAACGACGAAGGGCGAAAAAATCATGAATGATATCATGGTTGATTTGCCGCATAGTTTTGGCTGCGATACGTTTACCGATGACGAACTCAAAACACTGCAAGATCTGCTTGCGCGCGTCGCGGTTGTATAAAAAGTAGAATCAATAAACTAACAATCGCGCCTGAAATACATGGGGCGCGATTGTTAGTTTTACGTACGTTTAGGCTGAAGCCTGGTAATTGTCAGGCACGGCGCCGTTCACCACAGCGTCTTCAATTTGCACGCTCACGGGTGCATATGCTTGCACGACTTCTGCCTGAAGCAAAGTGTCGTTCAGACTGTCGTAATCACCAAGACCGGCCACAATATGGCTAATAACTGCCTCATATTGTGGTGGGGTAACTGGCGCATCCCGGTGTAAGTTTACAAGCGCACCATAATCAACTTCGGCTCCTCCGGCCAGCGCGCCGAGGGCATCGGCAAGTGCAGTTACGTGTCGATCACGGCGAGATTCATCGCTGGTAATTGGTTCAAATAGTTTACTAACGCGGGAATCGTTCGGAATTTTCTCGGTAAAAACCGGCATTAAGGCTTCTCGTAATTGGGACTTCGTGTTCGGATCGGACATACGTACCTCCTACAATTAGTAGAAGCAGTATAGCATGCACTGCCCTTGGCAAATGATGTAAATAATGCTTGTTTCTCATGTCCCTGCCGACTATGATATGAGTAAGCGAAAGGAACATATGAAAACGACAAAAGAAAAAGGATTTACGGCGGTTGAGGGCGTGATTATTGTGCTCATCCTGGTGGTTTTGGGCGCTGCCGGTTGGTTTGTGTACAAACACCAGCACAAGAATAATAAAGCAACGCAGACCTCGGCAAATACCACTGACAATTCGTCGGACAATAAAAAGAACGACCCCTATGAAAGCTGGAAAACAGCCGATATTGGTACCATGGCCAGTTTTAAATATCCGTCGCAATGGACTGCACAAACCAATAGCGATCCAAGTGAACAGATCGTTGATTTAACAGCGCCGAGCGGCTGGTTGATTCAGTTGAGAGTCGTAAAGGTTGATACCACGGGTAGCGATGGCGCATGGCCGGCAACCGAGCCGATCACTATTTTAGAGCAACAAGCTTACTTGGCTTACGGCAGTCTCAAAAACGACAAAAACTCCATTAATTACGTAACCGTCTCAACCGACAAAGACAAGCTGAAGGCGCATTTGCCGAAGCTTGCGAAACATCCAGGTCAGTATTTTGGCATGACCACTATTTTCTCGGGAACGGCCAATGATGCCTTACCTACAACCCTGGAAAAAATAAAGGCGAATGCGGATTATGCGCAGGTTAAGTTAGTGCTCGAATCTGTTACTGAGAAATAATCTTAGAGGATTCTGGCCTGTTTGAGGTCGTGGTGAGCGTCGTTAGTTCCAAATAAAAGGACGAGCGATGACCGCCCAATGTTAGCACTGAAATTAAGTCGTGAGATTGGTGCTGGCAAGTAGGATCGCGATTAGTGCATCCGCCCCCTTATCTGCTAACCATTTAACCAGACCAATGATTTTGTTCTTATCTTTGTCTTGCCTCTTGAGCTCGTCCAGGAGCTGTTTGACGCAGTCTTGGACATCTTGGTTATATTGACTGAGGTGTATCGTTTGTGTTATTTCTTGCGCTTGTTTCTGACTGATCGTCAGGTTGAGGACAACATTTCCATTTAGCGCAGAGTTTTTACTAGCAGTGCTTTTTTGGGGTTGCCCTTTAAAACCCCAGAGATTCAACTCCTCAATAAGTGCTTCCATGAATGATTGTGCCTGATCAAGCCCTTGCAAATAATCTTGCTTTTCTTCCGCTGCACTGTAGTCACCGACAACAACCGAGGATCCCCAAAAGTTAACACCGCTGGCTCTGTTAACGTATTCTTTACCCATTCTTTCTGACGTAGCTTTAATGGCATTCCACCATGTATTAAAAGCAGGATCGTCAGTACCGTTCAGTTGGCGAAGACGAGGTATCTCTTCAAGTTTTTTGGCGAAGAAGGCTGTTAGCTTGTCTGTATCCACGGCGGAGGCTCCAAAATTACATACTGATTGTAGGATACAACCGATACCAAAATCAGACAATAATATAGAATCGAAGCGTGGCAATCGCAATATTGGGCATAATCCGGAATTTACCATGGAATATATAGAAGGTCGTTCAATACACTTTTCCGTACAGTTTGGTCATATAGTCTTATTTAAGAAAATAGCCTCCGAAGAGGCTAAAAATCCTAATGTGGTAGCGGCGACAAGACTTGAACTTGTGACCCCAGGCTTATGAGTCCTGTGCTCTAACCAGCTGAGCTACGCCGCCATATC
>CAZRIO010000013.1:0-25290 GCA_964600185.1 uncultured Candidatus Saccharibacteria bacterium | reverse complement strand
TAAATCATCTGGCTCAGCCTTCGGGGGTTCGAATCCCTCACCCTGCACCAAATTGCATATATCAAGAACGCCATAATCGGCGTTCTTTTGTTATACTGAATTCATGAATTGCCCAAAATGTTCTAAACCAATGCGCAAAATCCGTTGGGAAATTACCAATAACTTTAAAATCGGCAAAGACTTTAAAGAGTTCGACAAATTTACATACGAGTGCAAAAATGACGATATTTGGGTGACGGTGGAAACCCCCTTTGCTCAAAAGCCCTAAGCCGCTATGAAATTACGCAAAAACTCCACGCGTACCTACACTGCTTACGCCGAAATATATGACGCCTATAAAGGTGATCGGTCAGAAAATATCGCACGGCTTGAAGGGCTCATCAAAAAGTACCGGCCGAGCGCAACGACAGTCTTAGACTTGGCGTGTGGTACTGGGGCGATTGCGGCTGGCTTAATGGGTAAATACCTTATTACCGGAGTTGATAACTCGCCTGCTATGTTACGCATTGCGCAGGCCAAGTTGCCTCAGGTGCGATTTTTGCAAGCGGACATGACCAATTTTGTGCTAGACCATAAATTTGACGCCGTGTATTGCCTGCACAATTCGATGAATCATCTCATCACGTTTTCGACATGGGGAGATACCTTTAAACATGTTGCTGCTGCACTAAACAAGGGCGGTGTTTTTATATTCGATTTTAACCCTTTAGAGAAACTCGAGGCCATGACCAGTTGGGGACTGGGAGCTGTACAAGTTGGTGATGATTACGTCATGACGAGCGTAGTGAAGGACGCTCACAAACAGAACCACTATCACTGGAATGTCAAAGTCATGACTCACCAGCGCAAAGATAATTACGTACTCGAGCATGAAAAGATTGCAGTTACGGCCTACCCATTTGAGCAGATTGATAAAGCGCTCTCGAAGTACTTCACGGTCACTGAGTTTTTTGTGATCGATCAGGCGGCGAAACACGAAGATATCGGCCGGGCATACTATATTTGCACCAAGAAACCCGCGCAAGCCTAATTCCCTTACACAATACGGCGAAACAGTGGTCATTCTGTCTCACGAAACTGCTAAAATGCTTGGTAGATCGCGCCAATCATGATATATTAACCCCTGTAGTTTGCCGAAGTAGCTCAGTGGTAGAGCATCGCCATGGTAAGGCGGGGGTCACGAGTTCAATCCTCGTCTTCGGCTCCAGAGTTTACAATTGGCTACTGATCTGTTAGAATTAAATGAAGTTGTTTTATAAAAGGTAATCCACACATATGGCAAAAAAAGGCGATAAGCGCAAAATTATTGGTCTGGTCAGCGAAGAGTCTGGCGAGCGTATTTATTACACCACCAAAAACACTATGAACACTCCCGAGAAGCTGGCTTTGCGCAAATACAGCCCAAAGCTTCGCCGGCACGTGGTATTTACGGAAACCAAGAAAAACTTGGGCCGTAACGAAGTTAAGCCTAAGAAATAATCAGGTTTATCCCAAAACTAAAACCGCCATCTCGGCGGTTTTTTATTTGCACGATAGTTATTGTTGGATATGCGTTGTTGGAAACTGCGTTTGGAGATATTCAAATAGGTGCGGGACGGCATGCATTACGAGTCCGCCGACAACCATAAAATTTGCATTAGGCACGCCAACATATGCGTGGCCTGGGTACGAGTCGGCAATATGTATGGTCCCATCAGTCACGGCAAGTGGTGAATCCGGTATATTTCTGGCGTTGCGCAGCGCCTCTGGTGGTATTTGGCTACAATCTTCTGCGACTGTTAGGTTTGCTGCCTCTCCGGTTTCGTCAACTTCTAAAAGGTATTTTAACGAAGGGCGCGCAAGTTTCCACACTTCCGGTGTAATGTCGGCTGCAAAACCAGCTGGGTACACAGCGAGATCGGTATTCTCTACACTGCGTAAACATTTAAGTAGTGCCTTGCTTGGCTCGGGAACGATCGGATATGGAACGGCGCTAAAGTCTGGGCCATTGTGCCTCACCTGAACAATAGCCATCGTTACACGACAACCTTACGCGGGCGCATAATGCGCTTCGGGCGGCCGTCCGGTACAATAAGTTTCTTGAGTTTTTGGTCGATCATATCAGCTTGCGCTTGCATGCCGTGAGATTCGTAGGCGTGTTGTAAAAGCGTGTAGGTTTCTTTGTTTGGCTCCAAATCCGCCGCTTTTTCGAGTGACTGGAACATCATTTTTTCATTGCCAAGCTTTTCTTGTACTTTGGCATACGCGACATGTCGTGCAGCAAGACTGTCTTCAAGTTTTAGGGCTTGTTCGAAAGCAATTGCAGCTTTCTCGTAGTTTTCGGTTTCGTAATAGATTAAGCCGAGGTTATGCAGACTCGAAGGCGTTGCTTCGATGCTGGAAGCGATCTCAAAACAGTCGATCGCGTCGCGGTATTCTTTTTGCTTTGCGTATAAAATACCGAGGCGGTTATAAGCAGCGGCGTTTTTCTCGTCAATTTTAAGGATGGTGAGCAAGGCTTTTTCGGCGCGCAAAAAGCGGTTTTCGCGCATACCCTGATGTGCGATGTCCCACAATTTGCCCAGTCGATCGCCGATTTTTCGGGATGCACCGGCAAACTCATCATTGTGGATGGTTGCATTGTGATAGGCGAGCCAGGCGAACCCGGCTATGATGGCCAACTCGTACATACTTGTCCTATTATACCAAAATTTTAGAAAGCAAGCATGAGATTAGTGAGCACAAGCTTAGCGTTTGCACTTTGCGTCAATGCAGTTTCGGCGTCATATGTCGCCTTGATAATCTGATGCCAGCGTTTGATTTTAGCCTGATCCTGCTGTTTGCTGGCTTGATTTCGCCCTGTTGAGGCAATTTGCCGCAAGGCTTGCAGCACATACGGTAGCTCATCTTTCTTCTTGCTGAGCGCATCGACATGAGCCAAACGCTCAAATGTTTTCTGTTGCAGAATTTCTTTGGCTGTCGTTACTGCCGGCAATAAAGGATGGTCGGTTGCACCCTCGAGGAGCGCATGCATAAGTCCAGGCAATCCGCCACTCAGGAAGAAAGCTTTATCAACGGCCGCTGGGTCAAACGCTTGACCGAAATGCGCTCGAACCTCTGCTTCGGGCACCGGGTGCACGACTACCTTTTGGACACGCGACATAATGGTTGGCAAAAGTGCTGATTCGTTTTCAACCGTCAATATAAGCACCGTATCGGCAGGCGGTTCCTCGAGCAATTTCAAAAAGGCATTTTGAGCCTCGGTCGTCATGCCGCCTGCGCCGAGCAACACAATTATGCGTCGAACCGTGGCAGTGCCAACCGTTTTTAATCGTGTAAATTGTTGCAGTTTCCGAATATCTTCGATGGGAATGGTTTGCTCAACAGTGTTTACTTGCAGAACATATGGGTGATTTGCGAGTGACGTGGGAGTCTCGTGTAATAATTCAGCGGCGAGCGACTCGGCAATAGAGCGTTTCCCTACTCCCCGATTACCGACGATCGCGATCGCATGACTTGGTTGTTCACGCATGTGTGAAAGTTGCGCAGCGGTGCGTTCGTGGAGGATTAGTCGAACGCTCTCACTCACTGTACCGAATCCTCGAAAACGGCTGGCAGCGGCGCTTCAAACACTTTACGTTCACGATTTGGCAGTGTAATTTCGAGTGTGTGTGCATGCAAAAAGAGGCGCTCGGCCGGCTCGCCCTTATATAAAGTGTCACCAACAATCGGATGTCCTTGGTGTGCCAGGTGAACGCGTAACTGATGTGTGCGGCCAGTTTCAGGTTTTAGTCCAAGCAAACTGTGCTTGCCGTCGGTGCGAAGCACCCGGTAGTGCGTGGTGGCGTGTTTACCATTGGCCCCGACGCGAAAGGTAGCAGGTGCATTTGGATTACGCTCGACTGGCATGTCGATAATTGCTTCTTCCGGTTCAATGACACCTTTGATAACCGCAATGTATGATTTTTTCACCTTGCGCTGTGAGAATTGTTTTTGCAAAAAACTGAGCGCCGCTTGGTTTTTAGCGCAGATTATTACTCCGCTCGTTGCACGGTCGAGGCGATGAACGATTCCGGCCCGCTCGCCTTCCATTCCCTGTAATTTTTCGCGCAAAAAGGTGGCAACCGTTCCTTCGGGATTGAAAGCACCTTTACTGTGTGTGAGTACGCCCGTTGGTTTATTGATGACCACGCAGTCGTTGTCTTCGTATAGAATTGGTAGATCAATGTGCGGAATAAGGTCGAGCTCGCTCGTGTCATAATTGACTTCGATGCGATCGCCGTCACGGAGCTTGTAGCCGGGTTTTACAGCGGCGGCTCCATCAACGGTAATCTTTCCTTCTTGGCATAACTTTTGCACAAAGCCGCGACTGAGGCGCGGTATTTGCGCCAGCACAAATACATCGAGTCGTGGGGCGTCTTTGCGCTTAGATTCGATTGTCACGCCATCTTCGTCAACGGGTGCCTGGTAGGTAAAAATCATCTTATTGTGGTCGCAATCCGACGGCTTTTTGTACACGAAGCAGTGTTGCGTTAGCGACTTCATTCATTTTTACTTCATCGGCAGTGAGCTTTTGCATGAGTGCTGCGTGGTCAATCTCGGCAAGCCGTGACTGGAAATCTTGCAGGAACGCTGCGACTTTCTCGGCAACGGCTTTTTTGAGGTCACCGTAGCTGGTTTTGCCTTCCCAGGTCTGCTTGACGCTCACAATGGTAGGCTCACTCAACAATTCCAAGATCTGTAAGAGGTTTGAAATGCCGGGTCGTTCTTTTATATCGAAGCGAATCTCACCAAAACTATCAGTTGCGGCGCTCATAATTTTTTTAGTGGCAGCTTCTGGCGTGTCGCTCAAAAAAATAACACCTTTGCCGGTCTCATCACTTTTGCTCATTTTTTTGGTCGGATCATGGAGGTCACGAATACGAAGCCCTTGGTCTTTGCCAAAAAACCTGTGCTGCTCTGCCATAGATTTTGGCAGGACGAACAGCTCACCGAACTTGTTGTTAAGTCGTTCGGCAATCATCCGCGTAAATTCAATGTGTTGTCGTTGGTCATCGCCTACCGGAACATACGATGCGCCGTAGAGCAATATGTCTGCGGCCATGAGCGGCGGGTAGTTGAATTGTCCAACGCCAATTCGTTCCGAGCCAAGACGTGCAGACTTATCCTTAAATTCGGTCATACGGCTGAGTTCCCCAAAGCCGGTAAAGCAATCAAAAATCCAGGCTAGCTCACTGTGTGCCGGTACATAGCTTTGGCGGTAAATGTACACATTGGGATTGTCGAGCGGCAAGCCGGCAGCCACGAAAATACGCAAATTTTGTTGTATTTTTGCTTGTAATTCAGTGTGATCGACCGGCGTCGTAAAACTATGCAAGTCCGGCATAAAGAGATGCACATTATATTCACCAGCATGGCGTTTTGCCATGTCGATAGTTGGCAATAATGCGCCAAGATAATTTCCCAGCGTCAAATCATTATTGGCGCGAAGGCCAGTCAGGATAACAGGTTTGCTCATATTGTTTCTATTATACCGTAGGTTGGTTTAAATCGTGTTGTTCGTGCGTTGTTTGTGGTAATTGTTCGGTTGGAGTATCGGGCATGTATTCCTCTGGGCCTAAACTCGGTGGTAACTCAGCTTCAGGATGCGTTACTTGGGCGTCGGCAAGCACTTGGTTGGCAAGACGCTGTATCGTCTCTCTGTATGTCGCGGCTCTGCGGATCGTCCAGCGTGTATCTTCGAGTGCCCGTCGTGCGTATTCGCCAAGCAGGATCGGACTGCCATGATTTAGCCCGTCACCGATGGTTAGTCCTCCTTGACCTTCAAGTCTGCGTAAGCCATATCCGAGAGCCTGTTGTTCACGAGTACGCTGTTCATCCGTTTGGTAGGCTTGCGGCTGCATGCCGCGCAGAAAGAACGGAGGAATACCCTTTTCGATCAGATCTTTTACTTCTTCGCCTGTTATGGCGTTCATCACTTCTTCGGGTACATGTTCAAACTTCCGCATCACACGTCTCCTTGTTTATATGAAAACCTCCCACGAAGTGTGAGAGGTTCCAAAAGTTTGTCCAGAGAATAGCGATTAACGCTTGGTGAACTGGCGCTGCTTACGAGCACCCTTAAGACCAAACTTCTTACGCTCTTTGGTGCGCACGTCGCGACCGAGGAGGTCGGCGCGCTTGAGCGTGCTCTTGAAGTCTTCGTTAAGCTGCGTCAAGGCTTTGGCAATGCCAAGGCGAATGGCGTCAACTTGGCCGGCGTGGCCGCCACCGTCAACACGAACAGTAATGTCATACTTGTTCTCTTGTTGCAGTACGGCAAAAGGCTTTTCGAGGTCGGTCAAAAGGTTTTTACTCTCAGCAAAATATTCGTTTGCTGGTTTGCCGTTGATCGTGATCGTACCCTTACCGCTGCTGAGGCGGACGCGGGCAGTCGCGGCTTTACGGCGACCCAATGCGTAGAAATAGTTCTGGTCAGCCATTATTTCTTGCCTCCTTTAATCGAGATGGTTTCCGGCTTTTGTGCTTCGTGCTTGTGCTCAGCATCTGCATAGATTTTGAGGCGTTCCAAGCGTGCGTCGCGCAATTTGTTAACAGGTAACATGCCGCGAACTGCGTGGAAAAGCGCGTGCGTCGGATCTTTTTCCATCTTTTCAGTCAAGGTAGCTTCTTTGAGGCCGCCCGGGAAATGACTGTGGTGGTAGTACATTTTCTGGTCCATCTTTTTGCCGGTAACAACCGTGTTCTTCGCGTTGATGATGATGACATAGTCACCACAATCAATGTGCTGCGTGAACATTGGTTTTTCTTTACCGGTGAGCAAGGTGGCAACTTTGGTTGCGACGCGGCCAAGTGGCGCTTCGCTGGCGTCGATAACGTACCATTTGCGGGTAACGTCAGTCGGTTTGGCGCTGTAAGTCTTCATTACTTGGTCTCCTTGTCGGCCTTTTTAGGCGCAGCTTTCTTGGCTGCAGGAGTTTTGGTAATAGCTTTGGCTGGTTTCACTGTGGCAGCAGCTGCTTTTGCAACTGGCGCTTGCGTGAGGTCGTCAACAAAGCTCACCGTTGCCAATTGGGCATTGTCGCCGCGGCGCATACGAGTCTTCGTGATTCGTACGTGACCGCTGACGCGACCCTGCATTTTCGGCGCAAGTTCATCAACCAATTTGTGGGCGCTTTCAAGCGTCTGCAATTTGGAGATAACTTGGCGTCGGTTGTGCAAGTCACCCTTTTTGGCTTTGGTGATTAATTTTTCAATGTAAGGCACCACTTCTTTGGCCTTAGGAAGAGTTGTTTCGATTGATTCATACTTGATGAGTGAATCAGCGAGACCCTTCACTAGCGCTTCACGTTGGTCGCGCTCGCGGTGCAGTTTTCGGCCTTGATATCCGTGACGATGCATCTTTTACAGCTCCAACTCTGCGAGTTTCTCTTTCACTTCGTCGAGTGCTTTGCTACCGAAACCTTTGAGGTCGCGGAGTTCAGCATCGCTCAAAGAAAACAAGTCTTTGATTGAGTGAATGTCGTTGTTAATGAGCGCATTGGTGGTGCGGGCAGACAGGTTGAGGTCTTCGATTGAAGTGTCAAGCGCGGTTGGCTCGTCGGTGCTTGCGTGTGCGTCGTCACCAGCAGCTTGGGTTGGTACGCCAAGTGGCTGTGCGGCTTCAACGCGCGTTTTGCCGGCCAATGCAGTGTATTGGTTAACCAAAATTGCCGATGCTTCTTCGAAAGCGTCTCGAGGAGTGATGGTACCGTCGGTTTCAACGGTGAGCAACAATTTGTCGAGGTCGGTCATCTGGCCAACGCGGGTGTTTTCGACTTTGTAGCGAACGCGTACAACAGGGCTAAATGCGGCATCAACAGCGATTTGGTCGCTTGCCTTTTTAGCAGCACTTTCGTCGATGGTGCGGTAACCGCGACCCGTTTCAACAACCAAGTCCATAACGAAGGTAGCTTTGTCGTCGTCGAGCGTTGCAATAACGTGGTCGGGATTTACGACTTCAACGTCGCTGTTAACAGCAATGTCTTTGGCCGTAACGATGCCTTTACCTTTTTTGGTAATGCGAAGGTTTTGTGCTTCGTCGCTGAAAACGCGGAAGCGAACACCCTTGAGGTTCAACATAATGTCGACAACGTCTTCTTTGACGCCGGCAACGGTAGTGAATTCGTGGGTCGCGCCTTCGATTTTGAAGCTGGTAACTGCAGCACCTGAGATGCTCGAAAGCAAAACGCGGCGAATTGAGTTACCTAAAGTCATTCCGTAACCACTGTGTAGTGGTTCGATCGCGAAGGTGGCGCTGGTGTCGCTGTGATCGTCAACATTGACGATGCCTGGCGTGTGAATCATTTTTGACATATCTAGCTCATCCTCCCTTAGCGTGAGTAGTATTCCACAATTAGTTGCTCGTTGATTTCGGGCTCAGCGTCATCGCGGGTCGGTGCGCCGGTAACCTCAAGTTCAACTTTCTTACGATTTACTTTCAACCAACCGGGGGTAGTAGACGGGGCGGGACTGACATCATCAATTTTCTTGAAGTATTCAGTTGCTTTACTGTGGTCGCGAATTGTCAAAGTGTCGCCAGCTTTGAGGCGGATTGAAGGAATGTCGACACGACGGCCGTTTAACATGAAGTGACCATGTGTTACGAGCTGACGTGCTGCGCGGCGGCTTGGTGCAAAACCAGCGCGGTATACGGCGTTGTCGGCACGTTGTTCGAGGAATTGCAGCAAAACTTCACCTGATTGGCCTTGCTTGCGCGAAGCTTCTTTCATGAGGTTGCTGAATTGCTTTTCGAGCAAGCCATACAAACGCTTAACTTTCTGCTTTTCGCGAAGTTGCAGTGAATACTGACTTGGTTTTGCTGGGCGACGACCATTACCCTGTTGTCCAGGGGGAGTCGAGCGCTTAACAAGTGCCTTGTGAGCTTTAGGGTGAAGGGCATAGCCTTCACGACGGCTCATCTTAACGATTGATTGTGTATCTCTTGCCATGATTAGATCCTACGTGCTTTCTTAGGACGAACGCCACCGTGTGGCACGCCTGTCACGTCAACAATTTTTTCTACTTGAATGTCCAAACCGCCCAGGGCGCGGATGGCGGCGTCACGGCCGAGGCCAACACCTTTTACATATACGTCAGCTTTATTGAAGCCGTGTTGCTGTTTTGCGGCTTGACCGGCTTTTTCTGCTGCAACCTGTGCTGCGTATGCCGTACCTTTTTTGGAACCACGGAAACCGCAGCCACCTGCACTAGCAGCAGTCAATGCGCCACCCTGTGCATCGGTGAAAGTTACGATGGTGTTGTTAAATGTAGCCAAGATGTGAACTTGACCGGCTGCGACTGAGCGCTTTGCCTTTTTCTTCTTTGTCGTTGTGGTTGTATCTGCCATATCTAGATCCTCATCCTACGTCTTTGAAGCGACTTTCTTAGCCGTTCCACCAACGGTCAGTTTCTTGCCACGGCGTGTGCGGGCATTGGTTTTGGTGCGCTGACCGCGACTTGGAAGGTTTTGCTTGTGACGCATACCACGGTAGGCGTTGATATCTTTGAGGCGCTTGATGTTGCCTGCAACGATACGCTGCAATTCACCTTCAACGGTGTGATTGTTATTGATAACTTCTTGGATGCGACCGATTTCTGCATCAGTCAGATCTTTGACACGAACGGTTGGTTCAACTTTTGCTGCAACCAAAATATCGGCGCTGGCTTTTGGACCAATGCCGTAAACGTACGTCAAAGCAATCTGAACTTGCTTTTCGGTTGGAATTGTAACACCTGAGATTCGAGCCATATATTAACCCTGCCTCTGCTTGTGTTTGGGCTTTTCACAAATGTTGTATATGCGGCCTTTGCGGATAACGCGCTGGCACTTATCACACATACCTTTCACGCTTGCACGTACTTTCATACGGATCGTACTCCCTTTCGTTAGTGCACGACACACTGCTTAAATATTATGATTTGCGATAGGTGATTCTGCCCTTAGTAAGATCGTAAGGGGTCAACTCAACCGTCACGCTGTCACCTGGCACGATTCGGATATAGTGTTTCCGCATCTTACCGGCAACGTGAGCTATTATTTGATGGCCGTTTTCGAGCTCTACCCTGAACTGAGTCCCTGGAAGGGTCTCTAAAATTGTCCCGGTTAACTCGATCACTTGCTTATTATTTGCCATAAATATAACAAGAATCAATTATAACAGCGTTTAGTCGTCATTACAACAATTTTATAGAAGTTCCTTATGACTCAAGAAATCGCTCGGAATCATGCTTTGTGGCGTGCCACTAAAATCAGTGTAATTGGATGAGACACGGTCACGTAATTCGTATAGAGTTGCGGGCTCTGGGCCTCCGTTTATAACGGCATGCGGCATCCAGGATGCAACATAGAAAATATTCAAATTTCCTTCTTGGTCAGGGCCCATAAGCGTATGTACAAGCTCATCATCTTTGTCTCGGTGGATTAATGTGGCTTGGCCGCTCGTGACCATCATGAGTTCTTCACGTTCGTGTTCGTGATCTCCTCCGTAGCCACCTGGCTCAAACACCATAAGATGTCGCGAGGCTACGGTAAATCCAACCTGTTTCGCTACTTGCTCCGGTATATCAAGTCCAACGGCCTCATTACGTTTTAGCTTGTTAGGGTTACGAAACATTTGCCCACCATGAAAGACGCGAATATTGAAATTGCTTGGTGTGAGTTCGGTTCCCGGGCTATGTAAAGACATAATATGCATTTATATCACAAAAGTGATTATATTGCTAGACCTTCGTCTTACGGAATGGTAATTTGCTGAAGCGGCGCTTTTTGGCACTTTTAATGTCGTCTTCGTCCATGTCTTCGAAGAAATCTGGCTCGGTGTATTGGTCGTACGTCACCATGAGCGCGCGTGACTCGGTTGCGCGCAATGTTTCAAGCGAGACAGACACTAAGATCAAAACACTCGTACCGCCCAGCGCGATGTTTGTCGCGAGGAATGCCTGACCAACAATTGGCAGAATCGCCAGAATACCAAGGCTGAATGCGCCAAACAATGTCAAACGGTTAACGGTCTTACCTAGATGCTTCTCGGTCTGTGCACCAGACCGAACGCCTTCAATAAATCCACCTTGTTTCTGCAGATTCTCGGCAATCTCTTTATTGTTGAATGTCACGCTGGTATAGAAGAACGTAAAGATGAACACTAAAAGGAAGTACGTGAGCGGATAAATGTACGGAGTGAAGCCCGGTACGTCGAATGTCTGCGGTGTTGGCGTCTGGAACCACGTTACAAGGTTGGTACCTAGATGCTGCCAGTGCCCGTGTGAATTTGCCATCAACTGTCCGACGAAACTCGGCACACTCAAGAAAGCGACGGCAAAGATGATCGGCACCACGCCAGCGGTAATAAGTTTGATCGGTAATACGGTCGTGACGCCCCCGTATGTGCGGTTTCCTTGTACGCGTTTCGCATAATTGATGGTTACACGTCTCGCGGCTTCGTTAAGCATCACAACGAGCCATGTCACCACCACGATTGCAACGAGCATTATGAGGGCGAGCAGAGCTCCCTCCTTGCTTACAGGCAGCTTATGGCCCCAGAGCACCCATTTGTCGGTCGCGCTCGTTAGGCTACTCACAAGACTGCTCACCGTCGCCGGCAAGCCGCTCACAATACCAACGGTAATAAGTAGCGAGATACCGTTACCAATGCTTTGTTCGGTAATCAACTCACCGAGCCACATCAAAAGCATCGATCCACCGGTCAATGCCGCAACCATCAACCCCCACTGCATAAGTGAAGCTTGGGCGGTAATGTCACCGACACCACCATAGCTACTTGCCGTTTTACCGATCAGATAAATCGCACCAATTGACTGAATAATTGCCAGCGGGAATGTCAGCATGCGGGTGTATTGGTTGATCTTTTTCTGCCCGAATTCACCTTCTTTATGGAGGGCTTCAAGTTTCGGCACCGCTTTTGTAAGGAGCTGCATGATAATCGAGGCGTTAATGTACGGCCCAAGTCCCGCAATCATAATCGAGAAATTGGCGAGCGCACCACCGGACAACACGTTAATGAAGCTCAGGAGCTGCGAGGAGCCTTGCTGGTTACTCGTAAAGAGGTTGTGCAGCACTTGCTGTAAAGTTTGTGGGTCGCCAAGTGGTACAGGGATGTGCGCCAAGATACGGAAAACAAGTAATACGCCAAGAACGGCAAAAATACGCTTGCGCATATCCTTATGTCCCAGGGACTTCGCAATAATTCTCCAGTTCATGAATCTATTCTACCTCATTAAGATGTGTTTATTGCTAGTATACATAATCAAGCGGCGGTTTGTAAGTTATTAATACTTTATTACAACCGTAAGCCGTGTTTGCATCGACTCCGAGGATAGTATATCGTTGATCGGAACGGAGGTGCAATGAGCGGAAATCATGAAGATCCAAATGCGTTCGATCGAATTATAGAGCAAAATTATCAGCCCCAGCCGTGTGATATCTCAACACCGCCCTGGGCGGTCGCAATAGGAGATTTTCCGGTACAGCGGCAACAAGTAAGTTTTGAAGCGGCTCGCATTATCTGCAACACAAGACTTCGAGCGGCGGCAGTCGCTGACACACTTTTCCGTCCAACGTTCGATAGGCTCGCCCATCAGTTGCGAGCCGAGTCAGGCGAACCGCCAACCGCTAAGCGCGGGCTGAATGAGCTCATTGCCGATGCAGCCTTTCTGACGACCCAATATCCTGATCCGGGCAAAATTGACGCTATATTCCACGCGTGGGAGCAACCAGAACAGTTAGAGCCCTTTTTGAACCTCCATCGCCAGTTTTTATCTATGAATGGAACTCTGCTACGATCTGTCTTGCCGAATGATTGGCAAGAAATAACGATCTTTGCGATAGATTCAAGTGTTGAGCTACGCCGAGTACTTGCGCAGAGACTTGTTTTGCAAACATTGTACGGCGACCGTTACGATGTTTGGGAAGATCAGCAAACCCGAAAATAGCAAAAAGGCCGCTCTTCGGAACGGCCATTTATGAGATTTGCTGACAGTTAGGCTTTTTTGCTTGCCTTTTTGTCGGCGCGACTAACTTTTTCAGTCTGCTCAGCGCGTGCTGGACGTGCTATTTGACCTACTTTTTCAAAACTACCGCCCGCTTTTTGTACGGTTTCGATAGCACCGGTGCTTGCAAATTGCAATTTAACGGTGACTTTCTTAGTCAATTCGCCTTTTACGAGCAATTTTGCGCGAACAAATGGGCTTGAAATCAAACCTGCTTCTGCAAGTACGAATGTATCGACAGTTTTACCGCCGAATTGTTCGAGTTCGCCCGTAGACACGGTCTCAACTTGAGGCTTGTGTGAACGGAAGCCAGGCAGTTTTGGCAAACGCTGCATCAGTGGGTTTTGACCACCTTCGAAGCCAGGGCGCTTGCTTGAACCAGTTCGTGACATCTGACCTTTGGTACCACGACCGGCAGTTTTACCTTGACCGGCAGCAATACCGCGACCGACACGCTTTGGTGCTTTGTCTTTGCTGATTTGAAGTTCGTTATATTTCATATCTATTACTCCTTGCCTTCAGCTGCTGCTTTAGCTTTCGCTGGAGCTTTTTTAGCTTTAGCTTGAGCAGTCGTGACCCAGTTTTTAGCTGGTACGATTGCTTGTAAAGCAGCGATCGTTGCGTATGCAGTGTTGGCCTTGTTAGTTGAACCGAGTGATTTGCTGAGGGCGTTTTTAACACCAGCAACTTCCAAAATGGTTCGAACTACACCGCCGGCGATCAAACCGGTACCGGCGCTGGCAGGCTTCAGCAAGATGCGTGCACCACTCACCTTAGCTTCTGCTTCGTGCGGCAAAGTACCCTTGTACAGGTTTACGACAATGAGGTGCTTTTTAGCTGACTCGGTTGCCTTAGTAACGGCTGCAGTCACGTCAGCACCCTTTGAGATGCCAATTCCAACACGATTCTTGCGATCGCCAACTACAACGAGTGCGCGGAAACGGAACCGACGACCACCCTTTACTACGCGAGCAACGCGGTCGATGTGCACGACGCGCTCATCGAATTGCTTTTCTTCTGGTGCGACTTCTGGACGACGGTCGCGACGACCACCACCTGGGCGACCACCGTTACCGCGAGGACCGCGGCCGGCTTGGCCTTGTTGGTGTTGTTGTGCAGCTTGCGCTTCCGCAGCTGCAGCTGGTGCTGAAGTGTTGTTTTCAGCCATATTAGAACTCCAATCCTGCGTTACGAGCTGCATCGGCGAGTGCTTTGACACGGCCGTGGTAAAGGCGGCCATTGCGGTCAAAGACAACTGCGCTAATCTTAGCGGCTTTTGCTTTCTTTGCGATTTCAGTGCCAACCCAAGTTGCACGTTCGGTCAAATTGCCAACTGCGCTCTTCTTGCCAACAGTTGAAATGTAAACGAGTGTCTTGTGGGCGTCGTCGTCGATCAGTTGTGCGGTAATGTGGCGGTTGCTGATGTGAACACTCAAGCGAGGACGTGCGGCGCTACCACTGATAGTCGCACGAACACGGTTCTTGCGGAGTGCGAGATTGTGCATTTTGTGTGCAAGTTTATTCATGGCGAAACCTACTTGTCCTTCCCTGATTTACCGCTCTTGCGGATGATGTGCTCGCCCTCGTACTTGATACCCTTACCCTTGTAAGGTTCAGGTTTCTTGAGAGAACGAATTTCAGCGGCAGTCTGGCCAACTTGTTGCTTGTCGATACCGGTGACGGTAACTTTGTTTTGTTCAACAGTTGCAGTAATGCCGGCTGGCACTTTGTAAATAACGTCATGTGAGAACCCAAGATTGAACTTGAGGTCTGCGCCCTGCAAAGCAACGCGGAAACCAACACCGTTGATTTCGAGCTTCTTGCTAAAGCCAGTGCTCACGCCAGTTACCATGTTATTAATAAGAGCACGCATCAGGCCGTGTTTGGCGCGGATGGTTGGCTCGTCGTTCGCACGGGTTACCGTTACTTGATCGCCTTCAGCGACTACAGTAACACCCGGCATCGTAAACTGTTTAAGCGTGCCTTTAGGGCCGGTAACAGTTACGAAATCGGGGTCGACAGTGATTGTCACACCGCTTGGAACTTGAATGGGCAGTTTTCCTACTCGACTCATCGATTTTCCTTTACTTACTTATCTTTACTAGCAATTTTACGTAATGATACGGCGATTGCTACGGTTGCTACACTTGTCGTGAGGGTACTAATCAACACGATGATTTGTAGAATTTCGTAGAAATGTGCCCTAAACATTAGTAAACCTTACAAATTAATTCACCACCAATGCCAAGCTGCTTAGCTTTGTCGCCGAGCATCATACCTTTTGAGGTTGATACAATGACAACGCCACGGCCGCGCTTAACAGTTGGGATATCACGCGAAGCATAGTACACGCGGCGACCGGGCTTGCTCAAACGAACAATTTCGGTGATGTTTGCGTTTGCGTCTTCGCTGTTGATGACAATTTTAAGGCTTTTGCCGACGGTTGCATCAGTAACGTGAATGTCGCTGATGAAGCCGCTCTCTTTCAAGAGCTGCGCTACCGATTGTTTTACCTTTGAATGTGGCATTACTACCTCGTTTTTGCGTACCGCGATTGCGTTACGAATGCGAGTCAGCATGTCAGCGATTGGGTCAGTTGAAACCATATGTTTAATCTCCTTCTACCAACTCGATTTCGTTACACCAGGGATTTCGCCCTTGCTTGCATGTTCGCGGAATGAAATACGGCTAAGACCGAACGTACGCATATAAGCGTGTGGGCGGCCGGTTTCAGCACAGCGGTTCTTCCAGCGGGTTGGTGATGAATTGCGTGGCAATTTTGCCAAGCCTTCTTGGTCACCAAGGCTTTTCAGTTCCGCGCGCTTTGCAGCGTATTTCTGGATCATCTTCTGGCGCTTCAAATCGCGAGCGATGTTTGATTTCCTAGCCATTACTTGTTCTCCTTTTCGAACGGCATGCCGAATTTCTCGAGCAATGCCTTGGCGTGTGCCGGCTCTTCACAGTCAATTACGAAGATTGCTTGGAGGCCGTGGGCAGTTGTAGTTTCGTCGAACGTCAGTTCTGGGAAGACTGATTGGTCAGTTAACCCAAGGCTGAAGTTACCAGATTTGTCAAAAGCCTTGTTGCTCACACCGTGGAAGTCGCGAAGACGTGGCAGAACAACAGTGATCATGCGGTCCATGAATTCGTACATAAGGTCACCACGGAGTGTTACCTTAAGGCCGATCATGTTGCCTTCACGAAGTTTGAAACCGGCGATCGATTTCTTCGCAATAGTCTGAACAGGTTCCTGACCAGTTATTTTGCGAAGTGTGTTTGTTGCAGCTTCGATGACCTTCTTATCGTCTTTTGCGCGACCAAGGCCAACGTTTACGACGATTTTTTGCAAGCGTGGAACTTGGTGTGCGTTTGCAAGTTCAAGTTCTTTCTTGAGGTCAGCAGCAATCGTGTCTTTGTACTGAGCGCGGAGACGTGCAGTAGTGGTAGCTTTCGCTTGCTTAGCGGGCTTTGCAGCAGCTTTGGGTGCGGTTTTTTCAGCCATTACTTGATCTCCTTTCCAGTGGTCTTCATGACACGGGTTTTGCTGCCATCTTTTGCAACAGTGTAACCGATGCGTGATGGTTTCTTAGCGGCTGCGTCGTAAATACCAACCTTTGAAACATCAATTGGCTTGGTCAATTCAAGGATGCCGCCTTGTGGGTTGGCACGATTTGGTTTGACGTGCTTCTTGACGATGTTGATACCTTCAACGGTCACTTTGTTTTCGCGAGGGTGTACGGCAACAACTTTACCAGTTTTGCCTTTGTACTTGCCGGTACGAACCACAACGGTGTCGCCCTTCTTCAAGCGAATTTTAAATACTTTTTCCATTATAGTACCTCCGGTGCAAGGCTAATAATCTTGGCGTAGCCCTGGTCACGAAGTTCGCGTGGCACTGGCCCGAAAATACGGGTAGCGCGTGGCTGTTTGTCGTCGCCGATGATAACAGCGGCGTTGTCGTCGAACTTAATAGTCGAACCGTCTTTGCGGCGGATCTTCTCTTGAGTGCGAACAACGACAGCCTTCACAACTGACTTCTTCTTGACGTTACCTTGTGGGTTTGCATCCTTAACGGTTGCGACGATGATGTCACCAACCCGAGCGTAACGGCGGCGAGTACCACCGAGCACGCGGATACACAAAATTTCTTTTGCGCCGCTGTTGTCACAAACGGTGAGTCGGCTTTCTTGCTGAACCATTACGCTTTTTCCTCCTCAGTAGCTACTACAGGAGTTTCACTCTCTTTGTGCTGCACGCCAGCCTTTTCAATAACGCGATCGAGGGCGTGTCGCTTGCGGGCACTGAGCGGACGAGTCTCGACGATAGCAACTTTGTCGCCTTCGCCAGCTTCGTTCTTTTCATCGTGAGCCATGAATTTGGTGCTCACCATGTACTTTTTACGGTACAACGGGTGAGTTTTACTCGTTTGCACGGTAACCACGATGGTCTTGTCGGCCTTGTTGCTCGAAACGATGCCGATTAGTGTTTTAGCCATTATTTTGTCTCCTTCGCGAGTTGTTCACCCAGCACGGTTAACATGCGCGCGAGGTCCTTGCGTTTGCTGCGGACAATCCGCACGTTTTGGACTTCGCCGAGGTGCAGGCGACGCTGGAGTTCTGCAATTTCCTCACGTAATTTCGTGCTCTCGGTGGCAAGCTCTTCAGTTGAAAGTTTGCGGATATCGACGATCTTCATTTTACGCCTCCTCCTTCACCAAGAATTTAGTTTTAACAGGAAGTTTGTGTGCTGCGAGGCGCATTGCTTCGCGAGCCACTTCTTCGGTGACACCTTGCATTTCAAACAGGATAGTACCGGGGCGAACCTTTGCTACGAAGAACTCAGGGTTACCCTTACCACTACCCATTTTGACATCCTGTGGTTTTTTGGTCACAGGGGTGTGTGGGAAAATGCGGATCCAAATTTTACCGCCACGCTTGATGTAGCGGGTCATCGCCTGACGTGCAGATTCGATCTGACGGCTGGTGATGCGTTCGTGGCTCTGGCATTGCAGAGCATATTCGCCGAAGGCAATGTAGTTGCCGCTTGTTGCGACACCACGGATCTTGCCCTTGCGAACCTTGCGGAACTTAGTACGATTCGGGATTAACATTACGCTGCCTCCCCCTTGTAGATCCAGACTTTCACACCGATGATACCAGCGGTAGTTTGTGCAGGAACAAGGGCGTAGTCGATGTTAGCGCGAAGCGTGTGTAGTGGAACTGATCCAGCGACTTCCTTTTCGCGACGTGACATTTCAGCACCGTTCAAACGGCCAGCAACTTCGATGCGAATACCTTGAGCGCCAGCACGCATAGTGCTTGCAGCTGAAGATTTGATCGCGCGACGGAAGTTCATGCGGCGCTCGAGCTGGTGTGCGATGTTTTCAGCAACCAACTTGGCGAACAATTCTGGCTTCTTGATTTCTTCGATGTTAACGCGAGTCTGAGTGCCATAGATTTTTTCAATCGTAGCCTTTAACTCTTGCGCACCAGCACCACCACGACCGATAACAACACCTGCTTTCGCAGTAGAAATCGTTACGGTAACGAGGTTTGGTGAACGTTCGATGTCAACTTTGTTGATCGCAGCGCGTGAACCCAGTTTGTTTTGGATCATGCGGCGAACAGCGAGATCGTCGGCAAGATATTTTGCGTATTCGCGTTTACCTACGAACCATTTGCTACGCCAGTCCTTGTTGACCTGGAGGCGCATGCTAATTGGATTAACTTTTTGGCCCATATTATTTTGCCTCCTTTTCGGCCTTGGCTGGCTTCTTGGCGGCACGTGCCTCACCATCGACGACTACGCGAATGTGCGAAGTGCGGCGTTGGAATGGCAATGCTTGACCGCGAGCAGCAGGGCGGAATCGCTTGATGCGAGCACCAGGCGATACGCTGATTTCAGTGATGGTCAAAGTGTCGGGCTTGAGGTTGTGGTTGTGGTCAGCGTTAGCGCGTGCGCTTTCGATAACTTTCCTGATAGGGAGTGCTGAGCGGCGCGGCGTGTGCTCCAAAATAGTGAGCGCTTCGGCCACAGTTCGTCCGCGAACCAAAGCGACGACAACGCCGACTTTGCGCGGGCTCATGCGAACTCCTTTTGCGATTGCTTTAACTGCCATGATACTACTTCTTGCCCTTTGCTAACTTACCACCGTGTGAACGGAATTTGCGCGTAGGTGAAAATTCACCCAGTTTGTGACCGACCATGTTCTCGGTGACAAAGACAGGAACGTGTACTTTACCGTTGTGGACTGCGAATGTGCGGCCCACGAATTCCGGTGCGATAACACTTGCCCGTGCCCAAGTCTTGATAATGGTACGGCTTTCTGCCCCCAAAGCGGCTACCTTTTTAGCAAGCTTGGGGTCAATAAATGGTCCTTTTTTCAGTGAACGACTCATTACATAACCTCTTACTTTCTCTTGGCCGCGTGACGGCTTCTTACGATAAACTGGCTGGTATTCTTGCGACGGCGAGTCTTAAGACCCAAAGTCTTTTGACCCCATGGTGTCTGCGGCGGTTTACCCATACCGTGACGACCACCGTCACCACCACCATGCGGGTGATCGGCTGCGTTCATAACAACACCACGGACACCTGGACGCTTACCGCGGTGACGGTTACGACCAGCTTTACCGATCTTAATGTTTTGGTGTTGTTCGTTGCCGATGGTACCGAGGCTTGCAGTACATTCAAGGTGGACCAAGCGAACTTCGCCTGATGGCAAGCGAACTTGACCATAGTCACCTTCTTTAGCCATTAACTGGGCGCTGTTACCAGCTGAACGCACGAGTTGTGCGCCGCGGCCAGCTTGCAATTCGATAGCGTGAATGGTGCTACCAACTGGGATGCTCTTGAGTGGAAGACGGTTGCCGTTTTCGATGGCAACTTCTTCACCACTGTGGATGGTCTGGCCAACTTTCATGCCGGCTGAAGCCAAAATGTAGTGGTAAGTACCTTTGTCGTCTTTAATACGAGCAATACGTGCTGAGCGGTTTGGGTCGTATTCGATGTGCTCGATAGTTGCAGTTACGCCTTGTTCGAGGCCAAAGTTCACCAAACGGTAGAACTTACGCGCGCCACCACCGCGGTGACGAGTCGTGATGCGACCTTGGTTGTTGCGGCCGTTGGTGCGGCGCTTGGTAACGAGCAATGAGCGCAGGGGTTTTTTGGTTGTAATACCATCAAAGTCCTGGCTCGTCATGCCGCGTCGACCGGGAGTAGTCGGCTTGTGTGCTTTAATTGCCATTACTTCTTCTCCTCTTTCTTGGCGGCTTTCTCAGCGCGCTTTGCAGCTTTTTTGTCAGCCTCTTCGAGCTTTTGTTCTTCTTCTTTGATGCTTTCAAAGAAAGGAAGCTTGTCGCCATCTTTCAACGTAACGTAAGCTTTCTTGATGTCTGAACGAGCACCAGAAACAGCGCGGCCACCTTTTTTGACGGTGCGCTTTACTTTACCTTTAACGTTCACGATGTTGACTGCTTCAACAGTAACTTTGAATTGAGCGGCAACAGCGCGGCCAACCGTGTGCTTGGTAGCGTCAGTGGGAACGTCAAATACGTAGACATTGCGTGTTTCGCTGAGGCCGTAGCTCTTTTCGCTCATGCGTGGCTTGAGTACGAGAGTCATTTCCATTATTTTGTACCTCCGAGCCAATCGTTGACTGCTGCAAGAGCGGTTTGCTCAATAACAACAGTGTCAGCGTTCAACAGGTCATATACGCTGAGGTAACGAGCTTGTACAGCTTTTACCTTTGGCAAGTTACGAGTTGCGCGCTCAACGTTGGCGTCTTTTTCGTTCACTACGATGAGGATAGAACCCTTTGCATCGATCTTGGTAAGCAATTTTACAGTTTCAGCGACTTTTGCATGTTTGAAGTCGAGCGTTTCGACAACTTTGATGCGGTCTTCGCTGTTAGAAAGGCTCAATGCCTGGCGAATTGCTTGGCGCTTTGCAGCAACCGAGATTTTCTTGGTGTAGTTTTCCTGGCCGGTTGGACCGAAAACAATACCACCACCGCGCCAGATTGGGTTACGGGTTGAACCGAAACGTGCACGGCCGGTGCCTTTTTGGCGCCATGGTTTGCGACCACCACCACTGACCAAACCACGAGTTTTGGTAACTGCGAGGTTTTCGCGGCCGTTGGCGAGGTATGCAACATAGGCGAGCTTCAAGAGGTCGTGGTTTTCAGGCATAACCTCGAAGACTGTTTTGTCGAGCTTAGCAGGCGTAGCTGCTTTTGTACCGCTCTTGGTGTAGGTAGAAACAGCCATTATTTAGCCTCCTTGATAACAACGATGCCTTTGCGTGGACCAGGAACGGCACCGGTAACACCGATAACACCGAGTTCTGTGTCAACAAGCGCAACTTTGAGGTTCTTGACCGTAACTTGTTCGTAACCCATTTGACCAGCCATTTTCTTACCTTTGAAAATGTGCTGTGGGTACATTGAACCGATCGAACCGGGTTTACGAGTATCGCCCTTACCACCGTGCGTTTTGCGCTGGCGGTGGAAGTTGTGGCGCTTGATAGTACCAGCCCAACCTTTACCTTTGCTTGTACCGGTTACGTCGATTTCGTCACCAACTGAAAAGACCTCTGGATTGATTTTTTCACCAACCTTGAGGTCTTCTGTGATTTCGGAAACGCGGAACTCACGAATAATCTTCGGGAGGACGCCGGCTGCCTTAAAGTGGCCTTGCTGTGCTTTGGCAACGTTTTGTTGTTTTGCTTCCTCAAAACCGATCTGAACAGCGGTGTAACCGTCATTCTCGTCTGTTTTGACCTGTGTAATGACACAGGGACTAGCGGAAAGCAAGGTGATAGCTTGAACGGTACCGTCTTCTGAGATGGTACTGGTCATGCCAACCTTTCGAGTGATTAATGCTTTCATAGTATCTCCGTGCGCGCGCTTGGCCGCCGCTACTTCTTACCTGTTGCCGCGCACTTTCGGTCGACTGACACAAAAATGCTCGGCTCCGAGTGGTTTCTGATCTGTTACGATCAGACCTTCCCAAATCACCAAGTACAGGAATTTGTTATACCCGAACAGTGTAGCACCAAACTGCTACTCCTGTCAATCCGTTGTCTATTCTACATTACGAGTTTGCGGCTAGCAAAGCAGAAATTCAGAATCTAAAAGCTTATATACAGGCCAAAAGGCGCAAAATAGCCGATCAGCATCGCGACGAGCAAGACTGCATATTCAATTTTGCGGTCAATTTGAAAGTGATCATGAAAAGCAAACAAGATACCAACAATAAGTCCGACTGGAATGGGCAACGATAGTCCGTTATTTTGTGAAATTTTGAGCCACAGTGAGCCGAGTATCATATATAAAACGATCTTGAGTAGAAATACGCCGTCGTATTCTTGGGTCGCAGCCACCGCTTTTGCACGAGCTGCTGAAGACTTTTTTGATTTTTGTTTTGACATATATAGGCATTGTAGGTGAATATGTTCGCGGCCGCAAGTCGCGGCAATGGCCCAAACGCGATATACTGAGCTGCATGAATCCACCCAAAATAGTTATTGTTGGTCATGTTTGTATTGATCAGAACACGACCGAGCACGCTTCCTATACTGGATGGGGATCTTCGGTGCTCTATATCGACAATGTACTCCGTAATTCTTATGGCGTGGCGCCCGTCATCATCACAGAGTATGGACCAGATCTGTTAGAGCATGTCTCTGACAAACATTTCGTGCCCGCCCAGCCAACTCAAGCACAAACGCTTCAATATCAAAACGACACACGCGTCATTCCTCGTATTTGGCGCTGCTTCAACCTACAATACGCAGGCGAGCCGCCACTTACCGCCACCACAGTAGCCGCATTGCAAGAAGCTGACATTGTGATTGTAGCCACGCTTTTGCCAAATTACACCCCAGCATATATTGCAAAAGTCATGAGTCATGCCAAACCCGATGCGCTCCGCGTATTGTGTCCACAAGGCTATTTGCGTAACATCACCACAGATGGGCTTGTTGAGCCACGTAATTTTATTGAAGCGACAGAGATCATACCCCTATTCAATATCGTGGTCTACTCTGAAGATGACATACCCAATGCATTGGAAGATGCCGCACGATGGTCGCGCCTTTTGCCGGGCAGCATACTTGTTACCCAGGGTGAAAATGGTGCGAGTATCGTTACGCAAGAGGTAGTCACGCATGTTCCCACCAGTCCGATCGCTCCCGAAGAGATTATTGACTCTGTTGGCTGTGGCGATGTGTTTGATGCTGCATTTGCTTACACCTATCACCAAACGCAAGATCTCGTGCAGTCAGTACAAGCCGCCAACGCAGCCGCTGGTGAAAAACTACGCGCTACGTTTGATCCCCGCGCCTAACGACCGAAAGTCGAGCCGGAGCGTGCATCCCGTGACCAGCATGCGGTCCTGGTTTGCCGATAACAGTGATAGTACCGCGTCGTGCCCAGGCGCCAATAAATGCCCAGCTTCCGTCCTCTTGTTTTGGAATTCTAATTCTAAGATGGTCGTCAGCTTGCATACGTTCAATCAATAAGGCTGAAAATAACTGACCATAGCGTGCTTGAATTTGATAGCGCCGCCTGTCTTTTACTTCGGCATTGTTTATTAAGTCCGGTAGCAAGTTATTCCACGCCATCTCAATATGGGGAGCGGTCAGGTTGCCGCCAAACCAGTCCTCGATGTGGTTAAACACTTTTTTCGGATAAGGCGTTCGTGAATCTACTTCGAGGCCGCTCCATGAATTGTTCAACTCTAGGAAATAAATAAGGTCTTTGACTACATGTTCAAAATTACGCTTGGCTCCTCCAGATTGTTGAGGCGCCGGAAACAAAACTTCCTCTGCTTGCACATAGCTTGGGCTACCAGGAACAAGTGTTGCATGTGTTCTAACAGGTGGATACTCCTCGTTAATAGGAAGCGTTACCCCCCTTGTTACTTCATCGTGAAATAAGTGATCTCGAAGCACAGCACTGGATGGGTCATTTCTCATGTCGCTTTTAGCATTTAATTCTAGTTGACGCACATATTCACCTGCCGACTCCAGAGCACGAGCAATTTCTACCAAAGTTTGGGGTTTCGAGTATCCTATTGTTCCGTCAGGATTCTTTATATCAAATGTAATACCCTGTCTGCGTAAAAACACCTCGGCACCACGTGGATTTCTTATGCTATTGAGCACAGCACGAAGATCATTTTCAAAAATATCTGGCTTACTAAAAACTTGTTCGGCATGAGAGAATTCACCCACTAAACCTGCAACTTCTTCGAGAGCCAGCACTGGTGGTTCTGGCTCATCACTGGTAACCGGCGTTTCTTCTGAAGCAGCATGAGGATAGACGATTGTGTCCAAAGGATAAGTTTCCATATCTGGGTCAGGGTTGGACTGTACGGCGGTTTCACCCCCTTCGGTCTTCGGCTCTGGCTGTAATTCTTTTGTCAGTACCTCTTTCAAGTAAGTCGCGAACGGCGTTTCGGACTGGAAGATGTATGTGCGTAAAGCTTTGTCGAGCCCTCGAAAGGCGGCATCAATCGCTGGAGCATCCGCATCAGGTGGCAAAACCTCATAGGCAGTGCTCATATATCCTTCAAATAAAGTCTTGTGCGCGCCCATAGCTCCAGCTTTATCTGCTTCGAGTCGCTCGTATTCAGTAATAAGTCTATCGTATTGCGCCGGCGGCAGAGGTAGTCTATCAGGAGTCCGCAGCCAATCGAGGCGCGCCTCGATGTCAGCTATGTGTTTTGCAGCTTTATGTCCTGCGCGGGCTTGCTCAAATAATGTGTACTCTAGTTCGGGATCAAATGCACCAGTCTCACCCAGGTGGGCAGCCGAATCTCTTTCATACGCGCAATAAAAGAAGCATCGTACTCGGGTGTGGCACCAGCGTTGGGGTCAACGGCTTGGGGCTGTTCGAGAAACGATGCTTCGTAGGAGTGAGACATGAATGTATTGATTACATCTTGATTTCAACGTCGCAACCAGCAGGCAGGCTGAGGTTGGTCAGACTGTCGATAGTTTTTGGCGTTGGGTCGGTAACGTCGATAAGACGTTTGTGGATGCGCATTTCAAATTGTTCGCGCCCCTTCTTGTAAACGTGTGGGCTTTTTACCACAGTAAACACACTGCGGTCTGTTGGCAGTGGAATAGGACCGGCGATGGTTGCACCAGTGCGTAGCGCAGTGTCAACGATCTGCTTTGCAGCCTGGTCGATTACTTTGTGGTCATATGCCTTCAAGCGAATGCGAATGCGTTGCTTTTGGTCTTTCTTTGGTTCTACCA
>CAZRIO010000012.1:0-27412 GCA_964600185.1 uncultured Candidatus Saccharibacteria bacterium | reverse complement strand
TCTTCAGAATGAGACATGCCGCTATTTTAGCATAAATTGCGACTTTTTTGCAATTCTTACTCAGCGCTCTTAGTCTAGCTGTATGAGTATCATGCAATTTGAAGATCAAGCCGCGGCAACTGAAACCATCTTTAATGTGGCCCTTGACGGCGCATATGCCGCAGACGCTATGAGCACGTTCCTGATGCCCGACCAAATCGCCCAGGATTTTTTGTATGATCCGGCGCAATACATAGCCGAGGGACCGCTCGCGGGCACTTACGATATATTTCAAAAATCACACGGGGCACAGCGCTTTGAGGAAATGCGCTGGGCTCTTTCCGGACGTATGGTGCTGGCCGCTATTCTAAATGGCGAACGGCCAATGTTGGCGCCCACTGGCTTGATGCAAGAAGGCGAGGGGTTACGCGTAACAATACTGCAAAACCAGGCAACCATGACCACTCGTAACGAGATTATCGCCGAGCAATCCATTATGATAGCCGGCGTTACACAAGCCGACCACCCCAGCATCGGTCAGCATGGCGCATTCCAGAATAAAGCCGAGGCCGGGCATCTGCTTTCAATCATGGGTGGAGCTTTGCAGCCGGTAATTGGTCAAAAAATTGCTAATGGCGCACATGTTATCGACCAGGTTAAGACTCTTGGCGGTAATATCGTGGCGACACTCAGCCAACCCGATCCAAAAAACAGGCAAGCGTATGGCATTTTGCCGCAACCTGTCAGTTCACGCCGGCTCCATTTTGATGATTGGCCAGCGGGCTTGCGTCTACTTGCACAGCGGCCGAATAGCGGTGCAGTTCCTCGACTCGATATACCAAACGCATTGCCTTTAGTGCAGGGGATTGGTTACGGCGCCTTGGTAGACAGCAATGCTGTTAATAACGCGGTGCGCTTAGCCGAAAGGATGGGCTAGTGGAACAGCAACCAGATATATTTACAAGTCTCGATAAAGAAATTAATTGGGAGGCTCAGTTTATCGAAGCTGCCGCTCCGCTATTTGCCACACTTCAGGCAGGTGAAACCGGACGAGAACTCATTGAAAAGACCACTAATTTACTTGCGATGGCCGAACATCAAAATGCGTTCGCGCAATTGCAATTACTCGCGCAGCTCGGCGACATTTGTTGCAGCAATCCAACAGTTGCCGCAGCGTTTCAAGAGGCAAGTTTTTTTGAAGAGATAACACGGTCGCACGCCGCCTGCACAGACGTTCACGATCGTGAAGACGACAAAAAAGACAAAAAACGGCGGCGGAAACGTGGATTATATCGTTAAGGTTATTCTCAGCCAAAGTTTGCTATACTGACGGTGGATATTTATTCTATGAGCAAAGATTTTTACACCTATTATAGCCCTGGCGATGACAAAGAAAAGCGCAAAGACGGACTCCATGCGCGCCGTCAGATCGCGGGCGATAATCTGCCCGGTGTGCGCAACGATCGGCGCAAGATCGGCGACATGATCGAGGAAGACACCAAGCCCTCACGCCGTGAACGCAAAGCCCAAAAGAAAGCCGCCAAACGCGGTGCCGACGGGCCAAACCAATTCCTACCCGACCAAGGCGCACCGCAAGACTACGACGGTGAAGATTTTCGGCCACCGAAAAAACGCCGGCGATGGCTCAAACGCACACTGTGGACGTTATTCACGATTATTTTTATCGCACTCATCGGCTTCGGTTGGGTAAGCTGGAAATTCCTCCAGGAAACCACCAAAGTTTTTGGCGGAACACCGATTGGAAATGCCGCAAAATTACTTCAGCCGACTACGCTAAAAGGTGAAGACCGCGGACATGTAAACTTGTTGCTGGCAGGCAATTCGGTTGACGATCCCGGCCACGGCGGCGCCAGTCTGACCGATTCAATTATGATTTTGAGCATCGACACCTCGACACACAAAGCATATATGTTTAGCGTTCCGCGAGACATGTGGGTCAACATTCCAGGGGAAGGATACGGCAAAATTAACAGCGCCTATCCGCTCGGTAACAGTGATAATTTTAGTGAAGCCGGCTTCCCATCGGGCGGGATGGGATTGCTCGAAAAAACCATCGAACGACATTTCCAAATACCAATTGATTACTACGCACTTGTAAACTACACGGCACTCAAAAACATCGTGAATGCAGTTGGCGGGGTAGATGTAAATATTCAGAGCACCGATCCACGAGGATTGTACGATCCGAATATCAGCGTGGCCGACAATGGACCGCTCAAGCTTCCAAATGGTATTAATCATCTTGATGGACAAACCGCGCTGAACTTGTCACGTGCACGTGGCGATCCAACGGGCGATGGCCGTGTCGGTTACGGATTTCCACGCAGCGATTTTGATCGCACCGAGCACCAACGCCAACTCATCACCGCCATTCAGGACAAAATGTCGAGCGCCGGAGTATTGGTTAACCCAATCAAACTAGGTAAAGTTTTGGACGGCATCGGCACCAACGTTACCACCGATATGAAAATCAACGAAGCACGCAAGCTCGTGAGCCTTGTTCGCGGCATCGGCTCTGCCAATATGCAGCCGATCGCACTGCAAACCACCACCAAAAATTACTTGCGTAGCTACACGAGTGCGAGCGGGCAGTCAGCCCTTATTCCGGCTGCCGGCATCGACGATTACTCTGACATCCAAGGCTTCATTCAGCCGCTTATTGGCAGCCTTTAATTAGTCCTTTGAATGGGTGGGTAATATTGCTCGGTTTGCTTTGTCAGCACTTCGAGCGCTGCCTCAAACACTTCATCTTCTGGAATGCCGCCCATCTCGAAATATTCAATCGCCGGTGAATCTGCTCTTCTCTCACAGTCCATTTCTAGCAATCGGCTTCCGATGGTTAGTTGTTCTACGAAATGCGAGCGCCGCTCCCATGACCATCGTGCAGCCCAGTGATTTGGCGTTTCCTCGATGGAACGTTCAAATTGTGTGGTATGTTCGCGCGCGTCTTGATTCCCCAAGACAATTGCACGCAAAGGATGTGCGCCTCGCAATGTACGAATTGCGCTCGGGCGATAACCGATTCCTTCGCCCACTGTGTCGATACCTCGTTCCATCGCGCTGGCGATAGCGGAGCGGAGTACATTCTCAAACACATAATTCGATTGCGCTGCTCGCGAAGCGATAAATTTGAGCGGATTTGTTTTGTTTTCGCGTATCCAATCGGCATCATCAGCATATTCTTTCCGCTCTTCAAACATTCTAAATAAGGGTTTCGGGCGATCAGCTTCGGTGAGGGGACTGTTGGGGTCGGCAATTTGCTCGTTCCAGAAATTCCATAACATGCGTCTACCCATATCCGAAGATACCGAATCGAACGATCTGCCCGAGCGCAAACGGCGGGCGAGCTCTGTTTTGCCCATCGTCGTTTCGCCACCAATAATATACAGTTCTGCCGCTTGTCGTTTCATAGTCGGATCATGTTATTACATTTCTCGCCAATTAACAATGTTCGTAGCACTTTTTACTCATAAATGCGCTATAATACGCTTATGATTTTCGAGCTCTTCCGCTGGTGGTATGGTACTGGTTGGTTCAAAATAATCCACGGTATCATAAAGGCGCCGACAGCAGTGGAGCATAACTTCTCGGTGGGCATATTGCTCGGGACACTTTTTGCACCATGGAAGCGCATGACTTCAGCGCAAGGCCGCTCACTTGACCAAAAAGTTCAGGCCATGCTCGACAACCTTATTTCACGATTTGTCGGATTCTTTGTGCGCTTCTTTGTACTCATTGCAGCGGCTGTTGCTATTTTGTGTGCGTTTATCGGTTCGGCGCTATTAACGGTCGTCTGGCCGTTGGTGCCACCACTTATCGTCTACTGTTTAGCTCGGGGGATCGTCGGATGAATATCGACCATCACAGCCCTCGTGCGATCAAAGCTCGCGCCGCCGAAAGTATCGGCAAAAATGGTTTTGAATTAATCGCCGTTGCCGCGTTTGCGCTTCTCGTCATTGGAATTGTTTGTGTGGTAATGCGTACGCAAGTCCGCGTCGGTTTTGCCAGCCTGGCAGTGGGCCTCGCCCTCGCCATGATTGCGCTATGGTACAAGTTTGATCTGTCAGTACTCAAGCCTAACAAAAAATTTACCAGTCTTGACGATGTGCTGTCTGCGGCATTACTCGCGCATATGCCCAAAGAACTGTCACCGATGACAGCCTGGAAACTTGCGCTCAAAAAGGGCGGACCCGGCTTCTTTATCATTAACCGATTACTTATTCCGAGCGACCCTAGCGGCTCAGGCTTGAGTGAAAACCCAGCGGACATGCCAGCCGTCTGGCAGCAAGCAATTCAATTGCAGCAACAATATAATGCGCCGGAAATTCACGCCGGAACATTGATGACGGCACTCATCCTTACGAGTCCGACGATTATCACGCACCTTAATCGGCAAAAATTAGGTGTCGAGGATGTACTCGAGATTTTCCAGTGGCTTGAACGGCAAATCTCGTACGGTGACCGGCCGCATTCCTCGTTCGGCGGTATTGGCCGCGACTGGGCTGCCGGTTTTACTCCGACCCTCGATCAGTTCGCGCAAAATATCAGTCAGAGCGTGCAGGCGGCGGGCGGCTACAATCATTACTTAGCGCATGAAGATTTGCTCGACGGTGTCGTTAACACCTTGAGTCAGGGAACTGGCGTGGCTATCGTCGGCGCAACCGGTGTGGGCAAAACGACGCTCATTTATGGCCTGGCCGATCGTTTGCTCCGCGGCACCGACCCCGCGCTACGCTATCACCAAGTTGTTAGTTTGAATGCTTCACTTATTCTTTCGGCAGGCACCGGCCAACTCGAAAACCTGCTTGTCACTATTTTTGGTGATGCGATTCATGCCGGCAATATTATTTTGTTTATCGACGAAGCGCAGTTATTCTTCGGAACCGGTGTCGGAGCTTTCGATATTAGCCAAATCCTGCTACCGGTGTTGAAAAATCGAAATATTCGAATTATTGCCGCGTTTGCGCCCGATGAATGGCAGCAATTGCGTATTAAAAACGAGGCCTTGACCGGCAGTTTTTCGGCCGTGGTCGTCCAAGAACCATCAACCCAGGAAACGATGCGCATCCTCGAGGACACGACGCCATATACCGAACATCAGCACGGTGTTTTGATTTCATTCGACGCTTTGCGCGAAGCTGTGCGCATGAGCGGCCAGTACATGCAAGAAGAATCATATCCGGGCAAAGCCATTGCATTACTCGAGCAGGCAGTGCCATATAGCGTCAGCAAAGTCGTCAATGCAGCAGTCATTCAGGCCACCATCGAAAAAACTCGGGGCGTAAAAGTATCTTCCGCGCAAGCGCCCGAGGCAGATATGCTTTTGAATCTCGAAGACCACATCCACGAGCGTATGATCAACCAGGTTCGTGCCGTAAATGTTGTATCCGGCGCACTACGTCGCGGACGCGCGGGCGTTTCCAACCCCAAGCGTCCCGTTGGTAGCTTCTTGTTCCTTGGACCGACCGGTGTGGGTAAAACCGAGCTCGCCAAGTCGCTTGCAGCCGTGTACTTTGGCGATGAACACCAAATGATTCGCCTCGACATGAGCGAATACCAGCAGCCCGAGGACGTAAATCGCCTTCTTTCGGCAGGCGGAACAGGGGAGAAGAGCTTGTTACTTGCTATTCGCGCGCAGCCTTTTTCAGTCGTGCTTTTCGACGAAATCGAGAAGGCGCACCCTAATATTCTGAACCTGTTCCTGCAGTTGCTCGACGAAGGTCGCCTTACTGACAGCTCGGGCAAGCCGGCTTCCTTCCGCAGCGCAATTATTATCGCCACCTCTAACGCCGGAGCAACGGATATTATTGAACGCGTCCGAAACGGGGAAGGGCTCGACCAATTTGAGCGTCCTTTGATTGACAAACTCATTAACGCCGGGCAATTCCGTCCCGAACTTATTAACCGTTTCGACGAAATCGTGCTCTTTAGACCCCTCAACCAAAGTGAGCTCGCCCAGGTAGCACGTCTCATGGTAAGTGAAGTCAACAAAACACTTTCCGCGCAAAATATTAAAGTCGAACTTACCGAAGCAGCCCTTAACCAGCTTGCCGCACAAGGATACGATCCCGAATTTGGTGCTCGCCCCATGCGCCGGCTCATTCAAAAAACGGTTGAGAACGCCATGGCAGTCAAAATTCTACGGGGCGAGGCAAGCTCCGGATCGAGCATCACTCTCGATCTGCCAGATCTGCACCTAGAAAACCAGCCAATGCCGCCACAGCAGCCGCAACCGAACGTAGAAACGCAGTATCAGGCACCGCAACCCGCTGCGCAGCAACCGCCAAACCCAGCACAACAGTCACAGCAGCCGCCGCAAGACCAACCACCACAGCCCCCAACACCTTGGGTGCCACCAGCCAATTAGCACCGCATTTTACCTGGTAACGCGCCCGAGTACCGTCCACAAAGCTGGACGAATCGTGCGAAAAAGCCTACAATAGGAGTAATTATGAAACAAGAGCACGACAATCGCCGCGCCTCCCGACCTTTCAGCATCGTAACTGTCTCCACTACATAACAGGGGAGCGGCATGTACAAAATAGACCTTCATACACACTCATACGGTTCGCCAGACGGCGGGCTCCGCCTGCGGCATTATCAGCGGGCGCTCGACGAACACGCACTTGATTTCATCGCTATTACTGACCACAACCGTATCGATGTCGCACTTCGCATTCGGAACGAACTCGGCAAACAGATCATCGTGGGCGAGGAAATCATGACGACCGAAGGTGAAATAATCGGCCTGTACCTCAAAGAAGCAATTCCAGCCGGCCTCACACCAAAAGAAACCATCAAGCAAATTCGCGCGCAAGGCGGCATCGTCTATGTGCCGCATCCTTTTGAAACGGTACGCAGCGGTCTTTCCGAGAAAGCCCTCGCCAAAATCGCTCAAGATGTCGACATCCTCGAGGTTCACAACGGTCGGGCAGTTTTTCAGAATCACAGCAACCAAGCCTCGACCTGGGTTAAAAAACACGAAGCAGTCGGCGCAGCCAGCAGTGACGCGCACGGTTTTCGCGGCTGGGGCAAAACCTATGCCTGTATCGCCGAGGAGCCAACGCGCGAAACACTCGTCGAGCTGTTAGCCGAAGCCTCATACGCCGTTCATGCACCCGGCGTCATTGGGCTTTTGTATCCGAAAATTAATCGCGCCCGCAGTCGGTTTAAAAATGCAGTTTAACGACATCTTAAAAGATATATTTTTTGCATTGTGGGTGTATTTTCCGGCCGCAATGGGAAATATGACACCGATTTTAGTGGCTAAATCGTCATGGAAACCACTGCGAAATTGGACAACCCCTATCGACTTTGGGAAAACGTTCCGAGGAAGACAAATTTTCGGGACACACAAAACATGGCGTGGGCTGGTAACGGGCATGATCGCGTCGACGATCATCCTGGCAATTCAGCAAGTCATTTTTAGGCATACGCACTTTATGCAAGACTGGCTGCACGGCTTTGACTTCGGTCATTTGCCGACACTTATCGCCGGGCCGTTATTTGGACTTGGTGCGCTTGGCGGCGACGCCATAAAAAGCTTTTTCAAACGCCAGCGCGATACGCCGCCCGGCGAGAGCTGGTTCCCATTCGATCAAATTGATTTGCCACTTGGCGCTTTGGTTGCCACCTGGCCACTTATCCATCCATCGCTTTCCATCGCAATTACCGCAGTGCTACTGGGACTAGCCGCGCAACTTATCTCGTCGTACATCGGCTTTTTGCTTCACCTCAAAGACAAGCCTATTTAGTAGCGGGCACGGCGCCCCGGCGATAGGACGCTATTTCGGGCTGCACAACACGGCGAGGCACGCGAGCAGTCGGTCGAACTTTGCGTCGGCGGCGATCTTCATCGTCATCAATATCTTGCGTACGATTGGCAATGAGCGACAGATACACACTCAGCATACCGGGGATCACGATTAAAAGTGTCGGGAGCGGTGTTTTATCACAAATAATCGAAACGATGAGCAGGGCAACGCCGAATATCAGCTCGCCGCGATTCGCTGTAAAGGCCTCACGAACCGAAATCTGCTGCTGGTCTTTGGGAGTCACCAGGAAGACCGACTTGCCAAACAACGACTTGAGCGACGAACGCAAACTGACGAAAAACATCGAGCCGTACAGCAACATAGTGTGCAGCAAGTATGAAACCAATTTAAACGGATTCATCTTTCGGGCGTAATAAAAAATATCATTCAGCATCGGCGCCAGCAGGAACAAGCCGGTTGGAATCAATAACCAAAACGGATACTTGATTTCGTACTGCATGAGTGGCAAAAAGACGACGTTAATCAAAATGTAGAGCGAGAAGAAAAACGTCAGCGGCAGACTGTAAGTAAACAAAATAATATCGAGTTTCTCGAACCATGACATCGGTGATGTAATAATCCGGCCCGTATATTTTTTGATGAACTCCATATTGCCTTGCGTCCACTTGCTGTGGCGTTTTTTGAAGGCAAGGTAGTCGATCGGATACTCTTCTTCGCAGGTGATATCCGGCGCAAAACCGGTGTAATAGCCCGCACCACGTGATTCGATACTAAAACACAGGTCTTCGGCTACAAGGTGCGGAAAACCACCCGCGGCTTCGTAACATTTCCGACTCACCATAGCACCGTGTCCGAGGAGCGACAGAAATCCGTGATGATGCTTAACCGTTTGATAGGTGATCCAGTGCGAGTTCACGCCAATCGCAAACAGATTCATGAACTTGTTGCGATTACGGGTGGCGATGTGGTTCGCCTGTAAAATCCCCATGTTGTTATAGAACGCAAAATAGTCGAGCGAGCGGGTGATGAAATTGCGTGGAATGATCTCGTCGCTGTCCAAAATCACAAAATAATCAAAATCAGCCGACCGCAAATAATTGTTGAGATTGCCGGCTTTGAAGCCAATATTGTTGTCGCGGCGAACAACTTGCAAACCGTGCTTTTGCGCAAACAGATCAACTTCGCGCTGATATTCTGGCTTAGACGAGTCGTCCAAGATTACCACTTCGCTGTTCGGATAGTCTTGCTGCATACTCGCAAACAAACTATCGCCGTTAAAATCGTTGCAGGTACAATACACCATCACTACACGGGGCTGGTTATGAAAGCCGTTGGTGCGCGGCCAGTGGTTATGTGGCGGCAAGTTTTCTAGTTTTCGTTTGCGCAAATAATAATACAGCGTGTAGACCAAATCTTTGGTCCCATTCAGCCAAAAATAACCAATAAAAAATGTACTGGTGATGACGAGCGTGGTGACAAGCCAGCCATGCGGCTCCGCGTGCTTAATGGCGGTCCATAGCGGAAGGACGGCAACACTGATAAGTAAAATCCACAGACATATGATGGCACGATATAACAAGGGTGTTTTCTTCATAGGCTCCTTTTAGCATGCGTAAAAGTTGTGCCGCGTTCACGCATGCTCGCGGCACAGTTAGCTAGTGTGTCAGGCTTTGCTTATATCGAAAGTTATTTATTTCACGTTGGTTTTTAGATTCGGCTCACACCAAAACAGAGGTAAGACTAGTCGAGAAAATTTCGCCCAAAAAAGTGTTGTGTTATTGATATTGTTGGCAAACGGCGGGTTCGTTTGTGCCGCGGAGCTTACCGCTCACCAACGCGTAGCCGTACAACTGATACTTGTCGCCCGTCGCAAACTGGCAATCAGGTAATAGATCGAGTGAATATCCCAAATACGTATTCAGCACCACTCGAAAAGCGTTTACCGAACTCGTCATTTGCGCCGCTACGGTTTCGGTAGGCACATTCGGCAGGTAGTAGCTCGCAAGCACACCGAATTTTTGCTGCATTTGCTCAACCGGAAGGTTAATGGGGTTGTAATAATGACCAGGCGTGAGTGTACCGCGGAATTGTTTAGGGTACGGGCCTTCGTCAGCCTGCATGATGATTGCAGCGCCCGGATCTTTTGCACGAATATCACCGATCAAATCTTTGATGCGAGTGTTCAGATAGGTGAGCTGGTTGGTATATTTATCGACCTCGTCAGCGCCGTTATCGTCCCGGTCGCCGCTATATGTCGGGTCAGAGCCGTCAGGTCCAAAAATATATGGGTCGTGCGGCACCAGCACGTGTGCAAAGGTGAATTGCGGCGTTTTCTGCGTTTTACTATTGGCGGCAATGGTTTTGAGCGCCGCCATTTGTTGCTCAAAATTGTCACGCGGCGCGGTATCGAGGTCATACAAAATTGCAATGTGTTTACCAAACGACAAACCTTTTTTGAGCAGTGGCGAGAGAATGCTTTTGTTGATGATGTCGCGCTGCAAATCAGTCATCCAAAACGTCATGCCGAGCGTGCGCAAACGGAAATCTTTGGTCGGTTGGTTATCGGCTTTAATGTCATCACGCGTAAAGTCCCACCACGACGAAACCTGATTATATGTGTAGCCATTTTGCTTTAATGCCTGAGCAGCGGGCGGGTTATCGAGTACGGTTCGATACGGAAATGCGGTCTGCCAATTTCCGCCATCATGGGTGAAGGACTTGTTAAATTCAGGGAAGTAATTCATTGCCAAAGTCGAGCTAACCGACTGCATCGTAAACGGATAATTTGCATAGGCCTGATCACGCGTTACAAATCCTTGGTCGCTCAAAAAGTTCAATAAATCGCTGTTATTATAATTGTAATCTTTGCTGAGCGTATTGGAGTTTGCGTAACGATCAAACAACAGGTAATACACGTTCGGCGTGCCGGTTGTCTGGACATTTGCGGGTTTTGCGGGCGTCAAACTCGCTGGTTGTTGGTAGGCAAGTTGGTGGCGAACCGTCCAAAGACGCGTAGCCGTTTTGTAGGCTTGTCCAGCGAAAATAAAGACCACGACGAACATGGCAATTTTCAAAAGCGGCACGTTTTTGAGCGGTTTTGCCTTACGCATAATCAGGTCGAGCACCGCGCCTCCGAGCCCAAAAATAATCACCGTAACCAGCATAAAAATCAGCCCGTGGGCAAGCGGCGTATCAAAGTTTTTTGGTACAAACCTATCAGCAAATGTGTGAAGATTGTGGAACGTATATGTGTAGCCGTACAAGCCGTATACAAGTGGTAATGCGGCCGCATGCGCGGCCAAATCGCGGCGTAAAATCAGTTTGTAGACATAGAAGATGATGGTCGCAAGTACTGCGAATAACACGATCGGCACGAACGTTTCCTGCGGATAACTAAAGTCAGAGTTTTGTAACCAACGCGACAAAACAAGCGATATAAGCAGCAAAATTTCTGGTACGCTCGTGCGAAGCACAAACCGGCCAAGTGCCCGGCCAAATCGTTTGAGTTTGCCTGGTTTTTTAGGCGCAGCGACAGTGTCTTTTGCAGAAGTTTTTTCGATGTTTGGCGCCGGTTTTTTATCGTCGGTACTCGTGTCGTCATACTTGCCGTTTGGCGTCACATCCGTCGATTTTGGCGGCTTGTCATCTTCGAGTTTTACAGTCGCCGGCTGCATCGGGCCGCCCGTCAATTCAGCCACGATATTTTTGGGCTCTTTGTGTGATTTAGGAGTATCGGTAGACGAAGATGCCGCTGCCTTTGCTGCTGCAGCAGACTTTTCTACCGGTGATTGTGCAGATTTTTTTGCGGTACGTTTCTTTTTGGCCATACGATAGTTTTACGCCTTATTTTCAAACAAGTACAGCGTTCGTTTGGTGTGTTTGACCGGTGTTTTCTTTACGAGTTTGAAATACTCGCCCATGGCTTGTTCGAAATGTGTTTCGTCGTAGTCAGGGAAAATGTCTTTGCGCGATGAAAGCAAAATATCAACTTTCGAATCACCCTTTGGCACGAATTCGATAATAATATTTTTGCCGGTTTGCGCCAAGAACTCGGCGATGCGGGGCAGGGGCAAGTTTCGGCCAATCGCCAAGTGGTGAATGAGCGCCAAAACCATAACTGCATCAGCTGGGCCACGGTCAAATAGCGAGTCGCGCTCACGACCCATCCAGCCGTTGGCAGTTGATGGATTCACGCAGTCTTGCACGAGCGGCAACATGTTGCTGTCGCGTTCATCGGAATGCGCAAAGTTTCGTCCGACGGCAACCGGGTCGATGTCGAAAGCAATTGTGTACGCACCCAAATCTGCAGCCAGCACACTGAATTCGCCGTTATTTGCGCCCAAATCCCACACCGTTTCCACACGAGGTTTGATTTGTTTGAGCATACTCGAAACGACTTTTTGCTTTTCCTCAAAACCTTTATCGCTGTAGTTCGTAAATGAGTAATAGTCGCCCCATTCGGTCTGTTGTTTGGGCGGGCGGAGACTTTTGACGCTGCTTTCCAAGCCGCCGATCAAACCTTTGAGCGCAAAAGTACTGAGCTGGCGTTTCGGCAGCGGCCTGCCTTGTGAACCGGCATTTTCGTAGCGTTTTTTCGTTGCTGCATGGAAATAGATATGACTCAAAAGTCCGTGCGCAAACCGAGCGCGGCGCGGCAGTAATTGTACGGCCAGCTCAAGCGTCAGGCCTTCGATATTTGTCTCCAAAAATTTCAAAACGTCATACGAGGCATAGTGCGAAAGGGCGAGCGGCGCCAAAAAATGCTCGCAAAATTGTTTGTAGCCTTCCCACGGTTCGCCGACTTCATATTTTTTAAACGACAGGGTGTCGATAAAAATAGGTTTTTTACCAATAAACTGCACGTTGTAGGCGCTGGCATCTTTGAGAATCATGCCATGTTCAAGTGCAAGTTTCTGCACTTCGATTGTCAGCAGAGCTGCTGCTTTAAGCTGGCCAAATGACCACTCATATGGATACGAGATAAAAGGTATTTTTTGGGGTTCAATGATTTTATAACGCGCCGCGTCTTTGGCATACGTATGTTTCGTGATTTCTTTGTGTGAAACGATAAGCTCTTTTTCAACCAACGCGTCGTACAGGCCAGAACTCATAAACAGATCAAAATCGTCTTTGCCAGCCTGATTTATTTGTCGGTAAATAGTGCCGTTATCAGTAAAGATAAAACCGGCCGGGTCTCGGAAAGATCCAGAATGCGGGGCGGGGCGGGTCATCTATTTTTCGCTCGAAGTGTTACCGCGCGAAAACAACGCTTTGGTTTTGCGAAAAACATTCGCAATAGCTCGGCGTCCAAACACCGCTACGCCGGCAGCAACACCGACTACTGATTGCACTATCATGCTTCCAGTACCTGGATCGAGGTACGCAAAATGTGGAACAAAAGCGTGTACTAACATATAAACCCTATCTTACCTTAACTAGCTCTATTCTAGCGTAGTATACCTGAAGATCCGCTTAATTTATACTCGCTCTGTACTCTTACCGTTCCTATAAAAAGTATCGTATACTAAGCGTATGATTTTTAAACACTGGAAAATTGAGCGAGTGCTCCCGTGGATTCTTGTGGTCGGCGGCGTTATTGGCGTTACTTGTTCTTTCATCATTACACAAGATAAATTCAAACTTCTCGAAAATCCGCATTTTGTGCCGTCATGCGATCTCAACCCAATCATCAGCTGCGGCAGCGTCATGTCATCAAAACAAGGCGCAGTGTTTGGCTTTCCGAATCCATTTATTGGTTTAGCGGCGTTTGCGGTACTCGTTACGATCGGTATGGCAATATTTGCTGGCGCGAAATTTAAGCGCTGGTTTTGGATCGGGCTTCAGATTGGGTCGCTGTTTGGCATCGCGTTTGTGCATTGGCTGTTTTTCGAGAGTGTGTATCGTATTCATGCGCTCTGTCCGTACTGCATGGTGGTTTGGGCTGTGGTTATCACGACGTTTTGGTACACGCTTCAGTACAATCTCAAAACCGGTATTATCAAAATGCCGAGTCGTTTGGTCGGGGTAGGGAGCTTCATACGCAAACATCATCTTGATCTGTATATTTTGTGGCTGCTCGTTATTACGGCACTTATTTTGCGCCAATTCTGGTACTACTTCGGCCCCGCAATTTTCGGTAATTAGCTCCGGCCTGCCCTGGAATAGTTGTATTTTTTGCTGCGCTTAGGCAAGTGCTATAATAAAGCATAACCTCTATGAAAAAACACAAAACCGTTATACAAAAAACTGCTGAAGTTCCCGCCGAAGCGCTCGCCATGACCGTGATCGCCAGCAAGCGCGTGACTGCCGCGCTCCCCGGTGGCAAAATGCTGCGAAAAGGGAAAGACTATTGGCACATGTTAGGCCCTGGCCTAACCACCGGCGCGTCGGATGACGATCCTTCGGGAATTGCAACGTATTCTCAAACGGGGGCGCAGTTCGGGTTTCGCTTTTTATGGCTATCATTTTGGACATTCCCACTCATGGCAACCGTGCAGGAAATGTGTGCGCGAATCGGCCTGGTGACAGGTAGGGGACTCGCCGGGAATATCCGCATTCACTTTTCAAAACGCATGCTGTATTTGTGTACGGCACTATTGTTTGCGGCGAATGCTTTTAACATTGGTGCCGACCTTGGTGCCATGGCCAAAGCGATACAATTACTTAATCCAAAATTAGCATTTGCGCCAGTTGTGATCGGACTCACCATACTTAGTTTGGGACTGCAAATTTTTACACCGTATGTCCGCTATGCCAAGTATCTCAAATGGATGGCACTTGTTTTATTAGCCTACATTTTGTCAGCATTCTTGGCACATCCTGACTGGCATGCCGTATTCCAAAACTCATTCGTGCCGAAATTATCATTTAATAAAGAAGAAATCTTGTTAGTGTGCGCTATTTTGGGTACCACCATTTCGCCATATTTATTTTTCTGGCAGACCTCGCAAGAAGTGGAAGAGCAAATTTTGATGGGCAAAACTACGGTGCACCTGCGCCGCCCAACCGACGCCAAAGACGTCAAAAGTATGCGCGCCGACGTTTGGTCCGGGATGTTACTGTCAAACATGGTGATGTTCTTTATTATTGCTGCTTGTGGTAGCATCTTGTTTCCTCATGGCGTCACGCACATCCAAAGCGCCGCCCAAGCCGCTGAAGCGCTTCGACCATTCGCCGGAAACGCAACGTACTTTTTGTTTGCCATTGGTATTATTGGTACCGGCATGCTCGCCATTCCTGTCTTGGCCGGTTCGAGTTCATACGCGCTCGCCGAAAGTTTCCGCTGGCGCGAAGGGCTGTATCGCAACCTCGACCAAGCCTATGCTTTTTACGGCGTGATTATTATTTCGATGCTCGTTGGCCTCGGCATCAACTTTATTGGGCTCGATCCGATTAAAGCACTTATTTACGCCGCTATCGGCAACGCCATCGTCGCACCGATTATCTTGCTTTTAGTCGTACTTATGAGTAGCAATAAAAAACTCATGGGGCGCTGGGTTAATAAGCGCTGGTCGACAGTAGTTGGCTGGTTTACAGTGCTCCTGATGACTGGCGCCGGGCTCGCCGCTATTGTGTCGGTATTTTAAATTCCGGATCGGTCATCTGCACGGTGCTCTCGAGCAATCCCGCCATCAGCACCGGATTCATTAAATCGCCATGCTTGTAGGGAAGTGCTTCGGCTAATAACGGAGCAGGTTCTTTATCGCAAGCAGCTACACTTCGTAAATATAAAAGTCGCTCGTGAAACGCCGCGATACGTTCTGGTTGCGCACCGCCCACACTATCTTCGAATACAACGCTGTGATAAGGAATTTCGGGTCGCGCGGCAAGCCATTTATAAGGCTCCTCGCTGTCACCATTGGTCATAATTTGTGAGTAAGCTGCAATCTCGCCCACAGCACAGCCTAGTGTATATATCTCGCCTAGGAGGTTGTGTCTGCTGTCTAGATTCGGAGGGGAAGCAAGGTTAGCACTTCGTTCTCCGCCTTTTTTCAAAAGTCTCAATACGCTTCGATGCGAGAGTTCTGGTGCACTAAAATTAACCCCGTCGCAGGTTTGCACATGCGTAAACGGTTGTTGGCCGGCGTTATCCAGGTAAGCGACCATTGCGCCGATCCAAACGCTGCGGCCAGATAATCCTTGGGCAATTTTATAACCTTCGTAGTCTTGAAAACGGCTATCGGCCATGAGCGCTTCGCCTTGCTCTCGTGCCAGATTACCGATTTTGAAAATACACCGAAGATCTTTGCGGAGCTTCCGGCCTACATAAGGTGTGCCAGTACCAGCAGCATGCGTTGTTACGACATCAAAACCCGAATGCTGAGCAAATGCCTGCAAGCGAGCATCACTGTTGTAGCGCCGTCCAGCCCAAGTAAAAGGCGAGAAGACAACATGCCGGGCGATTTCGCCTGGATTCGCAGAATAATAATGAAATTCGGAAGATCGTTTGGTCATACGGAAATTATTATTAAGGACTTCGGGGAACTATTCGTGACGCAATGCTTCGATCGGATCTTTACGGGCAGCTTTGAGCGCCGGAGCCGTACCGAACAACACACCGACCACAACCGATACGAGTGTGGCAATTACCATGGCTTGCCAAGAAATACTCGGCTTGAGGTCTGTATAGGCATGTAACAGCACGTCAACAAGCAGGGAAATCAGCACGCCAATGATTCCGCCAAGGCCGCTCAATGCGCCGGATTCCAGCATGAACTGCCGCCAGATTTGTCGGTTCGTCGCGCCGATCGCCTTGCGCACACCGATTTCATGCATGCGTTCGGTCACTGAAACCAACATCACGTTCATGATGCCAACACCGCCGACCAGCAGAGAAATTGCTGCAACACCCGCGATTAATTTCGTCAAAAGATCGAGCACATGACTCGTGGAAGATGCGGTTTGTTTTTCGTCGAGAACGCTAAAATCTTGCTGCCCGCCGTGGGAACGTAATAGGTCACCATTGATGTTTTTGATTGCGCCCTGCGTACGCGAAATATTATCCGGTTTTGCCAGAATGGTATAAATCGGCGCCGCGTTATTGGCGAGTTTGTTCGCCACATCGAACGGCACAAAAATAGTGTTATCAAAGTTCGCAACAGGGGAGAGTGGCACATCCACAAAGTCATCAAACACGCCGCGAACAACCATGGTGCGGCCACGGAATTCAAAACTTCGCCCGAGCGGAATGTCTTCTTGGAATAAATGCTGTGCGACGCTCTTACCGATAACAGCACCGTTTTCATCGTTTTGGCTATCGGTGAAAAACGCGCCCTCCGGTACTTTTTGGTTCAAGATTTTTGGAAAATCAGGCGTCGTTCCGATAACGGTAATGCCGGGCACGGTACGCCCTTCAACTTTCGGCTGACCAGAGATTTGACTTAAGGGAGCGGTGACGGCGACATGGGGCACGCGCTGCACCGTCCGCAAATCTTGTGCGGTTAACGAGAACTGGCTCGACGGCCCACTAAACAAATTCGTTCCGACAAAACTGGCGCCATTGGTTTGGTTATGAATGTCACCGGGAACAATCGTGATAAGATCTTTGCCAAAATTACCGAGCTGCGATGCGATCTGTTGTTTCACACCTTCGCCAATACCAACGATAGTTACAACCGCCACAATCCCAATAATAATGCCGAGCATCGTGAGCAAGCTGCGCCAGCGGTTAGCGCGGATAGCAGCAATCGCCATTTTCAGTTCACCACGGGCGATCGAGCTCATTTTTTGGCACCTTTCTTGGTGGATTTCTTCGTTTTGTGAGATTTTTTAGAAGTATTTTTCGTCGAAGTTGCTTTTGGTTTGGTGCTTGATCCGGAGCGTACTTTCATGAGGGCCGAAACGCCCGCCAGGTCATCTTCTTCGGTCGTTGTTGGAATGGTGTACATGACTTTGCGCGCTGTTGCAGCAATTTCGCCCAAGGCAGTTTGCTCGTCGTGAACAATTCGGCCGTCGTGCATATATACCACGCGCGTTGCGTAGCGGGTGAGCTCGGGGTTGTGCGTCACGAACAAAATCGTATTGCCGGTTTTGTGAATTTCGCTTAAAAGTTCCATTATAAGCCGGCTCGAACCGCTATCCAGGTTTCCGGTCGGCTCATCGGCGATAATAAGTTTCGGATTATTGACGAGCGCTCGGGCAATCGCAACACATTGCGTTTGGCCGCCGCTCAGGTGGCGAGGGAAGTAAAATTCGCGGTCGCGCAGACCAACTCGTTCCAACATATTGCTAGCGAGTTTGATACGATGCGACACTGACATACCTTTGTAAACCAGTGGCAGCGTGACGTTTTCAAGCACCGTCAAGCGCGGCAGTAAGTTGAACGACTGAAAAATAAAGCCAACCATATCGCGACGAATACGAGCCCGTCGGCCGGTGCGCAATTTGGATGATTCACGGTCATTAAGCTTGTACGAACCATGCGTTGGGCGATCGAGCATGCCAATCACGTTCATGAGTGTCGACTTGCCACAGCCGCTCGGGCCCATGACCGCCACGAATTCGCCGGGCTCGATCGTCAGACTTACTTCATCGAGCGCAACATTCGTCGCGTCGCCGAAGCCGAAGAGCTTACTTACATTGGTGAGTTCGATAATGGGCATTACTTGCTAGTGTACCCTCGAAATTGCATTTGCTGCAAGGTGGTTTTGTGGTAAAATTTTCGCCGCTTGTGATAAGCCGGAATATAACAGTCGAAATAGCCCGATTTACCGTGGTATAATACTCAAATCTGGAGAGGTGGCCGAGTTGGTTTAAGGCGCACGCCTGGAAAGTGTGTTGGGCCGCAAGGTTCTCGCAGGTTCGAATCCTGTCCTCTCCGCCAATTACATAAAATTTCCATGAAAGCATCATTTTATTATGTCTGAATTTGATAAACCTACAGGCGTTCCCCGGGAAGCATCGCTCTTTGCAGGCGTATTTGCCGGCGTGTCAGGGGAGGCCACACCAGAAGCGACCACAGCGCCTGCGGACCCAACACAAGAACCAGCTGCTCCTCCTTTATTTACCGCATATCGACCGGGTGCCCACACAATTGGTGTAGGTACTTCCGACGAACAACTCCGAATTATTGTTCCATCCGACGCAGAACCACGGACCACATTACCGGGCGCAGACTACCAACTAACTCTAGGTGCACTCCAGCGTATCGTTGATCTATACCGTAATGATCCCGGCTACTCAGCTTAGCAATACACCGTCGTACTTTCAGCAAACATCATCCTCCGTGTCTTATAATAAGAAGCGGAGGATTTGCTTATGAACATTACAAAATATGAACACGCCTGTTTGGTCGTGGAAGAGCAGGGCAAAAAACTCGTGATCGATGCGGGTGAGTTTACGACTTCACTGACTGATTTTTCTAATATAACCGCCGTTTTGGTGACGCACATGCACGCCGATCACCTTGATGCAAAAAAATTACGAGCTATTTTAGCCGCTAACCCAAATGTACGATTTTTCGGCACGGCCGAGGTAGCCAAACAAGTACCGGACTTACCATTTACCGCCGTTACCGGTGGCACGGCCGAGACCGTCGCACCGTTTAAGCTCGCATTTTACGGCGAAATGCACGCGCAAATTCACCCGAGCATTCCGCAAATCCAAAATGTGGGCGTGATGGTGAACGACACGCTGTATTACCCGGGCGATTCATTTACTGTGCCGGGCGTTCCGGTGAAAGTCATGGCGATGCCGATCTCAGCGCCGTGGCTTAAAGCCGCTGAAATGATCGACTTACTTCTTACGGTCCGACCAAAGCAAGCTTTTGCGACGCACGATGCGATTTTATCGGACATCGGTCACAACATGCTGACCAACATCGCGCAACGATACACGACGCAGTTCGGCGGCACGTTTACGTACATGCGGCCCGGCCAGTCGATGAATACCGAAACTTTGCAGTAGTTCGTACCGGATGAACATTCTTTCATATCATGTCAACGCGCGCAGTTTGCGGTATCTTGTCCGCAGTGTTTGAGCACGGGCATGATATGGAAGGATGTTCTCCGTGCCACAATAGCTACTAAAGCCATTACTAGTCGGCGATCAACGTGCCGACGTCTTTGCCTTCGGTTACACGCAAGAAATTATCAGGCTTCATGGCGTCAAACACTACAACCGACATGTTTTGCTCAAGTGAAAGCCCAAGCGCGGCTTTGTCCATCACTTTGATGGCTGCCGTTTCGAGTGCCTTTTGGTGCGTAAGGTTTTGAATGCGCACGGCGTCGGGATGTTTGTTTGGATCTTTGTCGTACACGCCATCGACTTTGGTGGCCTTGAGCACAATCTGACAATCAAGTTCCAAACCGATGCTTACCGCCGCGGTATCGTGCGTAAAGTAGGGCCGTCCAAGACCACCGGCAATTACCACCACGCGTCCGCGCTGCAGATGTTTTTCTGCAAGACGATATGAATACGATTCCGCGACCTGTGTGGCATAAATATTGCTCATACAGCGTGTTTTAACACCTTCGCTTTCAAAAATATCGGTCACCGCCATGGCGTTCATAAGACCACTCAGCATGCCCATCTGGTCGGCTGTTACACGACGAATACCGTTACCTGCCAGCTCGGCGCCGCGCACCACGTTACCACCACCAATAATCAATACAACTTGGACGCCGGAAGCAACAACTTTTTTGACCTCGCTCGCCACATATTTGACTACGTTGGGATCAATACCGAACTCATGCCGTCCGGATAGCTGCTCGCCTGAAAACTTCAGTAGCACACGTTTATAGCTCATCTGAGGCGCATTGTAGCAGACAATGCGCGCAAAATGCTATACTTTTCGTAGTCATAAGAGGAGCCGACATGCTGAAAATATTTTCTTGGAACGTTAACGGCATTCGGGCCGTCACTCGTAAAGAGTTATTTACGCCATTCATCAAAGAATTAGCGCCCGATATTTTATGCTTGCAAGAAACCAAAGCCAATCAAGATCAAGCAACCGTCGATGTCCCGGATTACATCGAATACTGGAACTCCGCCGAGAAAAAGGGCTACAGCGGTACCGCGATCTTCAGCAAGATCAAGCCAATCGCCGTTATCAACGGATTTCCGGAAGAGCTTTCCAAAAAATATAATTTTATTGATGTTGCCACGCGCGATGCCGCCAGCGAAGGCCGCGTAATTGCCGCTGAATACGAAAAGTTTTTCGTCGTCACCGTATACACACCAAATTCCAAAGACGATCTCAGTCGCGTCCAGCTCCGCCACAAACACTGGGATCCGGCGTTTCTCGCATATTGCAAAGAACTCGAAAAGAAAAAGCCGGTGATTTTCTGCGGTGACTTAAACGTCGCGCACACCGAAGACGACCTCGCCAACCCCAAGCCAAACCGCGGCAAAAAGGGTTTCACCGACGAAGAACGCGAAGGTTTCCAAAAATTCCTCGACGCCGGTTTTGTCGACACACTCCGCATGTTCAAAAAAGGCAACGGCTTTTACACCTGGTGGAGTCATTTTGCCAAAGCGCGCGAACGAAACGTCGGCTGGCGCATCGACTATTTCCTGGTTTCGGAAAGCCTCAAAAGCAAAATTAAAGCTGCTGAAATTCATCCGAGCGTCATGGGTTCCGATCACTGTCCAATCAGCATAACGTTGGATATTTAAGATGAAAGCTCAAAAAGCACAAGGGAACACCACGTTCAGCGAAATCGATGAGCTGATCCTCGAATATATGCGTGCTCGTGATTGGGATAACATTGCACCGCGGGCGCTCGCAATTTCGATCGCCCTGGAAGCCAATGAACTCCTCGAACATTTCCAATGGGAAGAAGTGCCAATCGGTGACAAAGAAGCGCTTTCCGATGAGCTCGCCGATGTGTTGGTATACGCGTTTAATTTCGCACAAATTATGAACATCGACATGGCCGAAGCAATCAAACGAAAGCTCGAAAAAAGCAGTAAAAAATATCCCGCCGAGTTATTCAAAGGCAAAGTGGGCAGTGAGCGCCGGGCGGCATGGCTCGAAGCAAAAAAGAACCATTGGAAAACGAGTTTGTGAAACCTGCACAACCCGCTGGACAAAAAATCGGTATTTTGACCGGTTTTTCAGAGGGAAAGTATCATACCAAAAAATTTGTCCAGACGCTCCGGGCGGCCGGTTTTGAGCACACGAATGACTTGCAGGCGGCCGATATTATCGTCGCGCATTCGGGTGGTTTTGTATTTTTGCCGAAAGATGTGCGGGCCAAACGAATTTTTGTCGTAAATCCACCATGCGAATATCCAACCCCGGCCTCACGGGTGACACTCCAAAAAATTCGAGAAGATTATGACGTACATCGCGCCATTGGCAAACGCCGCGCATTCTTTTGGAAAAATTCCTGGAATATGTGGTATTTAGTTTCGCAACTTCCGCGGCAGAGAAAAATCGTACAAGTCGTGGTGCGCGATCGCATGCAACTTCCTAAAATCACCGCGCCCAGCGTCCACATCATCGTTACGAAGCGCGACCCCTGGGCTGGAAGTATTACGCCGGCCACAAGCAAAGGCGGAAATCACTACAGCTACCTCAGCCTCGCAGGGAGCCACGACGATATCTGGATGCACCCCGAGCACTACGTTGCTATAATAAAAGCCTACCATGAGTCCTGATTACTGGCTGCGGCAAGCCCACGACAAGCCGCTATTTCCTGACCTCGAGTGGAGTCGACCCGAAAACCGACTACACGCGGGGAAATTATTAGTGGTTGGCGGCAGCGCGCATGGCTTTGCAGCACCGGCCGAAGTCTATACCGAAAGCGAAAAAGCCGGCGTTGGCGTCGCGCGAGTATTACTGCCCGACGCAACGCGTAAGATGGTCGGCACCGTCGTTGATTATATCGATTTCGCGCCCAGCACGCCGAGCGGCAGCTTTTCGCATAAAGCCATCGCCGAATTATGTTCACTGGCGGAATGGGCGGATGGCATCGTGTTTGCGGGTGATCTCGGACGAAATTCCGAAACTGCTATTTGGCTCGAAAAATTTCTTGCAAAAGGTGAGACGCCTACGGTTATCACCAAAGACGCTGCGGATTACGTGAGCGCCTCGCCGAATATGGCACTTGAGCGCCCGAATACGACGCTGGTCATCAGCTTGTCGCAGTTGCAACGCATTGCGATGGCAGCGCATTTTCCGCAGGCTGTGCGATTCAATATGAGCTTATTGCAACTCGTGGATTGGCTGCATGATTTTACCGAGCTATATGCGCCAAACATCATCGTCAAACATTTGGACACGATCTTTGTGGCAGTCGACGGCCAGGTGAGTACCACCAAAATTGCGCATGAGCTGCCCATTTGGCGCGCCAAAACTGCCGCCCACGCCGCCGTCTGGTGGCTGCAAAATGCCATGCGACCATTTGAAGCACTGAGCACCGCGGTGTATAAAATTGCCAACTAGCAATTAGTCTTAATTTTTAAACATATTCGGACAACGACTGTTCTATGAACATATAAGTATGTATAATCACTGTTTATGTCTAGCCCAAATACTCCTGCCGAACACGTCATAACTCCCGCACAATTTTACGAGCACGCTCGAATCGCCCACAAAGCAAACCAACCCCAACTTTCTGAGATTATTGAACTGGGCGGCAATATCGCTATCGCCAGAGAAGTGGCGCTCGAAATGGCATCCGACGTTAAGAGCCCGGACTTCGTTTTGAGAGAAACCGCAGAGAATCGGGAAGAACTTCGCGCCGACGCCCAGATATTAGCCGGACGTTGTTCATCCAAAAAATTATTAGAACTTTCGCCGCTCGTTTTGACACGATTGTCTTTGTATGACATATTCGTTGACCAGATGGTTTTAGCCCCGGCGCTTTTTTCGTACCCGCCCGACGACGAGCAAGCGCGAAGCGCTCGAGTAATGATCCAAGAAGACACTTTTGAAGACACGAGAGAGATTGCCATAAGATTATCGCGGCAGGCGGACACTTCGGTTAAAGCCAATCGTTCTTCCCGAGGCGAAGCAGTGCGTGAAGCCACCATGCTGAGTCTCGTATGTCGAGCACAAGACCCTGACAGCCTTCTGGTACCAGCTGCCTTCGCGCACGTCGATCAAGCCGCACAGACTGAATATTTTACGTATGATTCACATGGAGAACTGGGTTACGCGGCCGTGCGTACAACTCAAATCGAAACTACCGGTCCCGATGATCTTACCTATGTGAGCGCTCGACAACTCGGTGTTCAACCCCATGCTTTTCCTTGGGGAATGATGCGGAGCGGAGGAGCGATAATTGCCATGCAAAATGAAAAGCAAGGGAGCGGTTCAAAAACCTATGGAGTAGATCACGTAACTGCGCGCGATGGACTTAATACAGTATATACGAATTTGCATAACAATTTACGGAGCAAACTTGGTCCGTTTCCCCCAGCTGAGCCAGCACAATAATCGTGCCTTGACATGTGGTTCAAGCAGATTATAATGCGTTGAAATGCCCAGACCGCGCCGTAAAAAAGAGGAAGCGCCCCCAGCCGCCCCATGGCAGCCTCCTTCTGCTCGGGTAAGCGCCAATGCACTTGTGCGCCTGTCGTCAGACATAAAAGAAGCTCGCGAAGCCGCCTATGATCTGGCTTACGATGGGAACGACCCCTGTGAAGTTCTCGTTCAAACACGAAAAGCTCGACGATTAATCATGCGAGACATACAAGCAACACAGACAAATCCCGACCTCCGGCTCGATAGCCAACATCGAACACGACTTGGTGCATACCGCCTCTTTTTACACAGCATGGTGCTCGCTCCGGCGCTGTTCTCATATGGTTCCGATAATAAGGAGGCACGCACCGCAAGGCGCATCACCATGGGATATCATCCCGCAGTAGTCGCACTTGCCGGAGAGGCCGCTCGCCGTACCGCACTACACTCGAGGAACGCAGATGGTCGACCAAACGCAACGCGCGAAGCCGCGCTATTGGCCATTGGGACACGCAGCCTCAACCTTGATGGACAGATCATGCCAGCGCTCACTACTGATTTCGACCAAACAAGCCATGCCGAATATTTTACTTTCGGCGCCCAAGAGCAAGTCCAACATACGGATATAGACGTCGCATACATAGGTGAAGGAAAAACACCAAAACCAGGCACCGCGGTGGTAACAGCACTAAACCTAGGGCTTGTCGCAGACACGCCTCCTTGGAAGGCGCCTCGTAACAACCAAACTATTCACGCGCTTGAGGGCGCACTCCTCTGGCAACAAACGCCGACCTACAACCAGGATAGGGGAGTCATGCTCACGAACAGTGGTGGTCTCGATCAAGTGCAAACAGCCGTGTTTACCATTTTGCATCAAAACCTCGTGGACTATAATCCAGGCCCGCAGTAAACGCTGCCCATATAAAGATTGACGAATTTCGTAGGCTCAGTTATATTCCGGAGACATGGCAGACGCATATGAGGTATCGCGACAAAAAGCTGAAGCTTTTTATGATATTGCCGCATCACTGCGCGCAGCTGACCCGCTCCGGGCCGCTGCAGTTGAAATTTCAGGTGATATTGCTTCGGCGCGCCACTATGCACTTGGTTTAGCTTTGGACCGCGCGGCAACTCCGCACAATATCGCAAGCCACGTTTCAATCGATATAGCGCACGCCGCCGACAAAATTGATGAGATAATCGACCAGTGTGGACCCGAGCAGTCAGTCTCATTCACGACGCGCCTGAAATTACAGCGTGGATTTCTAAGCAATATGGTCCTCGGCCCGGCGCTCCTAACGTATCCGGCAGGAAACAGCGAGGCGAACGCCCGGCACACGAGGCCTCCATCGCAACAGGCGCTCACCATTGCTCGAATTTTGCGAGATACCGCACCTCATGACAACGCCAATGTACAAGCCGGAATTCGAGACGCCACGTTACTTGCGCTGAGTAATCGCCAGCGTGAGAATACCTGGCAGCTCCTGCCAGCACTTATGGGCGAGCCAGGTGCCGCACAGGCTGAGCTCTTCACGCAGGGACCTCGCGATCAATTGCAGCATACGTTTGTGCGTACAGCTTTTACCGTATTTGAAACACAGGTCGTGCCAGGCGTGGTAGATATCGGAGACAGGCATCTCGGACACAGCCCCCACACCGAACCGTGGGACACCGGCAAGCCATATCCGACCATCCAGGCTTTGATACATGAAGCGCGTAACAATTGGGGTCAGGACGAAGAAAATCACGAAACAATCGCCCTGGACACGCTCGAAGCCACGGTCAATGCCCGTATCAGAGCTTCTATCGAAGATTACAAACAAGAAGCGGCGCTTCAATTGCCAAGCTATAAATAGACAACAAAAAGAGCCTGACGTAATGCCAAGGCTCCATTTGTTGGTGGGCGAGGAGGGAATCGAACCCTCACGAGCGAAAGCTCACAGGATTTTGAGTCCAGCGCGTCTACCAATTCCGCCACCCGCCCACGGGAAAACTGTAATAACTGGTAGGCTTTCAGGGGTTGATTGTACTATACTTAGACAGAGAAATCGAGCCCAAAATGATAAACCCCTTATTTTCGAAAGATCACGAAGAAGAAGACGATAAACAGCGCAGCGACAGTTACCTGGTGGGCAAGCGTCATTCGGGGCGTATCGAGCCGATTCATAAAAACGTCCGGCCTGAACCCAGGACGCACAAGCCGGCGCCAAAGCCCGGACCGAAAGCCGTCGTACATGAACATCAGCCGACCCACACCGAGCCGAAACCCGAACTCAAGCCCGAAGCTATCGCACTGCCGCCTGAAAAGCAGGCAGCTACTGTCGTACAACCCGACAAAACAGAAAAAACAGAAGCTTCAATTCCTAAAGACGAAAATCCTGCGGTCGAACTTATTCGCCGCAAATTAGATGCGCTGTATCAAACCGAACCAAAAGCCAAAGAAGAAATCGCCGAAATCGAACACATGCCTGGTCGTCGCACTAAACACCAGCAATTCATGCAAGATTTGAGCACCTCCGGCAAATCGCTTGCCGAAATCCAAACTGCCTGGCACCAATATTATGTGGCGCTGCCCGACGCCGAAAAACACGAGGTCTGGCAAGAATTCTATGCTGCCAACGAACGCCGGCCCTCGCAATATAGTCAGTTCGTCGAAAGTCACGACAAACCTGAAAAAATCGAACAGCCGCACGCATTACATAAAGAAACTGAGCCCGTACCCGCGTCTATCAAAAAACTTGAGCCGGAAGCGCACGTCGCCGTGTTCGAAAAAACACCGCCGGCGTTGCCGCACCGCGATCGCCGCACCGCAACAGCAATTAAACGCCAAATTCTTAGCCGCGTCAGCTCTGAAAAGCAAGCAAAAGCCAAGCAACACCTTAAATCACTCATTTTTGGCATCAGCAGCGGTGTTATTGTTTTGGTGATTTTTCTATTCAGTTTCTTTAACGAAGTAGTGATCGCGCCATTTATTCAGCCGAGTCGCAAAGCTTCGGCTACACCGATTATTTTGAACTCCGACGGCGTCGCACCCACCGACAAAAACGAAGTCATCATTCCGAAAATCAATGTCGAGATTCCACTCGATTTCAGTGTAACGTCCACCGATGAAAATGCTATCGAAGATTCGCTCGAAAACGGCGTCGTGCATTATCCGACCACTGTTACACCGGGTCAGCGGGGCAACACAGCGTTCTTTGGCCACTCCAGCAACAACATCTTCAAC
>CAZRIO010000011.1:0-28485 GCA_964600185.1 uncultured Candidatus Saccharibacteria bacterium | reverse complement strand
AAGTGCTTTCTGGAACCTGTGTTTGCGAGGTAGTATAAAAACTAACTGACCTGAGCGAGTTTTCTAGGACACCGAAAGCTCATGTTCCAGAAAGCACTTAGACCAGGGCCGCGCGCCAAACATATATAAAGTTCTGACCTAGTTGCTGCGTTCCTCCGAAATATTAAATACCAAGCGGATGGTTACATGCGTGCAATTTGCCGGGCTGACAAGTATAGGCATGCATTGCAATCAGCATTTCGAGTAGTTGTTTTGTCTGTTTTTCGGTGAGTTTTTCAAACATGGGTGCATGATATTCAGCGAGCACTCGACGTGCCGCTTGAGCGAGCTTCACTCCCCTCGGTGTGATTTCCGTGATTCGTTGGCGGCGTTCTTCGGGGTTTACTTTTGAAATTAACAGTCCTTTGCGAAACAGAATGCGCACCTGGCGACTCACGCTTGCTTCGGTTTGGCCGAGTGCATCTGCGAGCGCACGTTGGCGGACTTCGGGATTCCACTGCATCGCCATCATAATTTTATATTGTGAAAATCCAATGCCGAGCTGCTCTTGTAAAACCTGATCAGACAGGCGGCTATTGATATTACTCATGTGTTCTAGTAGGTAACCAATGAGGTTGGGTAAGGGTACGTTCTCGATGTCCATGCACCTCATCGTATAGCGCAATACTTAACAAATCAAGTATTTATTACGTTCCGGTTTACTGGTGGGCAAGATACAGCGCATGCCACTGATCAAGGCTCAGCTCTTGTGCGCGTACCGTCGGCTTAATGTCGGCGGCCGCGAGTAACGCAGTCGTCTCTTCTCTGTCTAAGTGTAATCCGGCGCTCAAACTATTAAGCACGGTCTTGCGTCGCTGACTAAAGCCGGCTTTAACGATGCGGAAAAACTGTTTAGTATCAACTTCAGAAAAAAGCGGCTGCGCGCGATATTTGAGCACAAGAATTTGTGAATCAACCTTTGGTGGTGGCGTAAACAATTCGGCGGGAACGATCGGACCAAGCGACGCTTCACAATAAAATTGCACACTTACACTCAGTAAGCTCATCGCTCCGGGACCTGCAACGACACGTTCGGCGACTTCTTTTTGAATAAGCAACGCTGCGCGCGAAAACGGATTTGTACTTTCGCACATCACACGCAGTAAATTACTGGTGAGATAGTACGGGATATTGGCGACAACTTTGTAGTCATGGGGCAAACTCGTGAAATCAAACCGCAGAATATCTTGGTTTTGGACTTGCAAATTAGCAGCCGAAACACGAGACGGCAATTGTTCGGCCAGCGTTTCGTCGAACTCAACGGCGACTACTTCTTTTGCGCGGGGTACTAATTTTTCGGTAAGTGTGCCGAGTCCCGGACCAATCTCGAGCACCACGTCGTCAGGCGTTAACTCCACTGCGTCGCACATGGCGAGCAAACTGTCTTCATCGTGCAACCAGTGTTGTCCGAGCGATTTTTTAGTTGCTGGCGTATCCATTACCAGTAGTGATTCCTCGTCCAGAAATTGTATGAACCAGCCCAGCCGCCATATTTTGAAGCGTATTTGCTAAAGAATCGAAGCTGACAGATAGGGTCACCTTGCCAGTTAGGACAAACGGCAGCGAGTTTTGAACCCGGACAAGCCTGACCAAGTCCCGCACAGCCGCTCGCGTTCAAAGCGTTCGGACGCCAGCCGGATTCGTGACTAATCACGTAGTCGGCGTATGCGAAATCGGCAGAGCTGATCCCGGCGGCGGCCATCACCGCACTCTTATCTGATGGAATTTGCACTGCCTTACCTTGCGCCACGATCTGTGTAACAGGCTGCTGCGTAATAATTTGCTGAATCGGCTGCCGCCCAACTTCTTTGCCATTTACAAGTTGAATTTGATACGTGACCACTTGTGTACCGGGCGAACCTTGCTGGCGCACAGCCGTTGTTCCAAAGCTCAAACTTTCATCTTGAATAGTTTGCACGGGCATCGGAATGCCTTGCGCTTCACTCACAATCTGGATACCATGACGAGTCACGAACACCTGTCCGTTAACACTTAACGGCGTGTTGGCCACCGGCTGCACGTTGTCATCTTTGGCGAGCTTAATATTCTTTTCTTTAAGGAGTTCCTGGACCGTATGAGCATGCGTGCGCACGGTCAGCGGCGTACCGTACAAGTTCAAATTAACCGGCATGGCACGGTCCACAACAACGCGTGCGCCAATACTCTGATCCGTTAGAAAGTTTTGAGTAGGTTCCAGCGTAACATTGTCTTCAGGATACACCGTAACACCGACTTGGCGGGCGATACTTCGTCCTGTCGTTGCGGCGCTAAAAGTAACCGTACGTTGATTACCGTCGATGATCGTGACCGGTGTAGCGCGATACACATTCACCCGGAAATTATCTTCTTCGATGGCCGTATCAGCGCTCGGCTCCACGACGTCGCCTTTGTTCAGTGTAATACCAAGTTTTGAAAGCAAGTCACCGACCGTTGAAGCACGCGTCGGTACCGTCTGTTCTTGCTTGTCATAGGAAACAATCACGATATGTGAGTCGCTTGCGCGGAGTTTAGGGTGTCCGCCAGTAAAGATCACGATGCCCGCGACAACCACCAAAAGCAGCACCATGAAAGTCATCACGGGTACGGCGAAAAGCGGATGCTTAGCAATCTTCCGCGCTTTCTTGACGCGCGTGCGATGCTGAGCAGCATATTTCTTCTTAATAAGTTTGAACCGTTTTTTCATAGCAAACGCTCACCGCTGCACCCATTATAACGAAACCAAAACAAAAATAGCCTCGCAGCGAGCTCGATTTATTGTAGCAAAGGCTACGCCTCAAACCAAGCTGTAACAGTGGTCAGCGTATCAGGATTAGTGTTTTTAATCGTTAGGTCGCGGCGATGTATCCAGGCGGCATCGGCAATCTCTAAGTGTTGCTTTTTGATTGGCGGCTTCTCGGGCAACACCACTGCGAAGTAATGACATTGGTAATGAAATCCTCGAAAACGAAACGGCGCCGAAAAAAGCGTTTTCAGATCTGCAGGATTGATCGTAAGCCCCGTTTCTTCTCGAACTTCACGAATAACGCCATCTCGTGGCGCTTCATCTGGATGCAAACCGCCACCGGGCATCGCCCAGCGCTTTGTACCGAGCCAGGCTCTTAGCAATAAAATTTCATCGCCGCAAACTATGAGCATGCGCGTTCGTTCCACGCGTGCTAAATACATAATTAACAGCGGCCAGAGTAACCAAAAAAGTCCTCTCCCAATTGCGTGCCACAGTTTTTTGGTCATAGTTTTTCGATCGGCGCAAAGCCGATGTTAAGTTTTTTGGCACCTTTGCCTTTGAAATAAATGGTCGCATTTTCACCGTCCAGCTCCACGATTGTGCCGGTTCCAAATAGACTGTGTCGGACCGTGTCACCTTCATTAAGATCTGGCACGTATCGCGGTTCGTCCATTGGAACGACCACAGGCTCGTCCTGGCTGGAAAATCGGTTTGAGGAACTCAGGCGAAGTGCAGCCGGGGGTTGATCCGGGGAGACCCTAGGCTCACCGGTCAGCCCACCGCGCGAAAACGGTTCCGAGAACTGATTTTCCTGCCAGGACGACGATGCGCTCCCGAAACCAAACCCATACCCGCCGCTATCAGCCGCCACGAACTCAGCATCAATCTCACTCAAAAAGCGGGAGGGTGGATTGTGCTGCACGCCGCCATACAACATACGGCTACTCGCATAAATCATATATAACTCTTCACGGGCGCGTGTCATACCGACATAGCAAAGCCGTCGCTCTTCTTCCATTTCGGCCTGATCATAGAGTGCGCGCGAGTGCGGGAAGATAGTTTCCTCCATGCCGGTCATGAAAACTACAGGGAACTCTAACCCCTTGGCCGCGTGTAAAGTCATAAGTGTAACGGCATTGCCGTCGAAATCGGCCTGGTCGACATCGCTTACCAAAGAAATTTCTTCCAAGAATCCCGCCAAACCCATTTCCTGATAACTTTGCGCGACGCTCATAAGTTCCTTGACGTTTTCTTGCCGTGATTCACCTTGTGTTGTGCCATCTGATAAAAATTGCAGGTAATCAATGCGGCGAATGAGTGAGTCGATCAGTGATGCGGGCGGAACTTCCTCATTAATTTCACGAAGCGCTGAAATCATGTCGCCCAGCTCGCTCAACCCCTTTTTGGCTTTGCCGGTTACCATGCCGCATGTCGCCGCCTCGGTGAGGGCTTGCAAAAGCGTGTAGCCCTGGCCCTGTTGCCAGGCAAAGAATTTCTCGATGGATTTCGCACCGATACCCCGCGTCGGCACATTAACGATTCGTTCAAAACTCACGCGGTCTTCAGGCTGATAGATAAGCCGCAAATACGCCACAAGATCTTTGATTTCTTTGCGGTCGTAAAAGCGTTGGCCGCCAACAATGCGATAGGGAATGTTGTAGTGCATGAACATTTCCTCGACAGAACGGCTCTGCGCGTTGGTGCGATACAAAACGGCAAAATGATTGTAGCGGCGATAGCCGGCATCGACCGAGTTACGAATTCGGCGAACAATCGCCTCGCCCTCGGCGCGTTCATTCACAACTTGCAGCATTTGTACCGGCAAGCCATTGCCAGCCTCGGTCCACAAACGCTTATCGGAACGCTGTTCGTTTTTAGTGATAATCGCGTGAGCTGCGTCCAAAATGTGCTTGGTACTGCGGTAGTTTTGTTCAAGTTTGATAATCGTGCAGTTTTTATAATCTCGTTCAAAATTAAGAATGTTACGGAAATCTGCACCGCGCCAGCTGTAAATACTTTGCCAGTCATCACCGACCACCGCAATATTTTTGGCTTCATTCGTCAGTAATTTCACCAAATGATACTGTGCGGCGTTGGTGTCTTGATATTCATCAATCATGATGTAGCGGAATTGCGTCTGCCATTTTTTGCGGATCTCGGCCTGCGATTGCAACATGAACACTGTTCGATTTATGAGGTCGTCAAAATCGAGCCCCGATGCTTCTTTCAAGATTTTTTCGTACACCGGGTAGACTTGGGCGGCGGCTCGTGCGGCCGGGCTTGAAGCACTGCTACTGTATTCTGACGGTGGAATCATCTCGTTTTTAGCACTACTGATAAGTCCGCCGATAACGCGTGCCGGAAAAGCTTTTTCGTCGATATGCAGTTCTTTGCTCGCTCGTTTTATCGCGGTTTGGCGGTCGGATTCATCAAAAATAACAAAAGTGCGCGGGATACCAATATGTTCGCCATCTTGGCGCAAAAGACGTACGCAGATCGAGTGAAATGTACCCATGTAGGGCATAAATCCGCGATTTGCAGCGTTATCACCCACAAGGTTCGCTACGCGTTCACGCATTTCTTTGGCGGCTTTGTTCGTAAACGTCACCGACAAAATGTTGTAAGGCGTGGCTTTATGCGAGGCGATCAAATATGCAATGCGATGCGTGAGCGTCTTGGTTTTTCCCGAACCAGCGCCAGCTTGAATAAGCAACGGACCCTCGGTCGTTTCTACTGCACGGCGTTGCTCCGGATTTAGTCCGGTTAAAAGGTCTTCTAACACGCTACGTATTGTAGCAAATACTGGTACTGCTTACTGCTGTAATTTCCGACTATGGCTGGTAGGTATTTATGAACTGCGTGTGCGGAATGCCTTGCAGTGTGATCGCACCGGAATCGAGCAAGACATCAAGACAAACAATTGCAACGACAATGAGCAGCACAAGAAATAGTACAGCGAGTCGTTTTGTGTGGCGATGTTCATCGATAATAGGTTGTGCGAAATGCTGTTCAGGGACGGTTTCGTCGGGACGCGCGTAATCCGATTTTGGTGCGCTTGAGTAATGTTGCGGGGGCTTGAACTCAGGAGCCACGGGCGAAGCAGCCTTGTGTTCTTTGATTTTCTTAGCTTCCGTTTCTTCTTCGTCACGCAAAAGCTGATCGATAATATTTTCAGTTGGCTGATCAGGTGTTGAAGTCGTCTCAATAGGCGTTTCGACTGGAGCCGGCGCCTCTGCTTTTAATTCTGTAGTTTGCGTATCGTCGGACAGTTTAGGTGTATCGACAGTTTTGGCAATACCAGGAATTTGTGATGATTCGGGTACGACTGGAGCCGTGGGCGCTTGCGACTTTGGTGTTGTAGTTTTTGGAGCAACCGTGACTGCAATCGGCTCGGCCTCTGGAGATTCATCAGTGATTTTGCTGGCGGCGATTTCTTTGACCGCTGCTTCGCTTGGCTCTATGCGTACCCCTTTCGGCTGTGGCGCCGGAGTTGCGGGGTCGAGCTCAGGCGCAGTCGGTGGTTGCGAAGTTTCGGTGCTCACCTTTGGAGTCTGCGCATCGGCTTCGTTCGCCATGACCATCGGGTCGTGCACCATGGGCCGATCCGTAACAATGAGTGGTCGACCACTCGTATTAGGCTTGGACGCGCCAGGACGGGTAACGTCAAAGACTTTTCGAGCGTTGGTTTCGGTGGTTTTTGGTTTTTGTGTCATCTCGTTCTCTTTATGTTACGTCTTGATGCTGGAGTCGATAGGTTGCATCGACTATGGCTGCAAATTTATACGGATTTAAACTGGCGCCGCCGACCAATAAGCCGTTCACACCATCGAGCGATAAAATACCACTTACAAATTCGGGTTCAACGCTCGCACCATACAAAACACGCATACGTTCGCTGGTTTTTTTGCCGTACAATTCTTCGACTTGGTGACGGATAAACGAAATTGCCTCTTGGATCTGTTGAGGACGTGCAGGATCGCCCGAGCCAATAGCCCAAACCGGTTCATATGCAATGACGACGTCTTCGACTTCTGCCGAGGTTAGATTGCTGAGCGCGGTCGTAACTTGATCGTGTAAAACTTGTTTGGTTTCGCCAAGTTTACGTTCTTCTTGGGTTTCGCCTACACATAAAATCGGTGAAATATCGTTGCGAATTGCGGCTTGCACTTTGTCGCGAACCATCTCAAGGTTTTCGCCGAAGTACATGCGGCGTTCTGAATGCCCGACCAACGCATAATGCACAAGGTCTCGAAGCATCGTAAACGAAACTTCGCCGGTAAAGGCGCCTTCGTCTTTATAATAAGCATTCTGAGCGGCCAACCGAAATTTGCGGCGATCGATCTGTGTGCTCAACGGTTGCAAGGTAAGCATCGGCGGCGCCAGTACAACTTCGATGTCACGGTGAATGCGCACTCGTTCTTGCAAACGGTGCACAAGCAAACTCGCCTGCGAGGCGTTTAGGTGCATTTTCCAGTTACCAGCAATCAGGTATTTCTTCATAGCGGTTACGTTTATTGTAGCACCTTTTGCTACGTTTTGTTCTCGAGCGCTTCAACTCCAGGTAATTTTCGGCCGGCCATTAGTTCGAGGCTCGCGCCTCCGCCTGTTGAAACATGATTAAATGACGAGACTAGGTTCCGCGCCTCTACATAAGCCACGGTATCGCCGCCCCCAACCAGACTAAAAGGCTTGTGCCCCCAGTCACCAAGCATCGCCTCGACGATAAGTTCTGTGCCGTGCGCGAAGGGCCCAACCGGTCCATTGACCGCGGGCGTTTCAGTTACACCCATTGTGCCATTCCATACCACGGTGTTGGCGAGCTGTAAGGCACCTGCGACAAATGCGCCAGAAAACGGCCCGATATCCAGAATCATCTCTTTTTTTCGAATGGTTCGGCTTCGTTCCGGCGCGCGTTTTGGATAATTTTCAATGTCCGCAATAACATGTGCGTCCCAGTCGACAATTCGCGTTTGCGCCGTTTTGTCGAGGCCAGTCGCTACGACACCATCTTGCGGCAAATAAAACACGAAGCGTTCTTTTTTGGATTTCTCCTTGGCTTTGTGCATGATGTCACGCGCTAACGACAGGTCTTCCTGTACGACCAGACTTTTGCCAACCTCCACGCCGTTAGCTTCCAAAAACGTATTGGCCATCGCACCGCCCACAATTACCACATCAGCAATGTCGATGAACCGGGTGAGCACATCAATTTTGTCCGAAATTTTAGCGCCGCCAACCACCGCAACTAATGGTCGCTCCGGGTTTTCCATAACATTGGTGATGGTATCGACTTCTTTTTCGAGTAGCAGACCGGCAACGCTCGGCAAGTGTTTGGTGATCGCCGAAGTGCTAGCATGCGCCCGGTGCACGACGCCGAATCCGTCTTGCACGAACACTTCGGCAAGACTTGCGAGCTGTTTGGCGAAACCGTCATCGTTTTGCTCTTCCTCGGGGTGAAATCGTAAGTTTTCGAGTAATAAAATCTGGCCGGACTTCAGTTTTTCAGCCGCGTTTTTCGCAGCATCGCCCACGCAATCGTCAACAAACTGCACATCTTGTTTTAAGAGTTCCTGGAGGCGTTTTGCAATGGGCCGAAGACTAAACTTACTATTAGGTTTGCCGTTGGGTCGTCCTAAATGCGAGCAGATCACTAGTCGCACATTGTGCTTGAGTAAAGCTTTGAGTGTTGGTAACGACTGCTGTAAGCGATAATCGTCGGTGATCTCGCCCTTGTCGTTCAGTGGTACATTATAATCTGCACGGAGCAATACTCGTTTGCCCTGCAAATCTACATCCCGAATCGTCTTCTTTGTAAACATCCACACCCCTTATGCTTACCATTATAAAGATTTTTCTATTCTAATGCACGAACTTTGGTGTTGCTGCTCGGACTGCTTCATAGCTTTGTTGCGCAGTGATCAATTGTGTTTGCAGGGTTTTTACGCGCGAAGTCTCCAGCTTGACTTTGTGGTGCTGCCAGGTATACGTTCCTGCCATTGCCGCCAGTAAAAGTAAGATAAATACGTATACACTGACATACTTGCTGGCATGCCGTGTATGAAAATGTTCGCCCATGTGCAGTTCAGGATCTTCGTCGTAGGTGTGATTTGGCTTGTCGGTCATAGGTTACGCCTTTATTTGCATTGTCTCGACAAAACTTCGAATCACGGGAAGATACGAGGTAAAGTCGTCAATAACTCCTTTATCACCACTGTTAACTGCATAGACGCGCGAGTACAATACCACGCTATGCCCTTGGCCTACAACCACGTAATATAGGTCTTTGTAAGAACCGGCGACATTCTGCAAAAAGTAATAGGCATCGTAGCCATGAATAGGCTGCATGCTGAGCTGATCACCCTTTTCGGGGCGCGGTAGGCTACCTTTGTATGTTTTTTCAAACCAAGTCTTAGCGTTTACATTCTGCGGATTTTTAAAGACTTTTACTGCTACTTTAAAATGTGATGCGTTACTGTTGTACACGGCTGGTGTTACATCATTTACATCTTCACAAACTGCAGCGCTGTCGGGTGGAGGCAGGCATTTGTCTTTGAGCTCAGGTGCCGTGGTCTTCATCCAATCATCGGGTAAGGTCAGTGAAACGGCACCATTAACCAGCGAAACAGTTTTGACTGCTGCGGCTTCATGAGCCTTTTTAAGGTCAATCGTTTGTTTTTGGATACTACTGATTTCAGACTGTAGAGCGGTTGCTTGTGCTTTGGCGTCAACGACCGTTTTGTGTTGCCAGGCGTAAACATTGTACGAAGCAGCCACAATCACTAAAAATGCCGCCGCCCAACCAAAGAAATTCGCCACAGGATGACGCTGCGCTGGCGGTGTAAACGCCGGATGATCGGGTAATTTTGGAGTGGAAGCACGCTCTTTCACAGACATATCCTTTCGCTTTTAAGCATAACCAACAATGCCCTCATTCCGCAACCCGTCCGCAGCGATAAAATTACAGTTTTTTGTACGCAAACCGCATGCGCTGAAACACGGTAATCAAAGATAAAACGATCAACACAATGCAAACGCACGACATGATATTTTGTCCAAAAATATGCACTCGTGGGAAAATCGCAAAAATTGTAAGTCCGAGGAAAATCGTAATAAAACGCTCGGTGCGCTCCATAATGCCGACGCTCGCCACAAGATTGCCTTTTGCAGCAAGTTCGGTGCGCGATCGAATATAACTGATCAAATACGTCACCATGAGCAGCGGCACAATAATCCGCCAGCTCGTAATACCGGCAAATCCGAACGCGGCGATAATCGTAAAATCAGCAACGCGGTCAATCGTGGAATCGAGTAAGCCACCAAACGCCGAAACCTTGTTCGACATTCGCGCGACCAAGCCGTCAAGCATATCAAGCGCGTTCAAAATAATGGCAACTAACGCCCACCAATACAAGCCATGTACCAGTAACACGAAAAATAACACCGGTGTCAGTAATCCAAACAGCGTAATAACGTTCGGATTAACATTGCGTAGCAATCGTCCGACTGGTATGAGGGCTTTTTCGGCGTGCGGTTTGAGCACAGTTAACATATCATTTCCGATTATACAGCACCTTGCTTTTACAAGTATGCTTTGTCAATCGCGAAAGGTTTCCCGATAAGACGCTACCGCGGTACACTACCAATATGAACATCGTCAAAACAAGCTCCACCGACTTGGCCATCGAGCGACTTGCCAACATCCTCAACGCAGCCATTTATCTTCACAAATTTATTGCTTGGTTCGTCTCGGGCGGCTCGGCTATTCCGATCGCCGTAGAAGTTCAGAAAAGATTGAAAAGCACCGACGGACTCATGATTTTACAGGCCGATGAACGGTTTGGCCCGATCGATCACCCTGACAGCAACTGGCTAAAGCTAAAACAGGCAGGATTCGACCCGAATAAAGGCACTTGCTATCCCGTATTACGCGGCAAAGATTTAAACCACACTACCGCTGACTATAACCTCGCCGTACAAGCCGCCTTGGCTAAATCAAATTTTAATATCGCGTTGCTTGGCATCGGCCCCGATGGTCACACCGCCGGCATTATGCCGCACAGCCAAGCCGTTGTTTCACCCAACTATGTCTATGGCTATGAATGGGCGGATTTCAAGCGGATTACTGTTACGCCGCACGTTTTTTCAAAATTACACACCGCTGTTGTCTATGCCATGGGCGACAATAAACGACACGCGCTCGAAGAGTTACAACAAGATAATTCCTCAGTCGGCAGCGAACCAGCTCAAGTACTCAAAGAAGTTGAAGACGTTTGGCTGTATAATGACCAGATCGGAGAAGAACCAAACGAGGAGGAACGACTGTGAGAGTAGGATTTATTGGGCTGGGCAAAATGGGATCACAAATGGTGACGCGGCTTTTAACAGCTGGTCACGAGGTTGTGGTAACTGATCTCAACCAAGGAGCAATCGATGTGGTTGCGGCAGCAGGCGCCGTGCCTGCAGAAAATCGCGACGCACTCGTCGGACAGCTCACCCCACCCGCAGTCGTATGGCTCATGATCCCCGCAACGCTGGTAGACCAAGAAATTGACGCCCTCTTAACGCTTTTGCCGCAGGGAAGTATCATCGTGGATGGCGGCAATTCTGATTTTCGCCTGACCCGCACTCGGGCAGCGCGATGCCAGCAAGCAGGCATTGAACTTATTGATGTCGGCACCAGTGGCGGCATTCTTGGACTTGAACACGGTTTTTCTATGATGGCCGGTGGCGACCCGCAAGCATTCCAAATCGTCGAGCCACTTATTCAATCGCTTGCTCAGCCTAATGGATATCGTTATTTTGGACCACAGGGCGCCGGTCACTACATCAAAATGATCCACAATGCTATCGAATATGGCATGATGGAAGCCTACGCCGAAGGATGGCGCCTCTTAAAAGACGGCCAGGATTACCCCGGTCTTGATCTCGCGGCGATTGCCGACGTTTGGCAGCACGGAAGCATCATTGAATCTGGACTCAACGACTTAACACACAAAATTTTTGAAGCAAATCCGAACCTTGAAGGCATCAACGGTTTCGTGGCCGAGTCAGGTGAAGCACGCTGGACACTCGAAACCGCCAAAGCACAAAACTTTGCGATGCCCGCCATCCAGACCGCCCTCGATGTTCGAACGGCAAGCGGTCAAGGCCAGGTCAATTTCGGCACCAAAGTACTTGCCGCCATGCGTAACGCGTTCGGCGGCCACAAACTTAATAAATAACAGGAATGGTCATGGAAACAACGCCCCGCCCCCAGACGCTCGAACCCACAACCTTAGTTATTTTTGGTATTACCGGCGATCTTGCCCAACGTAAGCTTTTACCTGCGTTGTATCACTTATCCGAACAAGATCTTTTGCCAGAACTTTTTACTATTATCGGTGTTACACGGCGCGGCATAAGCATGCCGGATCTCCTTGATCGCATCAAAAAAGCAGTACAAAACAGCGGCAAGGAACCTTCTGAAGCGGCACTGAAAAAACTTGGCGAGCGTATTGAAATTATGAAGCTCGATTTGCTCGACCAAGCCGAATATGTTCGTTTGCGCGATCGGCTCGACGCTATCGAAAACGAACACGGCGTCTGTATCAACCGCCTGTTTTATTTGGCGATTCCTGCGCAAAACTTTGAATCGGTGATCGACCATCTCGGCCAAGGTCGATTAAACGAAAGCTGTCAGCACGGCGGCGGTGCACGACTGCTTATCGAGAAGCCTTTTGGCTACGATTTAGCCTCTGCCAAGGAGTTAATCGGCGCACTCGGTACGCATTTTAGCGAAGAGCAAATTTACCGCATCGACCACTATCTCGCCAAAGAAACTGCCCAGAATATTTTGAGTTTTCGCTTTAAAAATCCCATTTTTAAACGCATGTGGGACGGCAAATCGATTACCTCAATTACTATTACGGCCGCTGAAAAAATTGACATCGAAGGGCGCGTGAACTTTTATGAGCAGACCGGCGCATTACGCGATCTCATCCAAAGTCATCTACTGCAATTACTGGCGCTCACCACGATGGACGAGCCATCATCACTCACAGCCGATGCGATTCACCGCCAAAAATTAGCGCTTTTGCATGACATTATCCCGATTCCGGCCAACAAAGTTGCGATCGACACAGTGCGCGGCCAATACGATGGATACCGCGACGAAGTTGAAAATCCGCACTCTAACACCGAAACATACGCCGCAATTCGTCTGTCGATCGATAGCGAGCGGTGGCGAAACGTGCCGGTTGTACTGCAAACAGGCAAGGCGCTTACTGAAAAAGTTGTGGAGATCAACATCGTGTTTGCCGACGCCGAACGCCACCAACACGTGAACACGCTCACCATCCGGATCCAGCCGAACGAAGGCATTTCACTGCAATTGTTCGCTAAAAAACCCGGTTTTACTGATCAGGTCGAACCGGTTGATATGTCGTTTGATTACGGCCGATCGTTCGCCGGCGGCAACAATCAACCCGATGCGTACGAACGTGTTTTGATGGACGCACTTCGCGGTGACAAAACATTATTCGCGACCAGCGATGAAGTGCTCGCTAGCTGGCGCATCATCGAAAACGTTATCCACGAATGGACCAAGAACGGCGAGGGCTTACACCATTACCACCGCGGCACTGACGGCCCGAGCGCTGGTGAAAAACTCATCCACGCTGTCCAAACAAGCAAACGCGCCTAGGCTTGTTCCTCGAGTAATGCGTGTACATCGGCGATTATTTGAGCCGGTGATTTGACGAGCATCGTCCGCATCCCGAGCGCCGCCGCCGGGTCGAGGAATCGCTGTTGATCGTCCAAAAAGACCACTTCGTCAGCCTGCAAGCCCGGTAACGAGCGCAGTGCAAGTTCGTAAATTCCAGGCTGCGGTTTTGCGTAACCGACTTCACAAGACAAAATTGCGAAGTCAAACCCTTCGTACCCACCGCCTCGTTTGATCTCCGACATTGTCGGCGGAACCGTGTTCGATAATAAGCCCACGGTAAACCCGCGACTCTTTAATTCAGCGACTAATGCGACCATTTCGGGAATCGGACGCATGTGTTCCCACTTGTTCCAAACGAGTCGATGTTCGGGCAAAATAGGCTGTCCGTGCGCAGCTTCGAGCCGCCGCCATAGCTCCGCCTCTTCGATGACACCGCTCGAGAAATCATCCCAACCAAGTCCCATAAGTTCAAATGCCCGCTCCTCGCTCACTTGTAAAGATTCAGCGAGTCGAGCCACCAGTTCAATACCTCGACCGTTATCACTCATCACGCCGCCGTAATCAAATAGAAATGCTTTAATCATTGGTCTATTCTAGCAGATAGTGCCAGCAGATCTGTTACTTAACGAGGTGGCAATGGCACAAGTATAGAAGTATGGCTCGCATATTTTTGATAGTCAGGATTGTCGGCATAATGCTTTTCGAGTGGTGGAATGCCGGAAACTTTCGTGATAAGAATCGTAATGACGAGCGCACCAATTACACCCCACCACTGTCGATACCCAGCCGCGACAATCGCCGCTCCCCACCAAACGGTTATTTCGCCAAAGTAATTCGGGTGACGGCTGTATTTCCAGAGGCCGCGCTGCATGATTTCACCTTTTTTACGGGTTTTGAGAAACTGTTGCAGCTGATAGTCACCCATCGCTTCAAATGTCATACCGAATAGCCACACCGCAAATCCAACGATTGCTACGGCGTTTATTTCACCGCCAACGTGCATAATGCCAATGACCGGCAAGCTGATGAGACTGAGTAACAACCCCTGCACCAAAAAAATCCGGAAATAGGCTTGTACCCAAAATCGTTCGCCCCACTTTTTGCGATATGCCTGATACCGATAATCTTCTTCTTTGTGCCAGTTACGTTTGGTGATGTGCGTACAAAGTCGCACGCCCCACACCGTCACAAAGACCGCTGCGAGGATGGTTGTGAAGTGATGATTTCCGGTCGCGATGAAAGCCGTCCACGCCACAAACACAAAACCCAATCCCCACGCACTATCGACCGCATCAGTACGCTGTACGACGCGAGCCAACACAAACCATGCCGTCATATAACTCAAAACCGCCACGGCGAGCAAACCAAACAAATGCATTACGGTCATGCTTGTAGCATAGCAAACATTACAAAACGACGTTTTTAATGTAAGTTTTTGAGTTGGGCTGCAATCTTCTCGGCAACGGGTGTAAGTTTGGCACCGTAGCTCGTCTTGTCCATGCTGTTTTGGGAAGCAAAGTCAGAGATAAGTTCCACAACCACACGGCCTTGTCGGAAACCAAGCGCTAACTGTTTGTCTTCGTTTGGTGTTTTGTAGAGATACGCTTCTTCACCTATGCCGCTTTCTTTGACGGCGCTGTCGTTGCCTTCACCAACACCGATGTACTTCAGACCTTCTGCGGCAGCAGTGTTATTTTCGTACGTTGTCGTCGTGACTTGCAGGGTGTGTGTCTTTATACCGATGAGCGTTTTGTAGCTTGGATCGTTACTGGTGCGAATACATTGGCTGCGCAGGTAGTTGGTCTTAACTTTGTCACTACTCACCTTCGAGAAATCTGCAACGCCCGTACCGCTTGGCCAGAATGACCGGACTAACGGGCTTGCATCAACACCGGTCAGATTTTTCATATCAGCGTTGTCGACGAGATCACAAGCCTTGGCGTATGATTGCGTAAATGTTGGTGTGCTATAGCTGACCGTACTCACGCCTTTTGGATGTTGCGTGAAGGCATCGAAATTGCTCATGACCGTCTTCACGAGGCCGGTAATTTTTGGATCAGTGCTCTCGGGAAGCTTTACTTCGATAGTCGTATTATTCTTGCGCAGCAAAGTGTACGAAGTCTTGTCGTCGCCGAGCGCTGAGGTTCGTGTGTAAATCTGAAAGCCACCTTGGTCGGCTTGCTTGTTGTAATGCAACAGATCAATGTCACTCGCAACCGCACCGTCAGTTGCCGTGAATGGCTGGTTGACGGCAACGTTCACGATCTTACCGTCTTCGATACCATAGTTACAGCTCATAGTATCTGATGCTCCGAGCATGTGGTTCGGGTCGGCTGCAAATTTCGCCTCACCCGATTCATCCAAATAATTTTGAATGAATGGATAGCCGAACGCGTTGGCGTACAGCTTTATGCCGGCTTTTGTTAAATCGTCTTGTGTTAAGAGCGAGCAGGCTTGCACTATCACGGTACCACTTACAAGGCTCTGCGGCTTGTCACCAGGTGCCGTTTTGATTGCCATCGGGTCGCCGACATCAGCCCGCAATTTACTGCGGTCATATCCGGCCCGGTCGTAATACAGGCTCGTGTCATTGGTTGAAGCCTTGTCGGATTTCTTACCACCTGCAACCACTCCGATGATTATCGCGACGATGATTACTACCAGAACAGCCACACCAATAATAATGAGTTTCTTACGTGATCCACCTTTGGGCGACGGCATGCTGCTCGTCGATGATTCCGGGGTGGGGGCTGAGGTGGTTGGCTCCATATTAGGTACTCCTTATTTATTCCATGGTAGCACATTATGTGATGCGTAAGAGTTCGGGCTACAACTTGCAAGCTATCTTTGTGACATGCCGAGTGCCCGAAAAGTGACCGATGGTGGTTAGGGTTATTTTATCCGTAAATGTCTTTGATGGGCTTGCGAAGCCGGAGGTCATTAACCGTATAGGTCTTGTCGTCACTGTGATACAAAAAGGTGATGTCGTGAATCGCTTCGAAGTAATCGCCTTCTTCCTGCGTTTTGTAATCGAGGCGTGCTTCAAAATACTGCTTCGTTAGTTTCGGACCGCTGTACACCAGGAATTCTCGCTCCTGCCCCGAACGAAGGGTTGCATCAATTTCGCGCTTTGCATTAAATATATAGATTTTGTCGATCAGCACTTCTGCCGGCCAGGTGTTAATAATTCGGCAGTATACCTCCATGCGGTTGCCGTTGAGGTGAGTGTTCGAGTGTTTTAAGTACACCACCGGGAATGTACTGGGGTTATTTTTTTGAATTCTGGAGGTGTTTACGGGTTGCGCTGAGTGCTCCATAGGTTGAGGCTGCGCGGGTTGGGTACGGTAATAGTCGTCGTCTTCAAAGACGGGTTTACCTTTGAAAATTCGTTTGAGTCCTTCGAAGAATGTTGGCATGATTCTCAGTATACCGAAAGTGCGGCGGCTATGCCAAAAGACCTCATTTTGTTCGGGCAAAGCTCAAGCTTCACGATAAGTAATATGAATTTGTAATGTCAGACTAGCCACAGGCATAGTGCTTATGATACGATCGTTGTATAAATAAAATGGGTCTAAATATATGGCAAGATTACCACAACCAGGCGGCGATGATGGCACATGGGGGCAGTTACTTAATGAATTCCTCGATGTCGCTCACAATACTGACGGAACCATAAAACCAAACGGCTTTGCAGATAACTCCATTGCAGGAGCGAAGCTACAAGATAATACAGTCACGAATGCAAAATTGTTGACTGGCGGCGGCTCAGACGGCCAAGTGCTTACCAAAGCATCGGCTTCAAGCGGTGGTTTTGCCTGGACTTCGGTCGCCGGCTCACCTGACGCAACCACCATTGCCAAAGGACTCGTACAGCTCGCCGGGGACTTAGGCGGCACAGGTACAACTGCAGCTGCTCCTGTTATTAGCAACAATGCAATTACCACCGGCAAAATTAATGACAGCGCCGTTACGAGTGCAAAAATTGCCGATGGCACGATCGTTAATGCCGACATCTCGGCGAGTGCTGCGATCGCAAAAACCAAGCTTGCCGCACTGAATATTGGCGACGCCGATGTAACCGCAATTTCTGAAAGCAAAGTCACCAACTTGACCACCGACTTGGCCGGCAAAGTTCCGACTACGCGTACCCTTACAGCCGGCAGCGGTTTGACGGGTGGCGGCGACTTATCAGCCGACCGATCATTCGCCGTTAGCTTTGGCACGGCTGCGGGCACAGCTGCGCAGGGTAACGACACACGTATCACCGGCGCCGAGCAAACCGCCAACAAAGGCATCGCCAACGGATATGCCAGCCTGAACAGCTCAATTCATGTACCGAGTGCACAACTGGGTTCGGGCACCGCTGACACCACCACATATCTCCGCGGTGACGGCACATGGACCACCACACCTGCCGCTCCAGTTACAAGCGTAGCCGGCAAAACGGGTGTGGTAACCCTGGTTGAGGCTGACGTTACGAACTTGACCACCGACTTGGCAGCTCGCACAACCGTCGCAAACGGTGGTGGCGAAACGTATTTCGATGCACTTAACTCAGGCACCGCCAAAACACTCGACCTCGCTAATGGCAACGTCCAAAAACTCACCCTGACGGGTAACTGTACGCTCACACTCACCAGTCCTGCGACCGGTGCGTATCGTTCACTGCTTATTTATGTCTTCCAGGATGGCACTGGCTCACGCACAATCACCTGGCCCGCTTCAGTTAAATGGGGCACTGCTGGCGCACCAACCCTAAGTACTGCTGCCAGCAAAATGGACAAGATCCTACTCGACACCGTCGACGGCGGCACGACCTGGTACGGAACTGCTGGCCCCGGAGGATTCTAGGATGCTCGGTTCAGCTCGCAGTGCCTTCATGAAAAAAGCTACTGTTGCGCCCAGTTTTCCCTCACCCATTGCCGCATATGCAATGAATGAAAATACAGGCACGACCACAGCCGACGCCACTGGTAATGGGCATACAGCTACCTTGTTTAGTTCTACCTGGGGTACTGGTCATACCGGTTCAGGACTCACCAATACAACTAATATTACTGGCGCAATGACCGGTGTCTTTACAGCACCTTCTGCCACCATTACACTGATGGCCTGGATTAAACCGACTTCTTTGCCGGCCGGTGGGTCTGATATTGCATGTGGCTTCTTTGACAGTGGCGGCCAAACCGAAGCAGCACTTTTCTCACAGCGTGGCGATGGTTTTAGCACTCCTAATGTTGTACAGGGTAACATCAGATTGAATAACTCTCTTACAGCTATCAGTGGTTCGGCCTTAACTGTTGGAACCTGGTCGCATGTAACTATGACTTACGACGGCTCCAATGTTAAACTCTACGTCGATGGGTCACTCGTGAACACGGTAGCCGGTACGGGGACCATTACTCCAGGCGATGCATTAGCCGTCTGTGGTCCTGACTCAGGAAACTCAGGTAGTTCATATAACGCTCGACTAGTTATCGATGATGTCCGTGTCTTTAATGTCGCCTTGAGTGGAGCAGAAGTTACTGCGGCAATGAACACTCCCGTAGCCTAAACAGCAAAAAACAAAGTAAAAAATAGGGACACTTTTGGTGCCCCTATTTTGTTTTCTCCTATTTAGTTTTGGACGGTTACTTTTACGACCGACGTAGAATTAGCATCTTTATTACCTTGCGAATCTCGAGCCGACAAATTGAGCGTGTAAACACCATTTGGAACTTGCGTCGTGTCCCAACTATAGCTCATCGTCGTCGTGCTGTTCGGTACCGCAAACTGGTACTGGCTCGCCACAGACTGCCCGTTCGAGTTAAATACAGACAACATTCGGCTATACGTCGAAGCGCTGTATATAGTGCCGGTGATGTTGACCGTACCACTCACCGTGCTGTTATTTGCCGGATTTGCGATCGTAACGAGCGGAGCGGTCGCAACCGTAACTGCAATCGTATTAGACGCATCACTCTCAAGTCCACTATTGCCAACAGCTTTGACGTAGTAATTGTAGTTTCCGCTCGTTGGGCTGTCGGTGTACGTAACGTTACCCGTAGAACCGACTAACGTACCGTTCCGATAGACATTATAGGAAGCCGCGCCTGATGATGCTGCCCATGATAGATTTGCCTGCGTAGCGGGCGAGGTAGCGCTCAAGTTTGTCGGGGCCGAAGGTATTCCTGTTATTGGGTACTCGGTAAGATTGCCGTTGTTGTCTACGCGACCGATCTTGTTGGAGCAAGCTTCGGTAAACCACATAGCGTCATCTGAACCATGCGCCAAATCCTGGGGGCATGATCCGGAAGCAAGCTGCGTCACTCTGTCCGCGCCATTTCCTCGCATGAAGCGTACTACCGTGTTGTTGTCGCGGCCGGTGTACCAAAAGTTAACCGTGCCATTGAAAAATACTTCAATACTAGACGGGTTACTATTGGCCGGGATATTGAATGGGCTATACTGACTCCCATCCTCGGCCATGCCCCAAATCAGGCTAGAGCCGATCGTGCCCGAAACATAGGGATTCGGATTTGCACTTGTAAACCAGATGTGATCGTTGGCTTCGCCGTTAATATCGGTCGGCCGCATGCCATACATCATAGGAAATAACTGTATCGTATTACTCTGCTGCACATTGATGCGCCCAATGGCGGGAACCGCAGGGTAGCCGGCGGGTAGAGTAAAGAAGACTCCCGAAGTTGTACCTGTTATGCCCACGACCGCAGTGTTGTTATAACTACTATCTATAGGATACCGAGTCGCTACCCCTGCAGTTGTTATCCGGCCAATGCTACCTGTGGCGGCATACCACATCGTCCCGTCAGTTCCTTTTGTAATATTTGTCGGCTTAACCTGATCGTTGTTTGCATTTCGCGGTGCATCATATTCGGTAATTGTCCCGTCGGTACCGATGCGGCCGATTTTGCTCACATTTGTTTCGGTAAACCAGAGCGCGTTATCAGGGCCAGCCGCGATACCATAAGGTCCGGCATTTGCCGTCGGTACCGTGTACTCGGTTATCGCTCCCGAGGTCGTTATTCGCCCGATCCTATTAGCGTCAAGCTCCGTAAACCAGAGCGCTCCATCGGGTCCTGCCGTAATATTCCACGGCTTTGAGTTCACTGGGTCAGCCTGTACCGTAACGGGCGCCATTGGCGCAACTACAAGCCCTAGCGTCATCACTAACAACCCCGCTGCATGCGTAATACGCCTGCGCAATGTTTTCGTTATATTGCCCATATGTAATCCCTCCCTCTTATATATTTGTATTGTAGCAAAGCGTAAGAGAAGCCCGAAAAGCTGGGCTTTTTATAATATTTCATTCTTGATTCATATGCGCTGTAATGCACTTTTTCATTTTTTTAACACCTACAAAATGTCTCATGCATAAGAAAACATTTTTGTAATTGTTTTTTTCACAAATAAAGCTAAAATTAAGATTAATATAGCATAACCATCATCGGAGCAATATGAGCAGTCTTTTACAGCGCTTCAGTACATCAAAAAAGAGAAACATCCTCATAAGCGGGATTGCGGTTGTTGTCGTGGCCGTCGTGGGCTATGCACTCATCAGCTCGCATGCAGCGGGCTTTTTTGCATCAGTCGATTCAAGTAACGCAACATTGAGCGGCAACGCCACCCTTGCAAGCGACACTACATTGCCAAGCGGAAAAGCAATTCAGTTCGGCTCAGCCGACACTGGCAGCACCGGCCCTGGAACATGGCCAAGCACACCGCCAGCACAAATCTGTGGCAACTCACAAGCGCTCAACGGACCTGCCGCAGCACCAGCTGGCGCGATTACGGTTCCAGCGGGCAATAACAGCGGTGTTAACTTCAACCAGGCAAGCAAGATATTCTGGTTTGCACCAGGTGTTCATACACTTGGCACTGACCAATATTCTCAAATTGAACCCGGCTCTGGCAGCACCTATATAGGTGCCCCCGGCGCAATCTTAGATGGACAGAAAAAAAATCTGTACGCATTCACCCAACACGCTACAAATGTAACCATTAAATACTTGACGGTTCAGAACTTCGGTCCTGCGGGAGCCAACAACAACGAAGGTGTCGTAAACCACGACGCTGGCCACGGCTGGATTATCCAAAACAACACCGTTCAAGGCAATGCCGGCGCTGGTGTATTCATCGGCTCGGGCGACAAAGTAACCGACAACTGTCTTACCAATAACGGTCAGTATGGCTTTAGCGCCTACGAAGATGCTGGCGTAAACGGCGTCACCCTCGACCACAACGAAATCTCGTACAACAACCAGGATAACTGGGAAGCTAAGATTGATGGCTGTGGTTGTACCGGTGGCGGTAAGTTCTGGTCCACCATGAACGCCACAATCACCAACAACTACGTACACCACAACAAGAGCGTTGGTATCTGGGCCGACAACAACAACGCCGGTTTCCAGATTGAAGGCAACTACATCTCCGATAACGACGATGTTGGTATCTTGTACGAAACGAGCTACAACGCGCTCATCAAGAACAACGCCATCATTCACAACGCAGCTATCGCTGGTCCCGGCAACCCTGGTTTCCCAACTTCCGGTATCTACATCTCAGAATCGGGCGCTGACAACCGCGTCGCAACCAAGTACAATACGACCTTTGACATTACGGGCAACCTCATCCAAGACAACTGGGGCGGCGTGGCATTATGGGAAAACGCCGACCGTTACTGTGGCTCACCAGCAAACACTTCATCGGGTGAATGTACACTCGTAAACCCATCAGTTGTAAAAGAAGCCAGCTGTAACTCCACGAACATCTCTAAAGCACCGTACTACGACGACTGTCGCTGGAAAACCAAGAACGTAAAAGTTACGAACAACACGTTCAAATCAACTCCGGCAAACATTGGCACGAAATGTACCTTCGCCAATAGCTGTGGTCAAAACGCGATCTTCTCGAACTATGGTTCGTACCCAAGCTGGTCTCCATACAAGGCCACGACCATCCAAGACGCTATTACCTACAAGCAAAACAACACCTTTGCAAACAACACCTACGTTGGCTCATGGCAATACCTGCCATACGAACAAGGCAACGCAAAGACCTTTGCACAGTGGCAAGCCAGCCCTTACAACCAAGACGCCGGCAGCAAACAACAATAGACACTATCCAAATAGAATGAGGCCGTTTATTCGACCTCATTCTATTTTAATATTTCATTAGTATTTCATTCATGCCGCAGTGTATACTAAGGACTTATTCGTCGTCCGCCCTTCCGTACCCTCATGAAAATATCCGTCTCACCCAAACTACTTGAATGGTTTAAACGATACCTCCCAGCCGAGGTTATTGGAACTGCGACCGCCTTATTAGGCGCGTTCGGAGTACACCACCTCACCGGCTCACTCGGCGCCTCTGCCATTGCCGGATCGATTGCTGAAACAATCGGTTTTTATAGCTATTTTGCCGTACGCGACGGAGCTAAATATTACGCCCATCACAAAGCTCACCCGCGGTTACGGCGAATCTTTTTGACTGCGTTTCACACTATCCGCGACATGATTATCGAATTCGGCCCGGCAGAAGCCGTCGACAGCTTATTCATCCGGCCATTTTTCATGTATGTGGGACCGCAGTTGCTACATAACTTCGGCACCGGCCTGCTTGCCGGTAAGATCGCCGCCGATCTTATCTTTTATCTTTTTGCAGCTTGTGGATATGAATTCAAAAAATACTGGCATAATCGACGGAGCGACCCTAACTCAAATGACTGAACCGACCTTACTGCAGCCCAAAACCCATACCATTCAAAAATCCAATGCCCAGCAGACACCATATCTAACCGTTAATCTTGCCGACGTAACGACTGCTTACCGTGATTTACAGCAAGCGCTTCCTGGAGTTGCAATTTTTTATGCCGTGAAGTCTAACACCGACACCGCGATCGTAAAACATTTGGCGAGCCTTGGCGGCTCATTCGAAATTGCATCCGCGACCGAAATGGACGATCTCATCGCTGCCGGAATTGACCCACGAGAACTGTTATTTACCAATCCCGTTAAAATGATTGATCACATCCAACGAGCCTGGAAAGCAGGTGTTTGGCGTTTCTCATTTGACAGCCAAGCTGAGCTCGAAAAGATAGCGCAATACGCGCCGGGCGCCGCCGTGTTGATCCGCATGCAGGCGCCGCGTTTTGAGAGTAGTGTCGCGAGCGAAGGTAAGTTCGGCGTCGATAGCGAGACCGCCTATCGTCTTATGCGAAAGGCGCAAGTATTGGGATTACGACCCTATGGCATCACGTTCCATGTCGGCTCGCAAATGGAATCACCGAAGCCGTGGGAACTGGCAATTCGCCAGGCCAGCGAACTTATGATACGGCTCAAACAGTGGGGTATTACGCTTGATATGCTCGATATTGGCGGTGGCTTTCCTGCATATTACGGCGAAGAATTGCCTGATATCGCCGATTACGGCGCCGTCATCACTAAAGCACTCAAAACATATGTGCCCTATCCGGTAAAAATAGTAACTGAGCCGGGGCGTTATTTGGTGGCCAATGCCGGCGTGCTTACTGCCACGGTTATCGGAGTTGCTGAACGCGGAAAGAAAACCTGGCTGCACCTCGACGTAGGCGCATTCAACGGCATGATGGAGGCGCTCGAAACTCAGAATACGCTACGCTTTCCGGTCAGCGACGCGCTCAAAAAAACGGACACGCAGCAGTACCATCTCACCGGTCCCAGTTGCGATAGCCAAGACACCATATTATTCGATGTCACACTTTCCAAAGGCCTAAGCGTCGGCGACAAGGTCTTCATTCACTCGGCGGGCGCCTACACCACTTGCTACGCCAGCACCTTTAACGGCTTCTCGATTCCGCAAACATTTGCCGTATAAATCAAATTGGTTTGCGCTCTGTCGCCTGCTGCAAAAACGTGTTCATAAAACTGCTCGCATCCTTGTATGCGCGCGCCGCTTTTTCTTTTTGTACAGCGTTCAGATATTTTCCCCCAAGTAATGCACGCAATGTGAGGAAGTTGTCGCCGGGCTTCCACTGGCCGAGGTAGCGCTGTTGCAGCGTTAAAATCTGTGCATCAACAGTGGTGGCGTCAGCCCGCTCGCCGAAGCGAACAGCAAATGGACCTGGTACAAATTCGCCGGATTCTTTTTGGCGCCACACCGTGCAATCAAAATGCTGTTTTTTAGATCGCACTCGTTGCCTTGTCAGTGCCGGCAACACGACTTGCTTGATATCCTGCCGAGCCAATGGAAGAAGATACGCAGTAATTTCATGCAGATACTTACCGATCATACGTGTTTCAGGTGTCTTTTTGTTGGGTGACGATTCATATCGTTGCAACATTTCCTCTGCAATCATGAGAAGTTGCTGCTGGTAGTGCAAAATACCCTCATGCGCCCCAAGCAAGATTGCTTTTCGTGCCGAAACCGAAGCGCCGGCAATCAAAAATTCATACCGTTTCGGGTACTCTCGAGGTAGCTCATTGGCAGCCGAGAAGAATAGCGTTTCAGCTCTCTTCAAATATTGATCTATTACTTTATGTGATGTTTCGTCTTGTAAAGATGGGCTGCTCACCGAATCAACATAAGCCTGTCCGAGTATATATTCTTCGTCTGGATACAAGCCTTCTTGTCCGTACGCGGTTTCGAGCGAAGTCACTACACTATCGAGCGCATCACCATATCTTACGTGAACTGGATCCGCATACGGCGATAGTCCATTGTACCAAGCAAGCGGGTCGGTATTTTCCGCCCCTTTAAGTGGGGGTTCTTCTAATCTTTCTTCAACATGGGGCCCTAGTTTTGCAACCGTAGCATGATAGTAATCGTCTGCACGTCTGTCTTGAACGTTAGGAATGGGCGCACTGCGGCCAGACTGCAGTGCTCGTTCCAAACGACTCCTATATCCAAAGAACTGCACGCAAGCAACCGCGCCGCCTCGGCCATGGGGCGTTGCCAAAAATCTATTATTAAGCATGTCGGGGTCAATTAATACTTCTCTTTCCCACCTACCGCGCGGTGCAACCTGAAAACGGTGGAAATTTGCGCCGGTGAATACGGCGAATTGCCAGTTATCATAATCCGTATCGCCGCCATTACGATGGCGTGCAGAACCTGGCAAGATAACCCGACGATGGTCCTTTACCACGTGCAAATTACCGACCATTAAGCGAGCAAGCAAAACATTAAGCCGGACCGCATCCGCTGGATGTTTGCGTTGCTGATAATGCTTGAGCGCGTCCACCATGCCGGTTTGCTCAGCCCGACCAAGAGCCGACCACTCATTTTCCGTTATTTCTTCCCGTTGAACAAGTGCATGCCTCATGAGCGGCATGCTGGCGCGATCAATCCGTGCAAATGCTGCAAAGATTGGGTCATCGGTCTCATTTTCTGCACGGTCAAAAAAGCTCACAGCGACCGTGAGATCGGATTTAATGCCGTCAGCTACCGTATCGCGCGATAATGGTTTTTGATCTTCGTCCGGTTGCAAGTAATCACTCATCCGACAGCATGCCCGTTCGGCATACATCCAGCCCACACTGCTGCATTGTTCGGGCGTCAAAACTTCTTCCACTTCGCGGCAAGCTTTAATCCAAGCTGTTAACGCATAGCCGCCAACAGCGTTATAAAAAGGCTCCGGGCCCATAGCGTTATAGTCCGTTAAAGCATCAAGCGCGTCGGCTCGCCGGTAAACATCAGGAGAATAAGACATCAAGCCACTATACCAAATTCATCCAAATAGATCATTGCTTATAGCTTAAAAATTTATGCATCTGTGATTTTTACGCATTACGCGCCAGAAAGACCGTAAGTATCAGGTGCTGGATCTGTTCCGCGTATAAGTTTTAGCAGCGATTGCTTTGTATGAATTGGCGTATCGCCATAACCTTCGAGGGTTTGCATGGCTGCGTGGATGCCTTCCAGATCTCCGTCCTTGATGTCGCCGAGAAGTTTTTTGGTAAAATCTAAGAGTTTTTTCTCGGGTATAGCCTTGAGACTTAGCTCCTGCTCACTTAAACCACTGGGCGCCGCCAGGACGTCTACGGAGTAATCGGGGCCTAACACTTTATTGCACACGTATGTTGCTCGCTCAAGTTGAAAATCCGAAGTTATAACCGCAATATGCTTCCACGACTTACGCTCTAGGTAACGCCGAGCCGAAAAATAGGCATTACCTATTGTGTCAAACGAAGAATCCTCCACATATAGTGGGTGCGTTTTTTGTACCTTCGTTCGTGCATATTCAATCATCGCCTCAGCCTCGGAACGTACCGGCACATAGGAAAGCAACAGGCTCCAGCGCCCGCTGAATATGAGGGGTGTCGCATGCGGCTCGGCAAGTTTTACAGCAAGGTCAACTCGAGCCTTAGATTGGAGCGGTATTTGCCCATCCGCAGAAATCCCCGCCCCAAGAACAATAATCGCATCTCTACTTTTTTCAATCATCAACTCGATTATACAAGAGTTCATCTCTGGAAGGAATTAACCCAATAACAGTTAACCTTTACATCAATTACTCGGTTGTCAATGAGCGCATGCTACTATACTCCGTATGAGCGACCCTACACCGGAGTCACCCCTAAGTAAGCTACGCATCACGAATAATCTTAGCCACAGCGGCATAAAATCCTCTAGGATTATGGTTCATCAGGGGGTGACCGCTAGCCGGAACTTCATATGTAATAGCTTTACTTAACCTCGGTACGATATCTTTTTTGCGTTTCCCATTTGCGCCATATATGTAAGCCTTATGTGGCAAAGACTCGAAGAGCGAGAAGAGTTTGCGACTATCCGACCACTTGACCAAAGATTGAATGCTTCGGTGAAGAGCCAACGGGCTAGCCTCGCTGAACCACCGTGCCCATGGTCGCATACTGCGCCTAGGGTGGGACCGTAAAAGAGTTGTGAGCAACGGAAGCGTAAAAGACGTAAATTGTTTGAGTGATTGTCTTGCCGCTATTCGTGCATCCGTTGCGCTACCGACAGGAGCCAGATTACCTTCTGCATTAATAAACATCAGAAGATTTTTAATTTGAGGAGCTGCGAGTAGCCCGATGCCGCCTCCCATGCTATGTCCCACCATATAAACCTTAGTCGCGCCCAGTGAGTCGACTGCCAGTGCAACAATGTTCGCCTGATCGAGTAAGTCGTACGAAAAGTCTTCCGGCTTATCTGACTTGCCGAAGCCAAGAAGGTCTATGGTGCAAATATCGTATTCTGCTAGCGCATCAGAGGAAAACGCATCCGTAAAACATTCTTTAGCTCCACCCCAGCCATGCAGAAAAATTATTAGGCCATTTGAATCTGCTGAATCCGGCCGTAACCTGACAGAGAGTTTATAGGTTTTGTCTTTGTATTCTATCCGCAATTCACGCAGCTGGTCATCCATAGAATTCATCATATCAGCAACCATAAAAGAATCGAACTTACATTACAGGAGTAGAAAATAAAGAGCTTGAGATCTGACCTCAAAAGTGCTAAAGATTGTCAAAGGATGTGGTGATGACTTCAGGATTATCAATGCCAAGTTTTATTGCCAAATCGACACTGGGGTTGTCGCTCTTAATAATGAGAAACTGCCCTACACCTTCGATATCGTTAAGACTTTGCTCTTCGCTACCATCTACATAGACTTTGCGGTGATTTATAAGCTTTCGTTTTATTCCATAAGTTGCGGTCAGTTCAGTTGCAGCTTTTTGCCAATCATCTACTGGATCACTAGAAATTACGTCGAATTTGCCATCATGTGCTTCAAGAATAGTTTTGAACACTCCTTCTCGTTTCTTGGTAAGCTTCAAAATGTGGCCTTCGGGTTGATTGAAGTAAGTGTATTCTTGGATATCTTCTTTTATAAGCTTGCCACCCAATGCAATAATTTGCTTCTCTATATCTGCAATCGATGTAACTCTAAGTTTCAGCTCGCGCTTCATGTTCTAACTATAACAAAAAGAAGACGCAGCATGGGCTGCGTCTTCAATGTTCTATCCTAAAATGGTGAACCTAACGACTACTCCGGTCGAAACCTTCTTCGGTGAGTTGGAAT
>CAZRIO010000010.1:0-28739 GCA_964600185.1 uncultured Candidatus Saccharibacteria bacterium | reverse complement strand
TTTAATGATACGGCGCCCACGCAGAGCTACACCAGGACGTACACTCTTTACCTCCACTACGCTCTTCCGATCTATTGGTACCGGTGGCGACGTTTTGGGTCGCCCCGCCCAAAGCTATGCCAGCAACATCTGAATACGACACCTGCACTGCCATATTTCCGCCTTGTGCGGCAAATTGATTGCGCTGCATGGTGACCACGCCCTGGCCACAGTTCGAAAACGCCGCTTGGCTGTTGAGCGTGCTGTCGGTAACAACCACATTACCGGCACCCGACGAACAGTTAGCAAACAGCCCTTGGCTACCCGCACGGAAGATGGCGTGCGCAATATTCACGCTTCCGCTGTCTGTGCGGACACCGGTTGAATAGTCGTAGTAGCCGCCGAGTGAAGAACCGTCATTATTTGAATCGCCGCCCGCATTGTCGTCTTTGTAACTTGTGAAGATTACGGGATCGCCTGACGTACCACTCGCATTCAATGTACCGCTCTGGCTTACAACTATGCCGCTGGCATATGAGCTCGTGGTCTTCACAATTGCACCCGCTGACAGATTCATCGTTCCGTTAACATTAAGATTACCGGTCATTACAACAGCGCCACTCGTACCAGATATGCTCCAGGTAGAACCGCTGCTTACGGTTGCGCTATTTACGAATACGACGTTTCCGGCGTCACTCCCTGTAGCAGTATTTTGGTTTGCGCCAGCGAGCAAAATGCCCGACGGATCACCAGAGGCAAAGTACACCGCATTTGCACCGCCCTGGACAGCGAGCTCGTTGCGCGCAAGACTTACCACGCTTGCACCGCAGTTCGTTGCATATACCTGGCTGTTGATGACACTGTCGCTAATGGACACGCCGGCCGGAGAAGAAGTACAACTTGCGCGAACGCCCTGGCTACCTCCGCGGAAAATAGCATGCGTTACGTCAAGCGCACCGTCGTTGGCGCTAATTCCGGTGGAATAGTCGTTATAGCTGTTGATTGACGGTCCGTCATTGTTAGAGTCGCCGCCTACGGAGTCGTCTTTGTAACTTGTAAAGATTACGGGGTCGCTCGTACTACCCGAAACATGGAGCGTGCCGCCTTGCTCTACTGTAATTCCTGTCGAATATGAGCTCGTCGTCTTCACAATTGTTCCTGCGCTAATGGTGAGCGTCACCCCGTTAGGCACCGTCACATTCCCCACAAGATACACGGAATCGCTCGTCCATGTTTGATTACTCGATAGCGCACCACTCACCTGGGTAACGGGTAGATCGCCATCGAGCTGCGCAAAGTTCGGGTTGAGTTTATACTGCGGACGCCGCTTGCCGATCAAATCAAGAAATGATTTACCCTTGGTATTATTCGCAATTTTTGTACCCGATAGGTGATTATTAGTGTGAACCGTCCTAGCCACAAAAGCTGACAACACTACACTCGCCATAAAGACGACAAAAAAACTCACGAGCTGTGAGTTGATATATGTGATTCTTTTCATAAGCCCTCCCCGAATTGATGCAAGCTCATAGTAATGGCAAATGCTTGTGTTTTGCAAACAAAATGAACAAGTAATAAAACGGACTCCGAGGTGGAGTCCGTTTTGGTCTTATGCAAGATCTACTATGAGCCTTGGCAAAGTTTTGCTGATGCTTCTGCAGTATAGAGAGCAACAATGCCGCGTGTATTTGCACTACCTAACCCTGTACCCGTCGAATTACAACTATAGCCTGTAACAACTACGACATGATCCGTATCGGGGAATGTAGCAGGTGCGCCTGTTGCAAGGCTAACATTTGCCGGTTTGAAGTAACCAAGCTTAACTGGTGCCGAGTTACTCCCAGCAACAGAGCTGGATACACTTGATGTACTGCTATCAAATGTGTCAGGAAGTGCACCATTATTGTTGTTAACGAACTCGCTTGCACCACCGAGAATCGCAGCAACATCATTGCGACGTTGCGTGTTACGTGCGTTGCGCTGGAGGGCTGGGACGGCCAGGAAGACGATCAACATGATCAATCCTGCAATAGCGAGCACGATCAGCACCTCGATAATCGTGAATCCGCTTTGACGTTTATTTGTTTTCGAAAGCATGCAAATGCCCCCTTTGCTACTTTGTTAATTGTTATGCTTAGATCATACGGTTGTTGTAAATAAAATGCAAGCAGATTTTGCTAGCGCTAGTACTGAATAAACGATTTGTTCGCCAAACCATAGATTGGCAACAATACCGCCGCCACAATAATAAACGCTGCAATACCGAGTCCAACCATCAACACCGGTTCAATAATTGTCGAGATTGATTTGATCTCGTCATCAACTTCTTTTTCGTAGTAGTCAGCGGTCTTTGCGAGCATTTGCTCGAGCGAACCTGACTGTTCACCGATGCGCACCATGTTCGGCACGAGCTCCAAAAAGTTCGGGTCGTTTTGCAAAGAATCAGATAACGCTTTACCGCCCTTCACTTTTTCGATAGCATGCGTCATGGAGCGTTTGATGTGTACGTTGTTTACGGCCGTACCGGTGATTTCAAGCACCTGGATCAACGGCACGCCACTTGCAACCAACGTCGTACCAGTTCGCGCGAAACGCGCCATGTAGACCTTCATGAACAGTTTGCCGAGTGGCGGCATGCGCATTTTGAGCCGGTCGATAACTTCCTTGCCCGGTCCGGTTCGTGCCCATCGCGTCGTAAAGAATGCGAGCAAACCAAACACGATCAAAACTACCCACCAGTAATGGATAGTGAAGCTTGATATCGCCAAAAGAATACGAGTTAATATCGGCAATGTGCCGCCCGAAATACCGTCATACAACGTCTTCACCTGCGGCAGAACCTTCACGATCATGAACCCAACAACACCGACCATCACGAGCAACACAATGATCGGATAGATCATGGCACCACGCAATTTACTAATCAGGTCGGCATCTTTTTCTTGTTGGATAGCCAAGCGCTCTAGGGCTTTGTCGAGCGTACCCGACGCTTCACCGGCGGCAATCAAACTAATGTACACTTGGTCGAAAGCCTCAGGATGTTTCGACATGGCGGCCGAAAGCGTCAAGCCGGCTTCAACATCGCCGATCACTTTATTGGTGATAACTTTGAGTGGCTTGCTCGTGCTCTGTGCATTCACCGTGCGCAAGCTTTGCACCAGCGGCAATCCGGCGTTAATCAACGTCGAGAGCTGACGAGAGAACAACACTTTGTCTTTAATCTTCACGCGGTGGCGACGGCCGCCTTTAGAAATTCGCCTATCGCTGAGCTCAATGTTGATTGGCACGAGTCCTTCAGCCTTAATCAGCTTTGCAGCTGCCTGTTCGTTGTCGGCTTCAACATCGGCCTTGGTGTACTGGCCGGTTGCGGGATCACGTGCGGTGTAATGGTAAGATAACATCTATTTGCCTAACTTCTCATCAGCCGATCAAGTTCATCAATGTCGACCGCTACGTTGCGTGCATCTTCGTAGGTAATTGTGCCGGCGTGAACCAACCCGGCGAGGGTTTTGTCCATCGACTGCATCCCGTACTCTGAGCCGGTCTGGATAACTGCTTCGAGCTGATGTGTTTTACCTTCACGAATAATGTTACGAACGGCGGGTGTGGCGATCAAAATTTCGGCTGCGGCGATACGCCCACCACCGATCGATGGCACCAAACGCTGCGAACAAATTGCCATCAAAATGTTGCTGAGCTGTGCTCGAATCTGTGGCTGTTGGTGCGGCGGAAAGACATCGATCATACGGTCGATACTTTGCGCCGCCGAGTTGGTGTGCAGTGTTGCAAACACCAAGTGCCCGGTTTCAGCGATGGTAATTGCCGAGGCGATTGTTTCAAGGTCGCGCATCTCACCGATCAAGACAACGTCCGGATCTTCACGAAGCGCCGAACGAAGCGCTGCCGAGAATGAGTATGTGTCATAGTGCACTTCACGCTGCACAATCACTGATTTTTTCGAGCGGTGCGTGTATTCGATTGGGTCTTCGATAGTAATAATGTGTTCAGCGCGTTCGGTGTTAATCTGGTGAATCATAGCGGCAAGCGTTGTTGACTTACCCGAACCAGTCGGACCGGTGACGAGCACCAAACCACGTGGATAATTCGCAAATTTGCTCACTACTGGCGGTAAACCAAGTTGTTCAATAGTGAGAATGTCGTTTGTAATAAGGCGAAGCGCCGCCGCAAGGTTACCCCGTTCGTGGAAAGCGTTTACACGGAAGCGTCCAAGATCACCGAAGGCGAAACTGAAGTCAAATTCCTTGTCCTTGAGCAAAATCTGCTTCTGGTCTTCATCGAGAATCGCGAAAATCAAAGCCTCGACCGCTTCGTCCGACAAAATGTCGGCGCCTGCAACTGGCATCAATGCACCGTCAACGCGCAGCATCGGCGGTAAGCCTACCTGCAAGTGTAAGTCGGAAGCCTTCTTTTTAACGACCTCTTCGAGTAATACTTCAATTCTTGGTTGCCCGTTCATGTCCACCCTCTCGTTTATGCGCTGTCGGCAGCAGCGACACGGTTTACTTCTGTTATCGTCGTAAAGCCTGCTAAAGCTTTCAGATAGCCATCTTGACGCATGGTAATCATCCCCTGCTCCTGCGCTACCTTCTGAATCTCTGCCGAGGTCGCCCGTTTCAAGATCAAGTCCTGGACTTTTTCTGTGATGTGGAAGACTTCGTAGATGCCCATTCGGCCCTTATAGCCACCTGGCGCGCCAGGGCCATCGATGCCCTTGGTCAAAGTATAAGCTTTTTGGTCACGAAGTGGCAAGGTTTCGTAGCCGAGATCTTTGGCAACCTTCTCGCGATCTTCTTCTTTCTCTGGGAGTAAGTGTCCGATCGTAGCTTTGATCGCCTCTGTTTCGACTTTGTCTGACTGATATGTTTCTTTGTTTGGGCCAATACGACGCACCAAACGCTGTCCAATAACCGTGTTAACCGTCGATGCAATCAAGAACGGCTCAATCTTCATGTCGAGTAAACGCGGCAAAATGCCAGCGGCCGAGTTGGTGTGGAGCGTCGAGAACACCAAGTGCCCCGTCAGCGATGCCTGCACCGCAAGTTCCGCCGTTTCCCGGTCGCGGATTTCTCCGACCATGATAATGTTTGGGTCCTGACGCAAGATCGAGCGCATACCATTCGCGAACGTCAGCCCTACATCGGCATTCACCTGAATCTGGTTAATCCCATCCATTTTGTATTCAACAGGATCCTCAAGAGTAACAATATTGATCGCGTCACTCTTAACCTCTTGTAGCAGTGAATACAACGAAGTCGACTTACCTGAACCGGTCGGACCACTGGTGAGCACCATTCCACTCGTACTCTTGATACCTTCGCGGATCGTCCGAAGTGCGCGGCCCATATAACCCATGTCTTCAAGTTTGAGGCTCGTGCCCGTCTTGTCGAGCAAACGAATAACCACCTGCTCACCCCAAACAACCGGTGAAATCGCGATACGAAGGTCGATCTGGTGATCACCAACTTGAATACTAAATTCACCATCCTGCGGGATGCGATGCTCGTCGATCTTCAGGTTCGACAAAATTTTAATACGTGATACGAGCGGCGGCTCGGTAGTTTTCGGTAAGTTCAAAATTTCGCGCAAAATGCCATCCACGCGACAGCGAATACGCAGTGAGTTTTGCAGCGGTTCGATGTGCACATCACTCGCGTGGTTTTTTGCAGCATATTCGAGGATAGTTGAAAGCGCCTTACTAATCGGCGAGTCCTGGACGATCGTCTTGATGTTTTTGCTCGCGTCATTCGATGCCGCCATCGTTTGCTGCCGAACATTTTGCTCAATCTCTGCCTGCGAGGTACCGATTGCGCTAATCTCACCCACTACCTTCTGAGAAATGTTGGTTTGGTACTGGTGTAAAACTTGGCGAATGCCGGCTTCGCTTGCTGCGTACACTTTGAGCGGGCGACCAATTTTGTTTGCCAAGAAGTCCACTGCCTGCACGTTGTCAGCGTCGAGCATAGCCACCACAAGGCGATTCTGCATTTCACCCAATGGCACGGCCATATAGCGCTCAGCGACGTCCTGCGGCAGCAAATCGAGGATCTTGGGATCCACATGGGCCGTCGTGAGGTTCACATACGGCACTTTTGAAACTTCTGCGACCGCCTTGGTGAGCACTTCGTCAGTTACCGTGCCCGAAGACACGAGCAAGGTCAGCAGCGGCGTCTTTTCGTCCTCTGCTTTTTTTCGAAGATCATCAAGCTTTTTCTGCTCAATGACCTTCTGTTTAACGAGATTGTCCTCAACCTGTTGCTGGGTTGCGGCAGATAAAACACTCACCGGCTGCTCCTAACCCTTATTGGGACGATTGGCCATTAAACGGAGTCTGGTTATTATTATTACCAATCTGAATGAGCTGTGTTGGGTCAATCGAGTTGTTATTGAAGTACTTGTTGTCAGGTGATGGGAAATCAGCGGTAATTGGATCGACGATTTCGATCGTTTGCTGACGATTCTTCGGAGAGGCAAAAAGCATGTTTGAAAGCACCAAAGACAGAACGGCGCTCACGAATGCGATCACGATGATCAGGATGACGTCTTTTTGTTTCATTGCACTACCTCAGTTTTGATGTTTAGATTCTTCTCGGGCTGGTAGTAAGTTTCGCCGCTAATTGTTGCAACCATGCTGCTGTCATTTCCTGTAAGTTCTACGGTTTTGAGGTGGAATGGTCGCACCGACCGATCAAGTACACTGATTAGATTCTGAACCGATGCATAGGAACCGCCGACCTGAATTTGGAAAGGCATTGGAATAGGCTGCGGGGCACTACTGCTCTGTTTGGCTGACTGTGCAACTTCATCGTCCATACCACTAATACTCGTAATCGAGAGGCCTTGATCGTTGATGATCTTTTCCAGACTCGTGGTCAATGCTGGAAAGTCGTATTTACTCGGCAACGCATCAAGGACAATCTTGGCGTTGTCACCGTCTTTAGGGCCATTTCCCGTTGGATTACCACCGATAATGTTTTGCTGTGTACCGATAAATGCCTGATAAGATGTCACCAGATCGTCGCGAGCGTTCAAATCCGCCTTTAATTGAGCGACCGCTTTTTTCTTACCTGAAATGACTTTGTTTTGGTACGCAGCTTGGCTGATTAGTGATTTCGCGGCAAACAGCGAGAACACTACAACAAAAGCCGCCACAGCGGTTGCCGTAACAATGCGCTTATTAGCTTGGGTGATAAGATTTCGTTTGGTGAGTGATTGTGTTTTGGCCATATTCTATTGCCCCGCGTTTGAATTTTGGAAAAGCGCCGTCGGCTGTTCGACTGCTGAACGCGTACTAATAATATTTGGAACCGTCAGACTGACGTCACTTGCTTCACTGAAAATAGCTGGGTCGAAACTTGCAGTCAGCGTAAAAGTGGCTCCCTTTTTGTCGCGAGAGAAGTTTGTAAGCACGACTTTCGAAAAGGCATGCTTGCCACTAACGCCGCTCGTTTTAACCGTATAAGTCGTAAATTTAAGGGTGTCGGCAAAGGTGTTAACGGTGTCAAGTGTGTCGGTGTTACCCGCAATCACTACATTGTTTTTCGTGTAATCGACAGTGAGTTTTGAAATACTTGAGTTCGAAGGCGTAACCTGGCTGATGAATCCAGCAAGGCGCGTCGCGACAGGTTTCTTATCGTGAAGTCCCGGCAAGGATTTCAGCTGATTTTGTACGGTGAGAATTTTGTTTAAACTCTGCGTAGACTGTAACTTCTGAGAATTCGTCTTGATATCGCGGTTCAAGTCACTCAGATTCTTTTTCTGTACCACATAGACTGTACTCAAAAGCAACACCACAATGGCAACACCAGCGATTGTCGCAACCGTAGAGATCAAAATAACTAAATGCTCTTGGCGCTTAGCCTTAAGATAGTGAATCTTTACATCAGGGAGGAGGTTGAACTGTACCATTTTACTCGCTCCTCTCCGCGAGGCCAGCCGCCACACCAAAGTGGTTTGACACAGCCAGCAATTCGTTTTGGCGTTCCGGCGCAAATGCAACGTTACGCCATGCGTTACCAATCTCTACTTCGATACCGAACTTATTAGCTAAGTACAGTGGGAATTCGGGCAATGCCGACGCCCCACCCGTAACGATAATGCGGGCAATCTGCGTGTCACCATAGCGTGTTTGGAAAAACTTGATTGATTTATCAATTTCGTTGGTCAGTATATCGACCGTGCTCAGAATCGCTTCGTAAATGCGTCCCTCGAGTTTGTCTTTGCTCAGACCGAACTTAAAGACGAACTGCCGTGCTTGCTTGTCGTCGATGTTAAGGTTTTGCGCGGCTGCGCGAATGATCGCCTCGGCGCCCGTTGGGATTGAGCGAGTTAAGCGTGGCGCACCGTTCATGGCAATCACAAGATCAGTACTTTTACTGCCAATGTCGAGCACCATCTGTGGTACCAGCGCATCAGGCGCGATCATAGCGCGTGTCAGCGCCAGGTTGTCTGGCTCAAATGAAATCACTTCAAGGCCAATGGACTCGAGCAAATCAAGGCGCTGTTCCACGAAATCGTTTTCAACGCTTGAAAGCAGAATTTCAACTTTGGTAGGATCTTTTGGTGAATCACCGATTACCGCCCAGTCGAGTTTCGACTTGTCGAGCGGTGTCGGAATAAGCGAATCAGCTTGATAACGGATTGCTTTAGCCATTTCATTGGCTGGCAACCGATCAAAGTCTACAACAGTCGTAAACACTTTGCCCGATGGTACACCAACGGCAACGTTTTTGGTTGTCATTTTTGCCTGATCGAGCAAGCCGCGAATAACTTGTGCTAATTTTTGTTGATCGGCCTTAGAGTCGCTTAAAACGACTTTGCTGTCGACGGGCACATAAGCATAGCGCACCAGTGATTTCGTCGGTCCGTTACCACGGAGTTCAACGAGCCTCACTGCCGTGGTGCCGATGTCCAGTCCGAAAAATGCCGATACCCCACTCAGTAAACTCATATTGGCCTGATTATAGCATAAGCACCATGGGTGTATGCAAGCATGTTATCTGTGTAAAACTTCGGAAAATTGCGCATCATGTTACAAAACCGGCGGCAAACTGACTATGGAGTCGTAAGTATCACTTGAATTCCCTGTTGAACTTCCAGGTAACGGCTGGGCAATCCAAAGCGATGGGTTGTAATTAAACACTTCGGCGGCATCGTTACTCGCGCTTGTTTCGCCAGGGTTACTCAAAGAAAGTGTGCCATTGGTACGGAGTAATTCGACGTGACGAGCAGTAAAGCTTCCGTTCACTACTAGTTTGTTAGAACAATTAGTATAGATTGGGCTTGGATTGCTCGTGGCTATCGGCGCAAATGGCGTAGCAGGATCTGTACAGGTGTAAATCGTACCGCCAGAGGCACCATTCGGCTGGGCAATATATGCACCGTCAAGCTGCGTCACTGCCCCGCTTATATAGATGTTACCCTTCACGATAAGCTGCAAGTTCGGTATCTGACTAACATTTGCCCAACTGCCTGTGTAGGTAATATTCCCCGCAATGTACACATCACCCGTAACATACAGCGTAATATTCTGATTAGAACCAAGACTTCCCCCGGCAATAGTTAGATTACTACCATACTTGGAAGCACCATTCGGCAAACTACTTAACGGAAGTCCCGGACCCGGCACCGGACCCACATCAGCAGCAGTGGACGGCATGCGCCCTGCATAGTCAGGCAGACACGGGAGTGAAGTACTTAAAGCTCGCCCGAATATACCGCTTGCTTGATTAGCCACCGTAACGCCCGTATTACTAAAGGCCAGCCCGCTCGGAGGTGCCGCATTACCGGCTGCGATATTTTGAGCAGTAGCAAAATCAGTCAGAGTATTAAGAACATAGGCAGCATATTGTGTGCCCGCACCCGCAAACGTTGCGGATCGTTTATTCCAGCCAACGAGCGTTGCATTGGTATCTTCTGTACAAGTCGTACCGAAGCCATTCCCCGCTGAGACATCGCCACCAAATACACTGACATACGGCTTACTTACAACCACGACACAACTCTCTGCACTCGAGGTCCCGCCATTTTGATCGGATCTGTTAATAACAAGCTCGCGACAATATGTCTTGTTGGCAGCTGCGGTAAAATTATCCGATCCTGGGATCGTATACGTAGCACCTATACCGACCGGTGGGCATGAAACGTTTCGTGATGGGTCGCCGCCATTGTGAGGTGGCGTACCACTGACGTATCCATTGCGGACAATCGTATAGATCGTACAAGTCGTATCATCACTAGGGCGCTGCGCCGGATTGTTCGTAACCGTGTAATTAAACGATACTGGGGTACCTGGTTCAACGGTCCCTGTGGGCGTAGGATTTACACTACCATGCAAACTATAGGTAAGTGCTGGCAATGGCCGCGCTCGCCCAATCGGGTTACCACAGTCTCGCTTAATTTTATACAGAACCGTAACATTGTCAGGAGCATAAAACGCGATACTCTGGTCGCTTGGCGGTTCGTTGTCGGCGTAATATGTTACGTCTGTACCGGCATTTGTAGTAAGGCGCGTGTTCACCCCATCGAGGTTGTGCCATTCAGCCCAGTGAATAAGATGCGCGTCGTCATATTGTGTCATAAGCACTTGCCATTCGTATAATCGCTGACAAGCAACATCTTTGCTGGTTCCGGGAGGCGCACCGAGCATTGTCAAAACGGTAAATGCCGCACCGACAGTGTTCTGGTCTGCAGGATTAGTTACTCCCGTGTACCCCGGTTTACAGTTTAAGCGACGCTGGATCGTAACCTGGAGGTCATAGACATTATTCACACGCAAACCGAGCAAGAATGGACTGCCGCCCCAAGTACCGTCGTTACCATAGTACAAGTTATGATGAGCGCCCGCAGCCAGGTTTGTTCGCGAGAAATAACCAATGTCACAAGCTAGTCCGTTATCAGTACAAGTATATGCACTCGCACGTTGTACTGAAAATGTCGAAGCAAATGTTAACATCGTCAAAAAAGTAAGTCCCGCCACTACGAAGCGAGATTTTGTAAATAGTTTTCTCATTTCGCCCCCTTCTTCTGCAAATCAGCAATCTTCTGCTGATACATCGGAATAACATCTTGGTTCGGAAGATTCTTGTCAGCCTGCGCTTTCTGCAAAGCCTCTTGGTAATAATGAAGTGCCGTCTGATTGTCGTTGGTTTGCGCGGCAATAGCCCCTGCAGCTGAAGCCGCACCAGATGTCAGATCATTGCTTTTGTCGAGGGCCGCATATACGACAAGTGCTGATTTAAAATCACCCTTGCTTGTATAAACTGACGCTAATAAATTCTGTGTGCTCGTCTCTTTGAAAATTTTCTGGCCTTTAATCAATTTGATCGCACTATCAAAATCTCTTTTGGAGATATCTTTGCTCACTTCATTAACAAGTGCAGCGCTATCGTACTGCGGCACGGTAGATTTTGGTCGATGTGTATAGACAATCCATCCGATCAGCAGGCCTACGAGAACAACCACCACAAAGACCACCCCAATGATCTGGCGCTGGCTCAATCGTTTTTTTTCGACAACTACTGTCGTCTTATTTTTATCGGCCATCTTATCTGCAGTATAACAAAAGCAGAAGCATTATAGAACAACATTTTTATGCAAAAGCAGCTGCGGTTATACACAGCTGCTTTGCGGAGATCTTATTGACTCGACTAACGAGTACGGAGTAAGTCTTGTGGACGGATATGTCGTGCCGCTTCAAACGGATCTTGGCCGGCTACGTTGGTTGGCAAGCCGTTAAGGTGCATGACGCGCGCCACTTCCTTATAGACATCACTCGTCGAAGCGTTCGGCATCTCACCGCGAACATATTCACTCAATGACTGACCGGGGCTAAGGTGGAAACCGTTTGCAGGAAGCGTGTTAGTATCTGGCGTACTAATACCGATCGCGTTCGGATCAAAAGTGGTTGTTGCGCCCGTGCCAGGAACTACTTCTGGTGCTGGTGGCGGTGTAACTGTAGTTGTTTCCGGTGGAAGTGAGCCGGTTGAACTTGGAATGTGTCCTGGTGTTGATGTAGGTGCCGAAGTGCCTGGAAGTTGATCAGGTGTTGGTGTTGCGCTTGGCGCTGAGGGCAAAACATCAGGGCTAACACCATGCGTACCAGGGATTACACTTGGTGCCTGAGGTGGTGTTACGACTTCACTGGTTGGTACGCCAGCGCCGGTAGACTGAGGAATTAATTCGCTTGTTGGAGCGCCGCCGGTGTGTGGCAATACTGGAATACCCTTCGGCAAGCCGTTTGCTTGTAGGTCATTTGGATTGACGAGGTTATCATGTAAGCCACCGCCGTTTTTAATCGCAGTATACAAACCAACACCGGTGATTGCGAGTGCTGTTGCGCCGAGTGCAATACGAACTATGCGATTGCCCGTTTTGCCTTCTTCAGGTAAACGACCGATGCTTCTTTCAGTCGCCTTGTACATAAAGGCCGTGTGTAGACGTTTCCACCACTGGGGTCGTGGCATTTTATCATCCGTCAAATGAGTATCAGTTTCGTCGACAACCACAACGTCTTCAGCGGTCACCGGAGCTACTTCGTCATCAAATTTCGGTTCCAGGATAGATTCATCATCCTCGCGTTGCCTGTTTTCTCGCTTCTTTTTCCAAGAGGTAAGGAATTCAACACTGACTTTTCCGGCAATTTTTTTGACGATTGACTCTCGGGGAACGCGTGCACGATCACGAAGACCAAATATTCCATCGTCTCGGTCTGCATTAGCTTCTTGGGCAGCGCGTGCATCACCCGATCTTAAGTCATTAATGAGTGCTTTTGCGATACCATGTTCACCTACCCACTGAGCGAGCTCGTTCTGATCTTCAATCTTAACGACGCCTTCAAGTTGCTGACGCAGCGCAGGAACGCTCTCAGCTGAAAGCTTTGCATCATTCAAGAGTTGCTGGATTTTCCATTCTTGACTCAGGAGTACCCGCTCGGCTAACTGATTACGATTCAATTCCCCGCCCGCGTTCTGCAAAGCGACATCCATGGCAACCCGGGCTTCAATCACCAAGTGTTCCATGCTTTGGCGAACGCTTGCTTCACTGAAGTCCGCACGCTTGTACGACGAGCGCAGAAAATCGGGTTCGTTTAAAGTGTCTTCTTGACTTAATTCAATTTCATGGTTTTCACCTGCGGGATGAATCGTAACACCTCGTGCTTTGAGGTTATCTGAAAGACCAGGCAGCGCCCAGTCTGCTTGTGCTGTGGCCCGCTCAAAATCAACGCGGCCTGGTACAACGTATGTACAGGTCGATACTCCATCACGATTATTCTCCGCTGGCACAGGAAACGCAACGATGGTATAGTCACGCGCTTTGTCGCTGTTGGCTGGTGACGCGTGAAAAGCTCCGTGGTATAAATATGCACCACCTATTGCCTGGATCCCACTCTGAGGATCTTGTGTTACGCTCGTACGTCCATAAGCCAATCTATCAGTAGCTATCAAACTAGCTAGACGAGGGGGTAAAATCACCTCAGGCTCATAGGGCACTACGACACTTTGTTCGACGTTACGACCCACGAATTGCTTACGAGCGCCTTGTCCGGGATAAGAAGCATACGCTATGGTATCAACGCGGTGCGCTTCACTCATGGCTTCAGGTGCAGGTGGAACTTCACCAGGGGCTGCACGGTGTACGCCCTCGAGGATATCTTGAGAGGTACGCTTAGTAAACTCAGCCGGTTGTTGTTGATGTGCTTCGGCAAGTGGAACCGCTGCGGCGGCGCCTAGGGCTGCATCAAGAATTTCGTGTGAACTCATACTAATATTTATACCACACATTCGCTAAAAAAGCAATAGCCTTGTAATGAATCCTGGCTTTTCCGGGGGAGCCAACATATTTTACCCCCAACAGATCTAATCCGAACGATTCGTTTGTGTTCTTTTTTGCGTTTTTGCTATTCAACAACCCAGTAGCTGAAGCTGTAGGCCGTACTGTTCGCACCGGCCGCACTCGCACCAAAACTTACGGTGAAAGTGGTAGCGTTAGCGGTTGAGACATAGATTTGGCGGGCGGCAGAGGCGGCATCGGTTTTACCCATAACGAGTATGGTCTTAGGGGCGGCGGCATATGCTTGGTGAAAAGTGAGGACAGCATCACAGGTCGAAGAAGTTCCACCCGTACCGGTGGTGATCGTAAATGTTCCAGCGGTATCGGTCGACCCGGCAGTGAGGGCTGCTGTGGGTGCCGTACCACAGTTAGTTGGCGTAGCGATTGTTGGAGGCGTAGTCTGCGTCGAACCAATATGTGCATTGTTGGTAACAAGTTTCGTAAAGGCTGTGTCAGTACCCTGAATGGTGATCATCATACTGGTCGTGTCGGTTACAAGCAATGGCACCCCTGTACTGTTCTGCAACTGAAAGGCGTTGGTTGTGTCAGCAGGCGGTTTGATAATCACACTTCCGATCAAGCCGGTGCCATTTGGCGCGCCACCCTGAATAATGACGTTACCGCCATTGTTGTTATTGTCAGTACCACCGCGTCCAGCGTGCAAGGTCAAATCGCCGCCGACACCACTGACCGCTGTTGAAATACCCCATGAAGCTGATTCTGCGGATGTTACGGTGAGGGCGCCAGCACTGGTACTAATCGAGGATGGCGCTGAACCAGCGATTGAAATCACACCGCCGTTGAGTGTTAATCCACCCGCGCCACTATTAAGGTTAATGCCGCTACCGCCATAGATCGAGGTTGCGCCAATCTGGTTAATGTTACCGATTGTAACGATCTTGGCGTTGGCATTTCCGATATTAATTACTGATGCGGCTGAGGCAGAGCTAAGGTCGGTGACGGTGATGTCGTCGTAATAATGCGTTTCACCATTCACGCCGGTGCTCTGTGATTCCCAGTAAACTGAGGTAGCACCGCCGGGAGCAACACCTAGGCCGGTCATTTCGGTCCAGCCTGTCGTGCTGTCGGCTACAGGGCTCAAAGTAACCGAACCCGAGGTACCAATCCAGACTGCCCGAGCGGTAATGTTACGTGGTGTCGTAGCTGCGCGAACCCAAAGACTGAAGAGATACTGATGACCAGCAGTCACGCCCACCCCAGGTAATGTTTCGATGACGCCCCAGTTTGCTGCGTTGCTTGTTTCGGCCAAGCTGTGTGTACCGCTGTGTGCTTGTGCAGTTGATTGCGCCACAACGTTCCCGAACCAAGCGTTCATGTTGTCGAGACCTGTTTCAAAGGTTTTGTTTTCGATTACCAAGCCATCGATGATGCCCGTTCCAGTGTCGATAGTAATGTTGCCTGAAGCGGTTGTTGAGGAATTACCAGTCGTTAAAGTAATCGATCCGGATACGCCCGTGCTATTTCCCGTGCCGACTGCAAGACCACCGGTACCAGCGTGCACTGTGGTTGAACTGCCAGTGCTCCCCGAGCCAAGTGTCGTCGTCTGTACGCCGGCACCAGTACCGATTTGAATAGTGTGCGCCGAAGCAGAATTGCCTACCTGGAGTGTGCCAGTCGCACCTGAGTCAATGGCAACGCTATTACCTGCTGCAGCGTTGCTGCCGATGGTTACGGTCGCTGTGCCGGTAGAAGCAATATTGAGTGCCGTGCCGCTCTGGTTAATGAGTGAATCGGCAAGCGCGTTGGTGCCGGTGAACATAGCGATGGTGCCAGGCGTGCCAGTACCGCTCACTCCACCTGTGGCACCGCCAAAAATATTGGTGATGTTTGTGATCGTACTGTTGGTTGTGACAATGTTATTGGTAATAAGTTGATTAGTAGTGCTCCCGACTAAGTTCAAAAATTGTGTGCCGTTAAAGAACTGGAGAGTGTTGCCGCTTTTGTCGTAATAAATCTGGCCGGCAACGCCATTGGTAGGTTGTGCGGTTGGCTGCAAAACAAGTGAGTTGCCAACGATAACCTGACCGTTCACCGTAAAGGTGCTAGCCGAAGTCGAGGCAGCGTTAGCGAGCTGTTGGCTCAGCTTTGTAAGTGGAACGGTTTGTGATTTGATACGTGAACTGAGGCTTGTGTCGGCTTTATCGGCCGTTTTGTTTTTACCTGTCGTGAAAAAGAAAAATGTGCCAACCGCGATACCAATAACTAACAGGGCGATGCCCAAAACACGACGCCATTGGTTGCGGTGCGGACCGTGACCGATAACAGCGTCGTTTGATGATTCTTCAGTTGTAAGAGGCGTCTGATCGAGCACCGAGCCCACACCAACCTGTGGCTGTAGACTATTCTCGTCGTCGGGAGTCTGGAGGGATTGAGGAGTTGGTGGCTCGTTATTCATGGTTTTTTGTTTTGTTTATTTTTGCGAGAAGCCTGTTGCTTCTTCCGTTAAATAAACATTAGCATAGTTTGTTGTTTTCGTCAATATTATGTACTTAAATTACGAGCGCGACGTACACAATGACGGTCGTGATAACGAGCAGGCCGATTGCTGCAACAACCACATCGACCAAACTTTTACGCAACGCGCCTTGCGCGAGCGGGTTTCGACCAATCGAAATAACACCGCTTCGGATAGAGGTGTACAACATGATACTTACGGCACCAAAACCGAGTAGTAAAGCGATCGCAGCCAATAGCACGCGTAGAGGTGACACCTGCCGACCGGCAATGCCGTTTGCGAGTGCCTGTAAGAACGGTGGTACAAAAGCGGCTACAATTCCCTGTTGTGTGGCGGCCGAGTAATAGGTGACGTTCACAGCAACCGGCAACAAGCCGACTTTCACCGTTTGTTCTTGGCCGTCGGTTCCACTTACTTTTTGCGTTACAAGGGTTACTGAATCGAGATTGGCTTGCGCCGTTCCGACGACTTCTGCGGCTTGGATAGATTTCATGCCGATGCCGCTCACCGGTGAAGCAGTGATTTTGTCCCCTGCTTTTACGCTGCCATTCATGTCGCTGACGAGTGCTTCGGTGCTGCCGTTTACTACGACCCGCGTATCTGTTGTGCCACCGTTGCTGAGTTCGACAAGAGGTTTATCGGCGGCGATACCAACGAGCTTGGCCACATTGGTCGCACTGTTTGCAGGCTCGACCGTGGTGGATCCACTTGAAACCAGACTCAATAATGTGCCTTTGCTGACATTTGGTGAAGTCGTTTTATAACCTTGGGAAATAGCACCAGCTGCCATCACCGCCGCCGGCGCAGAAACTATGATCAGCATAAAACTTGCACTACCAAATAAAGCTGCTTGCCGTACCAGCCGTTTCAGCCCCTTCAGTGTGTGCGTTTTTGTAGCCATTTCTTAGTTTTAATTATGTAACAAGAGCTAAAAGCGCCCTATCTTCTCCTATCATACAGGGAAAGCATAAGCATGGCTACGATTTTTTTGCGGGCTCAAACTGATGGGTTAAGTACTACACGGGCAGCGAGTTCATGAGCCGCAAAAAGTTCACTTCGGTTCTCGGGGTAACGGTGCGAAACATGAGGGACATCGAGTTGTCTAAATCCGTGTCTTGCACATAGTGCGCTCGGGCATAATCCAAATGGTCTTTGGTAAATGCAGCGCCGTCGTGCATCCCAAAATAGTTTTTGAGTTGCGCCATACGAGCCATGAGTTCGTCGGGATTTCGAAGATAACCTGGTTGTTTTATGCCTTCGGTATCTACGATTTCAAAATATGCTTTGCTGTCGAAGGCTTCACTCAACTCCGCTTGCGTTGCCGTGGGCGCTTTCACCATGCCGTGATACGCTTCATGAGCCGCGATTATATCTTTTTGTCTTGCAGTTAAGGGTACGCCGTCCGCAGTTGCGGCATCTGAAAATACCGTTCCCTGTTCTCCAATATCACTCCGTCCAAACTGTTGGGGGCCTAATCCGTGCTGTTTAGCTTCGGTGTAGCCAACGGCTGAATAGACGTGCTCATTTCTTTCCTCGAATGTTCTAGCTAAATCCTGGTGGTAGTCGCGAAATTGCTCTGCTTTTTCAAACAGCCCAGGCTCACCTTCTTTTAGGTGCGGTAGACTCGATGTAACCATTTGGTCGTACTTTGCCTTGAAGTCGGGATCTGTCATGCGATCCTGTTGCGCGAGCAACCAGTTTCCTTGGTAGTTTGCAGTTTCGGCGACAGTACTCACAGTTTCGCCGCTTTGTGGCATGCCAATTTCGACCTGCACCATTCCGCCCATCCCTACATGTCCGAGTGGTTGAAGGCTTTCCGAAGACACATGGTGAGTTTCAACAGGAGAAAGCTGTTCTGGCGGGGGTTGAATATGGGTGTGTTCAGGATCAGACATGTGTTTAAAAAAGACTTATTACTTTTTGTACCTGGGGCTTAGGCGGTTGCAGATCTTCGATAGGGACTACATGAGCGACATAACCCTGCTCTTGCATGAGCTGCTGCACCTTGTCCATTCGATCGCGTGGAACCGCCACAACCGGAAGATCATCACCTAGTGCTAAGCTCTGACTTTCGGGGTGCACCTCCTGAAGTTCCGAAGGTCCATAAAAGTGACTTGGGTCGAGTGTGCCTGTTTCGCCTGCAAAGAGTGCCTCCCGCGATATACCAAAGACTACGGGAAAATCATCGAGCAATAATTGAGTGTAGGGGCTATCAGGATGGTCAGAAGCGTAGTCGATCGCTCGATCCAGCTCTGCACTAAAGGTAGCAGCACGATCACGGTTATGGCTGCTTGCTTGAGGTGTAGCGGCAACCTCTTGCCACTGAGCTTGCCGATCCCGTAGGTCTTCTATAGTTAATTTTTCGGATTTCTGTGCATGCGCATAGGTATCTAAAATGGTGTCCATAACTCGTGTGGTAGGCACCGAGAAAGCAACATAATCCTTTTGATCTCCGTACGTATAAGCGTCGCCGCCCATTGTCAAAAAGCCCGCGTCTCCCTGGGCCTTCAAGCGGTCACTCGATTGTAACTTCCCGCCAAATTCCAGCATAGAGCCTAATGTAGCCGAACGACCTCCGTGGAAAGCGGCGACCTGTGTTTCGGCAAGTGTTCGTAAGGTTTCTGGGGCATGTTGCGCCACCTCGGCAAAATACTCCCGTTGGAAAGGAATATTATAAACATCGGTTGTGATGGGAGTTCCATCTACGGTACCGTTTAGCAAAATCTCGACCGACTGAGTATTTCTGTCGGGTTGACTGGCCAATTCAGCCAGATCAGTCGCTTGAAACTCATTGGTGTGCGGCAAAGACGCCATGACGGCATCATATGCCTCTTGTTGCGTTACTACAGGAGTGGTTGCTGCGGATTCATCCAAAATAGCCCAGTCTCCGACAGGATGCGGAGCTTCACCATAGGGTTGATTGGTAGAAAATTGATTGGGGTCTGTCACAGTTTTATTCTTTAGATCTACGTTTGCGTGGTGTTGGTTTTTGTTCTAGTTACAATATTAACAATCTATAACAATTATGCTTATTTGTCAATGTCTCGTACGCAGACGATCGCCTTTAGAAGAACACATATTATGCCGGTTTGCGACATATCATCACCCCTGTTATAATGCCCTTATATGAGTTCACTTTCTATAGGTATTGTTGGTTTGCCGAACGTTGGCAAATCTACGCTGTTTAACGCATTGACCAATAACAACATTTTGGCCGCAAATTATCCGTTCGCCACAATCGAGCCGAACACGGGAATTGTTCCCGTTCCCGATCCACGGTTACAAAAACTTGGTGAGTTGTATAGCACGCAAAAAATTATTCCAGCTACCGTCACGTTTGTAGACATCGCTGGTCTTGTCGCGGGTGCAAGTCAGGGTGAAGGCCTCGGCAATCAATTTTTGAGCCATATTCGTACAACTAATGCAATCGTACAAGTGGTACGAGCATTTTCGGATAAAAATGTTATACACGTTGACGAAGAAGCAGATCCCCGGAAAGATATCGATGTTATCAATACCGAACTCGTGCTTGCCGACCTCCAGACAGTTCAAAAACGATTGCCAAAATTTGAGAAGGAAGCACGCGCAAATCCCAAGCTTAAAGCCGAGCTCGACACCTTGCAAAAAGCACATGAACTACTTAACGACGGCAAGCCGCTGTCGGCTAGCAAAGATATTAATCTTGAACACATTGCCGACTTGCAGCTCATCACGGCAAAACCCGTTATTTATGTGTTCAATGTTGACGAAACAGGGCTCGCCGATGACGCGCGCAAAAAAGAATTATCCGCAATGGTTGCACCAGCACAAAGTTTGTTCATTTGTGCGCAACTCGAGAGCGAATTACGCGGACTCGACGAAAGTGATGCACAAGAATTACTCGAAAGCTACGGCCAGACCGAGTCCGGCCTCGTCCAACTTATTCACGCCGCTTACGGCACACTCGGTTTACAAAGTTACCTGACGGCCGGTGAAAAAGAAGTCCGTGCCTGGACAATTAAAAAAGGCTTCACCGCTCCGCAAGCTGCCGGCGTTATTCACGGCGATTTCGAACGCGGATTTATTGCCGCGCAAATTGTTGATTATGACGATTTGATCAATGCCGGTTCCGAGACGGCAGCAAAAGCCTCCGGCAAAGTTCGTACCGAAGGCAAAGATTATGTGATGCAACCCGGAGACGTTGTGGAGTTTCGTTTCAACGTCTAGCCAGGCTACATCTTAAGTTTTGTTAAAATTTTGATATTCGGTGGTGACTCAAGAGCGGAACTGCCGTGTACGGATTGCCCGGCGATCGAAGTGGCATTGCGCCTGCACCGTTGGCCAGTGGCGTTGCTTCGTATGCCAGATTATTCGCAAGCGGCGATTGTGCCGGTGCTTGGTCTACCCCCATGGGTATTTGCTGGAACTGCTGCAGCATATATTGCTGTCGAAGTTCCATAATGCGACGCTGCGTGTAGTTCATCAGGTCGCGGAGCTCCGCGTGGTTCCAGCCGATAAAGACCAGTGTACGATTCGGCGTCGTAATGTGGATCGACGCGTTCAGCATTCGGTGCCGGTAGTCTACCTCTGTTATCATGTCAAATCGGATGTCTTCAAGTGTCAGGTAGAGTGGTTTACGGTCGATCAGTAAGATTCGCTGATCGGTTATACAAAGGATCGCAAGTCCCCCTTCGTATTGACCATTGGCACAACGCTGAATCGTTTCGCCGGGCTGCAAGATATTGCAGAGCTCACGCCGTTCCGCGCGCCACAATAAGCGAAAATGATATCCAACGCGCTTGAGTTGTTGTTCAACCTCGCTCAGGTTTACCATGGCTCCCTCCTTCCCCCAGCCTTGATTGGCTAAGTACTTTTATCATACCGTCTGGGTTATATGGGTGCCGTTAGGTTCCTCACTATGTGCCGGCGATATTTATCACAGGTATACACAAGAGATGAGTAAGTCTTTGCACATAATTTAAATCAATGCGATAATAATCACATGGAAACGGGAAATGAACCGCTTTCGATACTCGTCGACTTATTCCGCAATGGCACAAAGCTGACATACCACAAAGGCGAGTTTCTGATTCGTCCCGGCAGTGCTCCTCCGGGCATTTTTTATGTCGAATCTGGTCTTGTTAAGGCGTACGATATTACCAAGTACGGTGAAGAAAACTTACTAATTATCCGGAAACCGGGTGAAATTCTTGGGCTCACTTGGGGTTTAACGGGGCAGGAACGTGGCATTGTGTACTCGGCACTTGTCCCCACCACGGTGTGGCAGGTTTCGCGCGAGGACTTCGTAAACGTTTTGCACACTCGGCCTGAAGTCGCGCTCCCGCTTGTCCACATGCTTGTGGACATGTATCGGCTGCACTCTGAGCGCATTTTGAATCTTGAGTATCGAACGGTACGAGAACGATTGATTTCGTTCTTGCTTTCGACGGCGCGCCGTTTCGGAGCGGACCGAACAACCAACACTATTATTATTGATGTGCCTTTGCGCCACCAAGACATCGCGAGTTCTATCAGCGCAACGCGCGAAACCACGGGCCGCGAACTAGCGGCGCTTGAACGCAAAGGATTGCTCAAAACCGAGCAATCTATTATTACGTTGCTCGATATCGAGGGACTACGCCAGCATCTCGAATAGTCACGGCTTGTCCGACGTTAGTGGTCTCTATTTCCAGTGGCTGACAATTTGCTCGATCGTTTTGATGACCAAATCGTGATCGGGGACGTCTTGCGTTTCGTAATAGTGATCGGTGCTGATGTAATCTTCGATAACGCTTAGACAAAAAATTTCATCGGCTGTAACGTGCATGTGGTCGACCGCGGGCACGCTTGCGAGCGGTGTGGCAATGATCAGGCGCTTTGTGTTGATTGGCTTTAAAAACTCGGCAGCTAAATCAATCGAGAATCCACTGCGTAGCCCGTCGCTCACCAAAATAACATGATGATTGCGGAGCAAATCTTTGCGAATCAAACCACCCCGCCCTACTAATCGGTGCATTTCTTGTAGTTTTTCGAGCTTTTCCTGCTCGATAACGCCATGATATTCACTCACGAAGTCTTCAATTTCAAATTTAGAATAATCTCGATTGTACGAGAACGAACCGTCTTGGGAAATTCCACCAACCGCGACGTTTTCTCGAGGTAAATCGATGGTATCGCTCAGCAACATCATGAGCGGAGCGTGCAACTTCATCGCAATTTGAGCACCCACCATGACGCCGCCATCCGACAAAGCCACCACCGCGCAGGGCTTGTCCGTATATTTTTTAGCAATTTGATCCGCAAGGGCCTGACCGGCTGCGACCCGGCTTTTGAAATACATGCTAGAAGTGTAGCATCCGCTCGTGTTTAGACTCAACCTTTTGGCAGTTTTTGCAACAGATAAAAGCGTTCGCGATTGCCTTTTGTGCCGGCCACCTGACTATCTGCTTTGTCGGCAATGATAAAGAGCAGCTTCGTCCATGCTTCAAAATCTTTTAAAATTGTCCGGCGCATGGCGTCATTTTTGATGACCCCTTTGTGTTTTGCGTCGTGTCCGGCTTCAAATTGCGGCTTAAGCATGGCGGCAATTTTCGTGTGTTTCCCTGACAATTTTGCGACATGCGGTAAAATTTCGCGTAAAGAAATGAAACTTACGTCGATCACAACAATATCAGGCACATCGGAAAGCATTTCCATGCTCCGGATATCAGTTTGTTCGTGCAATTCAATCTTCGGATTGCCGTGCAAACTCGGGTGTAGCTGATCCGTGCCGACATCTACTGCAATTACCTTGCGTGCACCATGCTGCAAAGCATAATCAGTAAACCCGCCGGTTGAGCTTCCGACATCCAGGACCACAGCATCGGCAAAATTAAGATGCAAAACCTGTGCGACCGAAGCCAGTTTGAGCCCTGCCCGCGACACGTATTGTTCGTCTGTTTTGAGTTCAATATCGGCATCCTCGGTTACGAACATTCCGGGTTTGGTTGCGGCCTCGCCCCGGACAAATACTTTGCCCATACGAATCCAGCTCTCAGCCTGACTGCGCGTTGGTACAAGACCGCGCTTTACAAGCACGAGGTCGAGGCGTTGCTTACTCATGCGGACCTCCTAGCGAAAAAGCCGCTACGACTTCACACGTATTATGTTCGTGTAACTGTACGAGGTGAAAATCGCCCACGGATTCTTCATCGCCTTCGCGGCGGCGAGCGCCGTCATGATGCGTAATATGCGGCGTGTAATTGTCGCCGATGAAGGTGCTCTCGACCACGCCGTCTGCCGTCTGCACTGCAGCAAGTAACGACTCATGCAGTTCATGCAACACTTCAGGATTACTGATTACATTCACGGGGATGTCTTTGTTTGGGCCGAATAACGCTTCACCTCCCACCCGAACCCGCGCGGGAGCAATGGGCTCGGCGACAATTTCAAGTGCACGCCGAAGCGGCGCATCTTGTGCGCCATAAAACCACGGCACCAGAGTCATGTGCAGCGGCCAGGTGTTGCGATGCCGTTCAAACCGATACCCAACCTCGATTGGTTCAACGAAATGAACCAGGATGTAATCTCCGGGTTCAGCCATCTGTTAGTCCTTTACGCGTTCGCGGTAAGCGCCAGTTGCGGTATCGATCGAAATCAACTCGCCCTGCTTGATAAATGCCGGAACTTTTACCGTGATGCCGGTTTCGAGCGTTGCATCTTTCAGAACGTTGCTGGTAGTGTCGCCCTTTACCACTGTTTCGGTGTAGGTTACGAGCAGCGGCACGTTTTTTGGCAGTTCAACATTAATTGGTCGTCCGTCGAAGAATTGTAGTTGTACGCGGTCGCCTTCTTTGAGATAACCCGAACCGTCGCCGATTAAATCAGACGGTACTTCGAACTGCTCAAACGTATCTTCATTCATGAAGAAATATGTGTTGCCGTCGGTGTACAGGTACTGCGCATTTTGGTTGCTTACATCTGCGCTATCAATTTGTTCGTTGCCTTTGAAGGTCTTTTCGAGCACTTTGCCATCGAGCAAACTTTTGATACGCACATTCACAATTGAGCCGCCGCGGCCCATCACTTTTTGGTTATAATCGACGACTCGATACGGCACACCTTCGAGTTGAAAAATAGTGCCTTTCTTGAGGTCAGTAATGCTTAAGCCCATAGTTGCTCCTATGTTAGTAACGAAATAATTTGCTGTATGTGTGCCGAAATTTGTGCAACATCGGCGGGACCGAAAATACTGTGTGAGCTCGCTGCCAGCACTCGCTGCTGAAGCGATTCAAGTCGCACTTTGGCCTCGATTCCCAGACGGATTTGTTCATTGCGCGTGTCGGCAAGCTCATAATCGCGCACGTCGAGACGCGCGTCGATAATCAACTGCCGGATTGGCAACACGATTTTCTGCGTTTCCATCGGCAGCGTGTGCATGTCGATAGGCGAAAGGATCGCACTAAACTGAGTGCTCAAGTCGCGTATCAGTTTAGTTGGCGATCCCTTCGATGATTCCACCCGAAAACTCCTAGTTGTTAGCCACGAAAGGCAGCAATGCAATGTGACGAGCACGCTTGATTGCTTGTGCCAAACGGCGCTGTTGTGACTCGGTAAGACCGGTCTTTTTGCGGGTTTCGATCTGGCCGTATACGTTTACGTATCGTTGCAGGGTTTTGAAATCCTTGTAGTCAAAATAGGCTACATCGGTTTTGTGCTTAAAAATCTTTGCCATATGCTCTGTTTAACTCCTTAAAATGGAATGTCGTCGAGGTTGATTGGATCGTTTCCAATGTCTTCGATGACGACGTCCTTGTTTGGTTTGCTCGGTTTTGGTGCACCGGCGTTGCTGCCGCCACCGTTACCGCTTCCTTCACCACCTTCACCCCGGCTGTCCAAGAATGTCACGTCGTTTGCAAGTACTTCGACTTTGCTGCGTTTTTGACCTTCTTGTTCCCAGCTGCGACTTTGCAAGCGTCCTTGGACGAGTGCGCGGCTACCTCGTTTGAGATATTGCCCTACGCGTTCACCCAATGGGCCCCAAGCGACTACGTCGACGTAATCGGTTGCTTCTTGCCATTCGCCACTTTGGTCTTTGTAGCTGCGGTTTAGCGCAAGGCTGAAACTACAAACTTGCTGACCATTCGGCGTCTGACGAAGCTCCGGGTCACGTGTTAAGTTACCCATTAACGTCACTTGATTCAAACTTCTTGCCATTGTCTTGGCTCCCCTCACTTCTTCAATTATAGGTCTATTCTACTACGCTATGCGGTTTTTTCGTCTGTTGATTCTTCGCTCTCGGCAGCTTCACCGCGTTCAGCAGCTTTTTTGGCTTTTTCGGCCTTTGCAGCTTCGGCTTTAGCGATTGCCTTGAGGTCAGGACGAGTAATCAAAAAGCGGATCACTTCGTCGGTGATGTTCAAAATGCCTTCGATTTTCTTGACTGAGTCAGCTGGCAGTTCGAGCGTGTAAAACACGTACACAGCGTGCTCAACTTTTTTGATTGGATATGCAAGTTTGCGCTTGCCCCAGTTGTCCTGGCTTACGATCTTACCGCCGTTGTCGGTAAAGATCTTTTCGACGCGGCTGCTCGCTTTTTCCAGATCGATTTCGAGGTCTGGGTGATACAGCACAGCAACTTCATATTGGTGTTGCATAGTACTCCTTTGGTTACGCCCACACACCATTGTTGTGAGCTGAGTTAATAACAGAGGTAATTATACACTTTTAGGAGATAAATCGCAAGCCGTCAGACAGGACGGACACCAAAAAACGGATGCGGTAATTTTGCATCCGTTTTTTGGTAAGAACTGTTTAGTATTTATTTCCACCGCGACCACGGCCGTTGCGGGCCATGTTGGTGCCGCTCGCACCGGAGTAGTTTTGCGGTCGAGGTTGTTTGATATGTTCAGTTACAGATGTTTGATTAGTGCGAGCTTGAGCGCTTATCACGCTAACGGCTTCTGTAGCTGACTTATTGCCTGGACCATACGCGAGATCTTCATAGCCAGGGCCGCCCATTTGTGCGGGTAATTGGTTAATACCCTCTTGCAAAGTACGTACTGGCTCACGCTTGCGTGGTGCAGGTACAGCAGTTGGTGGTTCTGGTAATGCAACCTCCCGAGTGGTGGCAAGCTCGACTTGTACATTGCGGTCGTGATGCAAAACATCAAGTGCTACGCGCGCAGCTTCGGTGAGTTTTTCTGGATGCGTATTAAAGTTGGTGATCAGGCGATTTGGCGTAGTCTTGGCTTCGCGTGCCAGCTCGGCAACTTTTGCAGTCAGTTCTGGGCGCAAAACCTCACTCCCTTTGGCAACATGTGTGGGCACTTCGTACCCGGTAACACTTTCAGCAATCTGCTCGTACACAGGAGCCACGGCATGACCTGTCGTTTCAGCCAGTGTTTGGTTGGCGGCATTGTGGGCGTTAATGTCTGCAGTGACACGAGTCGCCGGGTCGTTATGTGCTTCGTCAGAAGTATGAGCTGTAATTCCCAACCCTTTCAAACGATGACCGCCGGCGGTTACACGACGAACTGCTGATTCAAACTGATTTTGCTGAGTAAGCGTAGGAGGCTTTGTAGCCTCAGGACTGGCGCTAAAAGCCGGCGCATTGGGGCGCTCCTGCGTAAGTTCATGGGTTAACGTTTCAGTGTGCATTAATGTATGCGTTGCGGTCGCACCAAGCGCGGCTTGTTGTTCAATAGCTTGTTCTGGTTGGTGTGGTGCAGCTTCGGCAATGTGGCCGGTAACAATGGCAGCACTGGCAGCGAGCGCGAAAGCGGTTTCTTGGGAGCGGTTCATTCGTATATTCTCTTCTAGCAGTAAAGCAGTTAATTTCTTTGAAAGACTAATAATACCATAAATAGTGTTGTTTAGCAATAGGTGTGTCGGGCGAGGTTTTGTGTCGTGTCAAACGCGCGCAGTTTGCGGTATTTTATCCGCAGTGTTTGAGCACGTGACACGATACAAAACCTCGCCTGCATCAATCTGTAAAGCAAAAGGTCCGGACAATGCCGGACCCACCTTTTTTATCGGAGCTTCTAAGCCTTTGCTGGAGCAGGCGCAAGTTCAAGCGCGCCAATGAGGTCAGGCACAGCGACATTCGCCGCAGCTGCAACTTGGCCAGCGCCTTCACCCACCGTAACCTGCTGCTCAGTGGTCACAATAATCTCACCTGATGCTGTGGTATTTTCAGCGCTTATACGCGCAGCATTCGCGGCATTTTGTGCTGCAATACTTCGGCCCGTAGGTTCAAGATAGTCGAAGTAGCTTTGGCGAGCAGCAACCGGCACAACCGCATCCCCTGCTCCATAGGCTTTATAAGATGGTAAACGTTCGCTCGAGACTAAAGGCATGATCTTCCTTCAAAATAATATTAGTTACTAATCTTTTATTTATGTTACACCTGCTATGTGTAGCATTCAAGGATTTCATGCCAGTTTTATTAAGCGACTGGTGGTTCTTCAGGGGTATCGTCATCGACAGGAGCTGCTGTTCCAAATACATCATTCACACTACTTACGAGAACCTCACGTGGGCGAGCGCCGTCGGCCGGGCCCACAATTCCCTGTTCTTCCATAGTTTCAATAAGACGAGCGGCGCGGCCGTAGCCGATGCGTAAGCGGCGCTGCAAGAGACTTGTGCTGGCTTTGCCACCTTCAACAACCACTTGCACGGCGTCTTTCCACATGTCGTCGTCGGCATCGTTTGCACCATAATCAGCCACCACGCCACCTTTACCATTGAGCTGGACGGGCTGGCTGATGATTTCGTCGTCGTATTGCGGAGGCCGCTGCATACGGATAAAGTCGGTAACTTTGGCTGTTTCTTCGTCGTCAATGAATGCAGCCTGTACGCGTTTTGGCTTTGGCATATCAGAGGTCAGGAGCAACATGTCACCGCGACCAAGCAGTTTTTCGGCGCCCATTTGGTCGATAATGGTGCGCGAGTCAACTTGGCTCGCAACCGTAAAGGCAATGCGGGCCGGAACGTTGGCCTTGATCAAACCGGTAATGACGTCAACTGATGGACGCTGGGTCGCGAGCACGAGGTGAATCCCGGCAGCGCGGGCCTTTTGTGCCAAGCGAACAATCAACGCTTCGACGTCGCGGGCCGCCATCATCATAAGATCGGCCAGCTCATCAATCACGATCACGATGTACGGCATACCCTCTTCTTTTTTGAGGTTATTGTATTCGGCGATGTTACGCTTACCCGCTTCAGCCATCGTTCGCAAGCGGCGCTCCATTTCAGCAACCGCCCATTTGAGCGCACTAATACACTTTTCGGGCTCGTTAATAACAGGCGTCAGAAGATGCGGAACGTCGTTATATGGCGTCAATTCAACTTGCTTTGGATCAACCAAAATGAGCTTCAGGTCGGCCGGTGAATTGCGGTACAAAAGGCTTGTCAAAATATCGTTGATCATCACCGACTTACCAGAACCGGTCTGACCAGCCACCAAAAGGTGCGGCAT
>CAZRIO010000009.1:0-33838 GCA_964600185.1 uncultured Candidatus Saccharibacteria bacterium | reverse complement strand
CCCATGGAATAAAGTCGTACGTTTGAGCAATTTGCGGCGCAAGTGCGTCACGGGTAAAGGCGTCTTTGCCCTCGGCTTCGTCCCATTTGGTGACGACGAGGATCAAGCCCTTTCCGGCTTCTTTTATCATGCCGGCGATTTTCTGGTCGAGTGCGGTGCCGATTTCATTGACGTCCATGAGCATCAGACAAACATCGGCCTGTTCGATGGCGGCGAGTGAGCGAATCACGCTGAAGTGCTCGATCCCTACCCCGATTTTCCCTGGGCGGCGAATACCGGCGGTGTCCATGAGTTCGATTTCGCGGCCTTCAAACTTTACGATAGAACGGTTGATGTCGCGTGTGGTGCCGGCAACATCGGCGACGATCGCCTGTTGCTTTTTGGCCAAGGTGTTAAACAGATACGATTTGCCGACATTTGGGCGACCCAAAAGTGCGATATGTAAACGGTCGTCGGCTTCGCCCAGGCTGGCTTTTGGAATGACCTCGACAAGTGTGTTGAGCAGTTCGGAAATACCGCGATGCTGCGTCGTGCTTGTTTTGATAATCGGTTTGATGCCGAGGCGTTCAAAAGGCAGTTCTTCACCGCGGGCCTTGTCGACTTTGTTGATGACCAAAAACACCGGCTTGCGGCTTTTGAGCGCCATTTTGGCCACACGGCGGTCTTCTTCGGTGATCGGAATGTTGGCTTCGACGACAACCCAAATCACATCGGCGCTGTCAGCTGCCTGTAAAATCTGCTCTTGAATGGTGAATTCAAAATCGTCTTCGGCATCTTTCATACCGGCGGTGTCGACCATCCAAAAATCTTGGCCGTTCCAGTGCGCTTTAGCGGTGACACTGTCGCGCGTGGTGCCGGCTTCTTTGGCGACGATCGCTTCGCGGCGGTCTAAGATCGCGTTGAACAGGCTGGATTTGCCCACGTTTGCTCGACCGACAATAGCCACAATTGGTAATTTTTTGCTCATTTCCACCCATTATAACAGATGTGAGTCGATTGACGAAATCGAGTTTTCATGCGAATATATACGTCTATGTTTTTTACTTCTGAAACACGCCAACGTCACAAGTATATTGATCGAACTATTGAACAAACCCGGGATTTTCTGCGTAAGAATCAAAGCGCGCTGACAGGTCGTCTTGGGTTGACTGCCTTTCAAGAGCATGAACGCATGACGCGACGCTATTTTGCGCCAAACGTACGGCATGGTGAAATTCGCATTCCTAACAGACAAAGTAGTAATGGTATACCAGTCGTTGCCTTGCGCCCCGGCGAACGCCCCTATCTGGCCGATGACTTTTTTATTCCTACTGCAGTACAACGTCCAGCTATGCGTGACGAACTTTCGCTAAGGGGCGTAGACCCTGGCGATCTCGAAACAGTTGTCAATAACACCACTGTCGCCTCGCTGAATTCTGTACGCCAAGCCCCCCGTCGGTTTCCGGGTGTATTTGATACAGTAACGCCCCGCTCGCCCAACAATGTGATGAAGGCCACTGTTTACACGCCAGGTATTCGGCAGGAAATTAATCTTAAACCGCGCAGCATGCGCCCGGTAACGACTGAGCAAGTAGTTTTGGGACGATCTGCACTCGGACTGTTATATAGAGGTCCACAGACGCCACCGCTCACCGAAGCGGCAATGCTGCATGAACAAACCCACCTGATGCTTGCTGAATTACTGCCTTTTCGTTCGATTTTAGAACCGGCGCAACAGTCGTGGGAGTTCTTTTATGAGGAATTGCAGGCATGTCATGAGGGCGCACAAGCAGTTAGTGTTAAGCTCGATACGGGCGTGAGCATACAACAAATCGCTGAAGCTGACCGATATCAGCTCGAGGTAGACCGTATACGCATAGGTTTCAACGCTTCGGTAGGAGTTTCACCGGATGTTTTTGACCCAACAATAGCGCTGATGCGTGCGCTGCCCACACTAGCACACGATTCAGCACAACCGTGGAGATAATTACATTGTATCATTGCCTGTGACCAGAGGGTATTTGATAGATGATCTGTTTTGGGAGTGCTGTAACAGTGGTAGGTAGATTGACAAAAACATGTTTTAGTGCTAATATATAGTTTATGAGTAGTCATGGGGAACAAATTGAACGTCAGGCGTTCGTACAAGCTTCGATTGACGCTACGCACGAGACGCTAACAGATGAGAACGTCAAGCCTCACCTGGTTGAACGCCTTGGTGAGGAAGATTGGGCTTATCATGAGCAGCTTACACGTCGAATGTTTCCGGCCGAATCCCCGAAGACCGTCAGCAAACCGATGATATCCCTGTTCTTGCAATTGCGCCAGGCGAAACGCCACGCATTTCCTCTGACTTCGCTCGCTTTTCACCGGTGATGCGACGTAATGCTGAAATGCAACTCGATGCGTGGGGCGCAACGATGCCTCACGAGTCATATATAAGCGTTATTGAATATCTTGCAAGGGATAAGTTGCTGGAGGGTGCGCATATCTTCCCCGACGTCTTTACTCCAGTTGAGTACAGTACTGGAAGCTTGAATAGCCCTGCAGCAGTTCTTTCGCATACACTTAAAACCCCTTTTCAACATGATATTTTACCTAACTCACAGAATACGCCTAAGCATTCCCTGACGCGCCCCGCAGTAGGTATACGATACGATGGTGCGGGTGCTCCACTTCCGAGCTTTGGGACTATGATGCACGAACAAGTGCACATTAAACAATATGAAGCGGCTCCTCTGTTTGACCCGCTCTCGAAGGAAGACAAATACCAGCTCACCACACGCCGGGAGTTTGAAGCATATCACCTAGGTACACTATCGATATCGTCCCAAGTAGCTGCAGGGTTTACTGATGTAAGTGGTGCTGATCAACACCAATCATATGTGGATGCATGTCGCGCATACTATAACAGGAACTCAGACGATCCCTACAGACCGTGGCCTCCGCTTATGGGGCGGATTGCAGGAATTGTTACGGATATCCTAAGTACAAAAGTACAGGAAACGTAGTTATATTTTTTTGATCTCGCCGGATTTGAGGCTGCCCAGTGTATAGCTGCCAAAATGCGTGCGGTGTAACCGTTTAACACCGTAATCGAGCGCCTCGAAAGTACGGCGAATCTGGCGATTGCGGCCTTCGTGCATGGTGACGCGCCAGTCGCGGTCATCGCCTTCCGTGATGCGTTCAAGCATGAATTTACTGGGTCCATCATCAAGCATGACGCCCATTTCGGCAATCATCTGCCGATGCAATGGCTGCAGCGGTTTGTCGATCTGCACTTCGTATATTTTGACTTTTTGGTGGCTCGGATGTGTGAGCTCCTGTGCGAGTTCGCCGTCGTTGGTGAGCAGCAATAATCCGGATGAATTTTTGTCGAGTCGTCCGACAGGTTTGAGGCGGTGGAATTCCGGTGGTAAAATCTCGTAAATAGTGCGATTGCCCTGGCCTTCACGGCTCGTGACGTAACCGGCGGGTTTGTTGAAGATAATCGTTTCGGTTGCTGCGATTTGGAGGCGTGTGCCATCGAGCGTCACGATATCGGCATCGGTAATGTCCTGCCCTGTTTGCGGTGACTTGCTATTTACGAGCACGCGCCCGCTGGCCACTACGCTGTCGGCGGCGCGACGAGACATGCCGGTGCTGGCTGCAATAAACCGATTAATTCGCATACGGCTAGTGTACCATCACTTGCCTGTGCTGCTATAACGCAATACTGTTTGGATCGACGGCGCTGTTCGCAGGATTGCCATTTGGCGAAATTACATGTCCCGGTGGGTGCGGCGGCGTGTTGTAAAGCGGCTGCGGCGCGGGCGCTGTTTGCGGTGCTGCGGGTTGCGGCGCGTCATCAAGATTATTAATGCCTTCGCGAGCAAGTAATTCATCGAGGCCGGGTTTGGTTTCGGCTGTTGGATCGGTGATCGGCTTGATGATTTTTTTGTGAGCAACGGTGACGGAATCATCGTCGTTTTCTTCGGTGGTTGGAGTTGACGATCGCGCCACTGGAGCTTCGGGAGCGGGTTGCGATGGCTCGGGTACAGGAGTTTCAGGAGTTGGAAGTACTGGTGGCGCGACAACGGTTGGTTCCGGCGTCGTCGACTCGGTGGGTGCTGCTGAAGACAAATTCTTAACGGCATCAGCCATGAGTTGCTGGTCGTCTGCTTTGTTATTGTTGTCGACGGGCGCAGGAGCCGGTGCTACGGGAGTTGGTGCGACAACGGTTGGTTCCGGTTGCTGTGGTGTCGTGGCTGCCGTCGGTGTTGGGTTGCCACCAGCCGCCGTGCCGATGTTATCAGGAGCAGTTGACGCTGTGGCTGGTTCCTGCGTAGCTGCGGGAGTTGGTTGCGGAAGCTCGGGCGCGGAAGGTTCAGACGTAGATGTAGACTCACCTGCTTCCGGAGCTGGCGTTGAACTCTGTGTGTTTGTCTGCTCGCCTGGGGGCTGATTCACGAAATTATCAATTTGTGCCTGTACATCGGCTTCTTCGGTAGAAGTTGATTGGCTGAGTGTTGGCGGCACGTCAGAAGATGCCGGAGCTGGTGGCGTTTCCGGCTCGGGCTCGGGAGTTGGCGTGGGTACGGGCGGCACGGATGGTCCGGTTGGTTCGGGTGTCGGGACAGTCGGCTCGGGAGCGGCTGGCAATACGCCCGACGGGGGTGTTTCTATTTCTTGCACTGGAGGTGCGGTTGCTGGCTGTGCCTGCGGCACGGCAGCTGTCGGAGGCTCGGGCGCAGTTGGAGGCGCGGGCGGCGTCTCGGGTTCAGGCTCGTTGGGTGGGGTCGATGATTGCGCAGCGGCAGTAGGAGTTGGCTCGGGCACTGGCGCAGGTTCGGCTGGCGTTGATGCTGGTGGCGTTGTTAGATCCGGTTGAGACGTTGCAGTTGGAGTCGGTGTCACCGGTTCGGTAGGCGTAGCTGGCTCGGTGGCTGCCGTCGGTGTTGGAGCGACGCTCTGCGCTGGTGTGCCTTGAGCTGCTGGTGCAGGCGCAGCCGCGGGTGCTGCGGTGACGGCCATGGGTTTTACGACTGGGATATTTGGCGTTGGTGCTGCAGGTGCGCTCGGCGTTTGGACGGGCGTGGGTGTGACGGTTGCAGTGACCGGACTTGGTGCGGCAGTTGAAGTGTCGGTTGCTGGCTCGGTGGCTGCCGCAGCAGAAGTCGCCGCGTCATTCGGCACAGCTCCGATCTCGGCTAGCAATTCTTGCGCTGCTTTTACGATGTCCTCGAGTGTTACCTGTGATTTCACCAGATAACGGTCAGCACCAAGCGAGTCGGCGCGCGTTTTGTCCTCGGCCTGACCGAGTGCGGTTAACATAATAATTTTGGTGTCTTTGAGGCCTTCGGTATTGCGTAAGATATCGAGCATTTCGAATCCGCTCACCCGCGGCATCATGACGTCGGAGATGATGAGATCGGGGTGCTCGGCTTTTGCAATGACGAGGGCTTCTTCGCCGTCTTTAGCCGAAACGATAGTATAACCTTCTGCCTGCAAGCGCGCTTCATAAATTTCGCGCAGGTTATTGTCGTCTTCGACCAACAAAATTTTTGCCATTTGTCTTTGCCCCTAGTATTTTGATGCTTATGTTTTCTTCATTGTATCATGTACCGCTAGGAATTGGACAAGGACGTGATATTTGGCAACGTGCCTGCCGTATGCGCGGCTTCGGCGGCTTCAAGTTCGGCCGCTTTTTGTGAATCTACTCGAGGTAAGTTGATGAAAAACGTGCTGCCCTCACCCACCTTACTTTCAACCCAAATGGTGCCGTGATACAATTCGACGATTTTACGGCAAATGAAAAGTCCGAGTCCGGTACCGCCAATAGTTCGTGTGGCGCTGTTGTCGACGCGATAAAACTTTTGGAATAAGTGCGGGACGTCCTCGGCCGGAATACCCGGTCCGGTGTCTTTGATGTACAGCTGCACGACTTCGTTGTCGCCAGTAAGACCGATGGAGATTTTGCCTTCGTCGGTATATTTGACGGCGTTATCAAATAAGTTTGTGACGACTTCACGCATACGATCGGCGTCGGCAAACGCGTAATACAGTGGTTTGAGGACGTGGTTGCTGGCGGCATCGTTGGCTTCGTATGTAGCGTCGATGGTGTCAGTTGATCCAATTACAAATTCAGCCCCAAGCCCCTTCTTTTTGGCAGAAAAACTGAGGTCGTCGACAAGCTGCTGCAAAAATGCACCCATCTCGATCGCGACCGGGTGGCTGCTGAGGCGACCATCTTCGGCCTTGGCGGACGTTAAAAGATCCTGGAATAATTTACCGAGGTGCTGCGTGCTGCTGTGGGCTTTTTCGAGAAAGCCGCGGGCGCGGTTGTCGATGGTGCTGACTTTTTCGTTGAGAGCGAGCGCCAAGTAGCCCTCGATTGCGGCGACCGGTGTGCGCATTTCGTGGCTGGCGGTGCTGATGAATTCGGCGCGCTGCTGCTCGGCGGCGTGCTCTTCACTAATGTCGCGCATCACGGCGACGGCGCCAACGAGGTTGTTTGTATCCGGCGTAATCACCGGCGAAACCACCAACGAAATGACCTGAATTTTACCGGCCCTGCCCTTCAGCTGCAAAATTTTACTGTTGCCTTGTTTTTGAGCGAGGGTGATTTTAAATGGATTAGCCCCTGCGTCGAGATCTTTGCCGTTTTCCTGGTTGAGGTTAACCACGAGTTTTACGTCCACCCCGCTCGCCTCGTCGACTGGCCATTCGGTCATCTGGGCTGCCGCCGGGTTGATCAGGCTGATCTTGCCTTCGGTGTCAATAACGATCACACCGTCGGTGATCGACTGAATGAGAATATATGCCTGCTGCTGCCCTGTTTTGACCATGCCCGACAGCCGGTTGAGTTTGAGTGCCTCGGTGTCGACGAATTTGTTGCGCCAAAAATAATACGCGATCGTGAACATGACCAGCTCAAACCCGAACCAAATCCAACCCCAAGTGGTGATAGATCCAAGCAAAAATTTACACTGCTGTAAAATACAAATCGCGACGACGAACAGCGAACCAAGCAGAATCGGCAGGCTCAACATACCGCTCAAAGCTGCCGAAACACACCACGCAGCGATGTACGGCAAACTCTCGCTCGTCAATTCGGTGCGGACCAAGGCGGCGAGCAACATCACCGTAAACAAAAAAGAACCCACCAAGGTCATAAGCGGCCAGCCGATGCGCTTCACGAAGCCCATTGCCGTAAAGCTGTACAGCAAATGCGCCAGGGCGAGCAATCCGACGGTGGCGGTTAGGCCGTACCCTGCTCCGCGGTGAAGCGTCGGCACGAGTCGCACCGCAATGCAGGCACTCGCAATTGCCAGGCTCACAATTATCATGAAGCCGGAATAAAGCCGATACCAGTGCTGTGGGACTTGCCGCGCAAAATAATCCATTCCCTTGTAGTATACACTGCTTATGCTTTGGCGGCGTGGCGATTTATGTGTGATTTAAGCGCTCGCGTTGGGCTGTATGTGTTGCCGGATGGCCTCTGTTATGGTAGTATTGTTTGGTCGTATTACGGCCCTCGCGTTTTGGCGCGCGGAACCATCGCTTTAGGCGGTGGCCCTTATGCTCCGCATAAGAACCCACTCGCTCGGAAGATAATTTTATGCAAGCACAAAATTGCCTTCCTCGCTCGTGGCCCCTTCGTCTAGTGGTCCAGGACGTCAGGTTCTCATCCTGAAGATCGCGGGTTCGACTCCCGCAGGGGTCACCACATTGAATAACAGATACCGAAAAGTTCCAGAATCTATTTCTGGAACTTTTCTTTTTATGCTATGCATGAGGATATCGATAAACTCGAATATTTTACAAAAATTACAGCAGGTTTCAGCGATAGTATACTCCTATGAGCATATATAACGAACGGACATTACCCGAGATACCACCAGCAGAGCCCGAATTTGAACCAGAAAGTTTTATCCCGGAAAATCCTAGCACACTCAGAACGTATATGGGGCTGACAGCGGGCATTGCAATGGTTGCCGTAGCATCTGGTTTGTACAACTGGAAAGATAGATGGCAAGCTTCGAAAGATGCTGAGGAAGAAGCAGAGAGGCATCGAGATGAGCCTGGCATATCTAAAGACGAATGGTTCAAACGTGATAAAGAACTCCAAGGTAAAAATAACAGACACATACGAAATTGAGGATGGGCCTCGTGACTGATAGTATTGAAAACCTAATAGGTGCTGCGGTGGCAAAGCATGACTAATAATACTTGCCGCGCTGCGACAATCGATGTTGACCTATAATTCAGATCGCAACGTTATTAACGTCACCCTCGAGATTCCTGATAAGAAATCAAAAACGATGCGGCTAAATTTGCGCAGCGCAGTTTTGCTTCCGCAAGTTCGTACGCGCCGCATAAGTGGTTCGTGCCAATGCCGGCGAGGCCATCGGCGGCTTCATTCGGAAGATCTCCGCTATGCCCTTTCACGTGTTCAAAGTGCAAACTGTCTGCGTGGGCAGTCACGTTTTCTTGCAAGGTCACCAAATTCGGTCTAGCATAGCATCCGGCTAGCTGAGCTCCGAACCCTACTGTATAGTATTTCCATGACTGAATCCCTGAACACGCCAGAGCAAGTAACGCCTGGGCAAGCAACACCCGAACTTGGAGCGCCTGAAGGCGAAGCTCTTGCCGATGAAGCTATCGCCGTGGAACAAGCCGCTGTGGCGGTTAACGGTGTGAGTGCTGCGGCAGCTCGGCGCCAGGTTCCGCCTATTACAAAGGAAGATCGCGAGAGGGCGGCTGCATTACGAGAAGAACTCGGGCTGACTGATGGTATAAAATTCCGCGGCTTCGAAAGGCCTATAACGCATAGTATGTCGGGCGGTACTTATGGTCGCACTTCGTAGGTAGTAGCTATTAAGTCTCCTTTGCTCTCCAAGGTGATGTACGGCAAGCACCACAAATAACACACTTCATTTCAAAGCACGAGCGCCTGCTTGTATACTAGAAAGCATTAGTATGCTTTTTGAAAATGGAGACAACGCATGGATCAACAACCAAACGTAACGCCTGAAACACCGATCACCCAAACCCCAACTCAAACGCCGACCCCGACCCCGACCCCGCCGCCTAACAACAATAAACGCTACCTTATAATCGGCGCGGGTGCGCTGCTCGTGATTATCGTCGTTGTAATCGCCCTGCTCTTCTCCGGTAAAAAAGATACCAAGGACCAAAACAAGACAGCCGCCGCTCCAACGTTAACGGTCGGATCGCACCCGTATCTGTACGCGTGTAACGCGCTCACTCGGGATGACATCAAAAAAGCGGGCGCGACGCTCCGTGATGACAAAGGCGGCGAAGCCGTCACTTCGACCCAGGCTATACCGTATGACCAGACTTCGGGCGGCAACTATGATCTTGCCAAGACCATCGAAGATCCGCTTCTCTTGGGAGTAGTAACGTCAAAATGTGACTACCTGCTTTCCAATTTCACCTCTTTCGACCAGAAGCATATTGCCGTGTCGATCAACCAATACCCCAGCACCGAGACGGCCCAGAAGGTTTTCAAAACGCATCAGACCAGCACCAAAGGAACGCCCTTTGCTTCTTTTAAGAACACCAGCTTGGTAGATAACGAGTCCTCGAGTCGTGACGACACCGTGACGGCAACAATTCTCCTCGGCAACCGTGTGGTTGAACTCAAATACAGCATCGGCAACGCCACGCCCGACAACGCCAGCACCAAACTCGACGGGCTCGCTACAACGATCGTCCACAACCTGAGTAATACGGCTACGGCCACCAAACCTCACGACTTCAGCAACCTCGGTTCGATAGGCTCAACCAAGCTTATTGATGCCTGTCACGCACTCGATTTCAAAAAGGCTGATGGAATCTTGGGCGGTTTACACTACGAACAAGCCAGCGTAACCAACGACTACAAATACGGCAAAATCAGCGAGAACTCCCCTGCGATAAGCGCGCAGTGTAGTGTCCATTTCCGCTATGCCGAAGACGATGCAAAACAGCCCGACTACAAGAGCGAAAGTTACAAGGACACCGAAACTCGTTTCCCGAGCCAGCTTGTGCTGAGTGTTGCCAGCTATCCGAACGCTAACGAAGCAGCCAACGCAGTACTTGGACTCAAAAAGATCAAGGCGAGCACCGCGGTTGATTTCGCCTACGGCAACACGTCATTTGCCTACACACAATCCAGCAACACGCTTGGCTTCCCGACCACCGCGCACAATTTCATGACGGTTAAGGGCGGCTCGGTTATCACGGTGAGCGTCATACAGGGCGAGGTCACAAAACCGTATACATCAACCGTTAAAACAGTCACCACCGATCAAGCAAAACAATTACTCGATTCGCTCAATCTTAAATAATGACCGGTGGTAATCAAAAGCCGCGAAGGCTCAGATTACCATTTCCAATAGTATCGGCCGCTGGCTGTCCACTTACTTGGGTATGTTTGGTCGATTTTGAACGCCATGCCCAAACCTTTGGCGAGGTATTGCGTGCGGTCTAGTTGCAGACCGTAAGGATGTGCATTGTCGTCCCACCATTGTTCGTGCTGGGTAATACATTTTTGGTTCGCAAAGTACGTATTCGAGCAGCTTACCGCTGCGCTCCATTGCTGACGGTGGCGGAAGTGCACCACTGATCCAGTCGCTGCGTTGGTGATAGTGCCAGTGGCATCCAAACAGTAACCCTTGCTTGGGATGTTCCATTGTACGTAATGCTGGCGCGCACCGTCCGAAGGCAGATTGGTCATATAATTACAATTAGCATCGCCGAGCTTTTCAGTGTCTACGCGTTGTACTTCGCTCACGGGCTGTCCGGGTCCTGCGCTGTAGCCCTCAAGCAGTACCCAGTTCCCTGATTTTACGAATCGTTCGGCGTATTGTGGTGGCCAGTTTGCGGGATCACCCCACGAAATATAGCTGGTAGTGCTGTCTTGAGGACTCCAAGCCCATTGACCGCCCACTTGCTGACCTGAATAAAATTGCCCGGCAGAGCGTGCAAACATTAACGAATAATCACCCCAGTTTTCGGTGGTAGCCGCTGAGACTAATGGTGCTGATAAGTTAGTTATCGTAAGTGTTGCTGCTGTAAGAAGCAGTAAAATAAGTTTTCGCATGTCCTTGTCCTCCAATGACCCTATTGTAGTAATTATAAAATATCAAACGCAAATTGTCCACTATCAGGCGTATACGGACCTGCGCGCGCAACACTGACCAACATTTGCTACAATTATCTTTAGTGATGAATGATCTACAAACAATTATTGGTGACCACCAAGCCTTCCTAAAGCAAATACTGCAAGAGATTGTCGAAGCGGGTTTCGATCTGTCTGATTTCGCGCAGATGGATCATATGTGTTATCGGGTGGAATCACTCGATTCGTATGAAACAAAGAAACGAGAGCTGGCCGCGTTTGGCCGACTGCTGGGCGAAACGCAAGTCAACGGCAGGCCGATCTCGACGTTCCGCTTGCATGAGCCGGTTCGCTACCAGCAATGGCGTGTTGACGCCGTGGAATTACCTGCTCCCAAAGACGGCTCTCCAATAAAAGAAGGTCTCGAACACGTTGAATTCGTATTGTTTGACGACAAAGAAACGTTCCTAAAGAAGTACGCACATAAACAGTTCGATCTACGCGCGGCAGACCGCGGCATCAATCCTGAGATCGGCTTTACGTTACCCTCTTACACCGTAAAATTCCACTTGCTCAATCTTCCGACCGTCGTGTATCTCGAGAAAAAACTGGGCATAACCGACGTCAAAGATGGTCAATAAATTCTAAAAACTTTTACTGCTGCGAAACTTCGGCGGTTCGCTGGAACGCAAAAGCTACGTCTTGACTGTATAGCACCGGTTCCATCCCTTGCTGCTCGAGTTGGGTGCCCATTTGTTGTAGCCAGGTGAGATAGTCCATGCCTTTGTTCGCTTCCATGCCTTTTTGGGCGGGATTGGCGCCGAAGCTCAAGATACCCTCGAGTGCGACATGCTGTGCAAGATTGTTGGCAATGCCTTCTGCGGTATTGGGGCTCAAATGAAACAAGACATTGTTGCACATCACAACCTGCGCCAAATCGTTCGTGGGTAAACGATCTGCAAGGTCACCTTCCATTACTTCGATCTGGTGCTGCTGCCTGAGCGAATTGGTATCGAGCGTGTGCAGGCCGGGATTGTGTTCGTCCGGACTGAATTTGAAGTGAATTTGCTCCATGGTCTCATGGAAATCAAGCCCTGCTTTGGCGTACGATCGCCGATACCCCATAAGTCCCTGCGTCATCTGGTATTGACCGGTTTTGGCGGCTTTGATTGCTCGCGGATTGCTATCTACCCCTAATACGGCGGTTGGTCGAGGGCTGTTGTACTGCACCGTGGCAAGTATAGAATCGATTTCGGCTCCAAAACTACAGCCTGCTGATACGACTTGGAATCGCTTGTCGGGATCTGTCCTCTGCAAAGCAATATCCAGTACATCGCTCAGCCGCGTGTCTGGACGAAACAACTCTGATTGTGGCGTCACAGAACTCGCTGCGGCGATTTCATATAGGTTTCTTGTCAGCGGTTCGACACCGAGACGAGGCAGCGTTTTCATATGTATATATTACAATATTTAGACTTATGTGTCTAATTTTAGCTGCCTACCGTAAGTGTAAACCAGAAGCAAAATAAATGTTCTAATATATTCCTTGACATGAATATTCCCCACGTAGTATATTTAAAGCATGGAAATAATTACGACGCTCAACGCACTTGCGGAACCCAATCGAATGCGTATGGTTGAATTACTGCGTGAGCAGCCTCGTTCTGTGAGCGAGATTTCGGATCTATTACATTTACGTCAGCCACAAGTCACCAAACACTTACAGACACTTGAAAAAGCCGGTCTGGTGCTGATATATCCGTTAGGCCAGCGCCGCGTCTATGCGCTCAAAGCTGCGCCGATGCAACAGTTGGAAACCTGGATTACTACTTTTGAACCTAACTGGCTGAATCCACCGCATGATCTCGAAGAATATCTGCTCGCTATCAAGCGCGAACAGGCGCTTGCTGCCAAAAACAGCTCGTGGGCCGATGGACGCAGCGTCATCATAAAGCGTATGTTCCCTGTTTCTCGAAGCACGTTATGGCGTTACTGGACGGCTGCCACCGAAATGAAAAAATGGTGGAGCCCGAATTATCTTACGACGGTTCGTGCCGAGTCAGATCCTACGCCGGGCGGCAAGATTCGCATCGACATGCAGGAACCCGATGGCGGCATTCACACCGCCTCAGGTCACTATACGAATTTGAAACAGTTGGAGCGTATTGAGTTTGTCATGTCACCGCTCGATGCCAAAGGCCAGCCGTTGTTCGAATCTCATGACACCATTACGTTCACGGCCACCGACGACAATACGACTGAGCTCACCCTCAATATTCGCTTGGCGGCGTCTACGGCTGCTGCCGTTAATTTCATTGCCGGTCTTGAATTAGGCTGGAATCAAACACTCGACAAGTTAACTCGTGTCTTGGCGGATGCAGAAAAGCGTGAAACGCGTATGTAAATGCTAGCAACGTATTAATTTCACCTATATAAGTAAAAAAGAAAGGAGCTGTCATGGCTACAGCTGTATTAAAGACGCCTCAATCGGCGCAAGCCCAAGCGGCCGGCTACAGTGACAAGCGGCGAAAACTCGCCCTACTCGTCATTGCAACCGCGTTCGTTCTGGATTTAATGGACTCAACAATTCTTAACATCGCGCTGCCGACTATTCAGCACACGATGCATGCCGGTTTCACCGCGTTGCAGTGGATGGCCGCAGGTTACACATTAACCTTTGCGTTGCTTTTGATTACCGGTGGTCGCATGGGCGACGTATTTGGTTACAAAAAACTCTTTATGTGGGGCTTAGTCGGATTTATGGGCAGCTCGCTGCTGACTGGTTTGGCGTGGAATGCCGACGCATTGGTAGTTGCGCGCTTATTACAAGGTGCAACTGCGGCGCTCATGGTGCCGCAAGTGCTGTCGGTGGTGCAGCTACTCTACAAGCCCGAAGAACGCGTGGCGGTCAACGGTTTGCTGGGTGGTTTGAGCGCGATCGCGACCACAGTCGGACCGATCGTCGCCGGTATACTTATGAAAGCGAACATCGCGCATCTTGGTTGGCGGCCGATCTTTCTGATTAACATTCCGCTTGGCTTCATTGCTCTCTTTCTTGGCGCTAAATATTTGCCGGACGGTAAATCTGAACACGCTGCCAAGATTGACAGCGTAGGCACGATGATAGCAATTGCAGCGATCGGTCTGCTTATTTTCCCTCTTATTCAGGGTCATGGCCTTGGTTGGCCCGCTTGGACGTTTGCGATGATGGCGGCTTCGATCCCCGTATTTGGCCTGTTCGTTTGGTGGCAGCGACGGCTCAGTAAGCGCGGTGGTTCGCCCTTGGTCATTCCAGAACTTTTCCGGCACCGATCATTCAATGTTGGGTTGGTGCTGAGCTTGCTGATCTTCGGTACAATGTCGGGTTTTGCGCTCACCTTTACCCTACTTTTGCAGGCTGGATATGGCTTTAGTCCGCTGCACACCATTTTGACGGGTATCTTCATTACGGTGGGAATCATGCCTGCTGTTGCGCTGTTGAGCAAAAAGATCATTCCGGCTTTAGGCCGTTGGGCAGTTGCAATCGGTGTGACAATCTCGGCGCTTGGTTTGGGCGGGACCGGTTATGCGGTTACTCATGCCAGCGGAGCACTGTCTACGTGGCAGCTCGCGCCAACGCTGATCTTGATGGGTATTGGCTTCGGTATGTCATTCAGTCCGCTCTTGCCGTACGTGCTCAGCAAAGTTAACCCGCAGCACGCTGGTTCGGCTTCGGGTGTGGCTAACGCTGTTCAGCAAGTCGGCGGCGTGCTCGGTATCGCCGTTGTCGGGATTGTGTTCTTCGGTAACTTGGTGTCGACTCGTACCTACGCGCATGGCTTTGGCCGCGGTGTCGTACTTGAAGTGAGTTTGTTGGCGCTCTGTTTAGTACTGAGTTTCTTCCTTCCCCGTCACATCGTGGCACGGGCTGAAGACAAAGTCACTGCTTCGTAACTCGCCCCTTTGTTACGTGAAACGAACCCGGCTTCGGCCGGGTTTTGTTTTTAGTAGAACCCTCTTTCGTAATCCGAAGTGGATTTTCACAATAATTGTTATATAATCACTGCATGGAAAACCAGGCACAACAGATTACCGATTATATTCACCAGCATCTCATGCAAGGCTTCAACGAAGCCACGATTCGTGCTCACCTTATGAACTACGGCTGGTCGCACGAAGCTGTTGCGCAGGCTTTCAGCCAATATCGCGGCGGCGCTCCAACTCCTCCTCCCATGCCATCGCCACAGCTTTCTAATACATATACCCCTACTCCCCGACGCAAAAAATCTAAGGCGAAAATATTCGGTATTGCAATCGCCGTGGTTGCTGTTGCTGTCGTTGCCACGGTGATTTTCTTGGGATCTTCACCAAAGACACTTAACAAACTAGCTGAGCCTGCGCTAAAACAAAATGCCACGAGCACAGCACAAAAGAATGACGTCGGTATTATTGCCAGCGCGGTCGCCAACTATGTCAGTACACATAGCGGCGTGTTACCTACGACTACGGACGCGGATTCGAGTGGCTCACTCGCCATTTGTGGCACGAGTTGTACCGATGCTGACAAAGTCACAGCTTCGCTTAGCTACTTCAAGAACGCTGATGGCGCGGTGCAGTTCCATGCGTACGCAGGCAACCTGACGGTGCCAGATGACAAAACACTGTACATCGTGAACAACGCAGCCTGCAAAAGCGACAACAGCGGCATTGGCGTGCAGGCCAACAATGTAGCGACGGCGGCCTTTTTGTTCGCCGCTGATGCAGGTTCTGGACTTACGCAACAGTGCGTGAGCTTGTAACGCTCACCTTATACGGCATACGATAGATGTGATTGTACCGAGCGAAGTGCTACGTATCTTTAGAGTCTTTGCTTGCCCGTTCGCGAGCGTGGGTTTTTCGGGCGTTGCGTTGGGCCAAGACCACGATGCCGACGCCAAGCCAGGCAAAAAGAAGCGGACTACCCATTATGAAAACTTGTATGAAGCTCCAGGTAATTGAACTTCCCCACGGGTCGGCGCAGATTTGTTTCATCATGCTGTCGTGCAAGCAATTAAAAGAATCAGGTTTCATGTTTAGAGCTTGGACGACGTTCATGACATACGCGATCACAAGGGCGGCAACCAAGATCACCGAAAGCCAGAAGAACGTTTTTCCAATACGAGTCGCAGATTTGTACTTTTCGTGCATTGCAATAGTATACCGCACAATGATTTCACTGTGCGGTATTTAGGAAGTTCGTAAGTTATGCGGCGACTGCTTCAATCATTTTTCTGACGACTAATCGTGCTTTTTTGCTGTTGATTCGTCCGAGACCACAGGCTGCAGCCACATGTTTGACCTCTTCGCCGGTTGCTTGCTGGATCATGTCCTTGATGACGGCTTGTTTACGATCGTCATTGTCTTCGTGAATGAAGCCGGCGATGAGACGCGGCGCCCGCACCTCACTCGGCCGTTTCGAACCGTCTGCTTGCGGCATGGCCTTAAGATCGTCGGCAAGTTTACCGAGTGCTTTGTAGTGCGCTGCTTTGACCGGGGGCGGATTGTCGCCTGATCCGAGCGGAATATGTAAGCCGCTCAGTGTGCGACCTGTGGGCCACTGGCGCACGATCGACCGGCCGAGTGCGACTAACAATTCAGTGCTTGGTTTGCTGTATGCACGGTGTTCCCAGTCACCATTACAGGTGTGAATGACGACATTTGCGCCTTCAGGAAGTCCCGCTACTTGTTGCGCAACGCCATGCGCGAGGATTTCGCCAAGCGGCCGATTGGTCGCGCCCTGCACAAATCGCCACATCTTGTTCATGCCGGCGGATTCGGCTGGTAATTCAATATGATACGTGAGGTCGCCAGTGTTGTCTTGGTTCGGCACGCCGATATTTGGATCAGTATGAATGGTGTCGACTACGTGTTGGTATGCCTCTGTGAAGGGTTTTCGGTATAGTACGAGCCCTTTCACGAGCGTTTCGGTTGTACTGTTGGTGCGTGCCATAAAAATTGACGGCTGAAGTGAACCAGGAATGCCAATTTGCAGGCGTAAATCCGGTCGTTCGAGGTGTTCGCGTATGTCTGTAAACGTTCCCCAAGCTGCGCGCAGAGGGTCGACATAGATGCTTTCATAGGCATTTTTGAGTGCCTCGGTTCCAAAAAATGCTTTTCTGTCGGTGACTGCAAAACGCTGAATGTTACCGAGATAATCGTTTCTAACGGGGCGTTCGTCGGGACCGCGCATGCGCACGCCCGGAATGTGTTTAAGTACTTCGAGGTCGGCATCCTGACCGCCGTCGTATCCTTCCCGACTGGCGATCCAGTCAGGCTTGTCGGTCTCACCCGTCGGCATTGATTCCAGATATGGTCCGGCGAGATCGGCCATTTGGCGCATCGCGTCCACATCATTAATACCCGGATAAGTGCCCACAAAGTGGACCGTCCGTTCAAGTAATTCTCCCATTTTTCTCACCTCCTACAGTGCGATTGTTATTACGTGTTTTGTGATGCGTATATATAAAAATACAATCGCGCACCCGATTTGGTAATGCGCTCATGCATGGCGCATTATTATAGCCAAATAGAATGAGTCGCACCACTAGGAAGCTGTTGTAAAATGATGTACAGTGAACGTATGAAATCCAAAAATCCTCCTGCGAAAGCACCAAAACCAACCACCGATATAAACACTGCCCTGTTAATCGGCGGCCCCTTTATTATTGTGGTAGTTGTGATTAGCCTTTTTGCGTCAATTCGAGGACTGTTTACTCACCTGTTTCATGTGCCTAATTTGGTGGCGACCATCTATGTTGCAGCGCTGATAGCCTTTGTGGTTGCTGGGCTTGCGGGCAACGAAAAACAGAGTCGCATCGCTGAGCGCATATTTCTCGGATTGGTAGTGCTCGGCCTGCTGGCGTACGCGTTGTTGTTTGCATTTCTCTCGGCTTTCCTAACTTTCTAGATGTCACGAATATATCCGGTATACTGTAAGCACATATGATCGTATTGCTGCACTCTTCTAAAACGATGCGTGACCTTTCGGCGACGAACACTGTTCTGCCGCGTGCGCCACAATTATTGGCTGAAGCACGAGAAATCGCCGAGTACCTCAAGACACTTTCTAACGCAGAAATCGCAAAAAACATGCATGTTTCGAGCACATTGGCGCAAAAAACCCACGAGCTCATCGAGGAGTGGAATGATGATCCTGCGCGGCAAACACCGGCCATAGATGCTTTTGTCGGTGATATTTATAGCGGCCTCAGAGCAAACAAACTCACTGAAGCCGAGCGAGCTTACGCCGACCAAACTTTATACATTTTGTCGGGACAATACGGCGTGCTGCGCGCGCTGGACGGAATTTTTCCGTACCGTTTAGAGATGGGTTATAAACTGCCCGCGCCCAAATACAGCAATCTTTATACATTCTGGGGCGACAAAATTGCCCGCTGCTTGCCCGATGCAGGGACGATTGTCAACGCTTCATCGGTCGAATATATGCGAACAGTTTTGCCCTTTGTCGATCCCGCGCGTGTGGTAACGCCGCAGTTTTTAACTGTCGATCCAAAAACCGGCGAACCAACCTTTAAAGTGGTGCACGCCAAAATCGCCCGCGGCGCGTTTGCTCGGTGGATGATACAAACGCAAGCCAAAGACGTAGCAGCACTCACCCACTTTGATGATCTCGGCTATAAATATGATGCAAAACTCAGTACGCCCGAACAGCCGACATTTGTCTGTCAAACGTTTGAGGGCAAAGGTTTGAGCATGAAAACGCCAGTAAAAGCATAATTTTGACCCCTCTACCGCATACATGGTAGAGTTTATGCATGACACATTTTATCGGTGGCCCCAGTGGCGAAGTCTCAGCAGATATGTTTCCAATGGTGGTTTTGAGTGAACGTGCATTAAACTTGGCGTTACAAACTGGTGTAACGGCCATTCAGCCAAACCTCGAAGAAATGCAGGCAGTGAGTGAAATTACTGGGATAGAGCGAATACCTGACATCACGGTTGTCCGTGAATATACCAACTCACTTGACCCTTTAAAATTCGATATGAAACCGACAGAAGTTTTTGATAATTATCCATTTTTCTCTGCTGCAAATCTCGCAACAGGTGAAACTACAAGGGTTGAGGCGGGACACCTCCGTCGCTACATTGAGGCTGGCAAGGTTATGATTGACCTCACCGTGGAAGCTTCTTTTGCTGATCTCCCAACTTCATATGCACGAAATGTTGAAAAGAGTCGCTACGCTGGTAGTATAGGCGGCACTTTAGGTAATGTACCCAGTGACTTTACACGCTTTACACGATTCGTCTCTCGCGGCAAGTTAAACCCACAGACCGCATCGGACCGACGTATCGAAGAAGCTGCGAAGTGCAAGCCGTACACCGTTACATACCGTCCCGGAACAGACCTCCAAGCCCGACCGTAAGCGCAATCAGTAGACATTTATACATTTTTGTGCTATAATATGTCCCATGAATGAGAAATTGCCTTCCGGATGGGCCAATGATTACGAGCGATTAGTCTTTGATCCTAATTGTCTTGACCTGAAAGAAATCAGGAAGCAGATCACGCCGATCGAACCAGATCACCCGGTTCATAATCTTGCGGCTGCACACAATACTAGAAGTTCTATGAAAGAACGTCAGCAACAAAAAGAGGATGCTCGTCAGAATGCGCTGCGTACGCGTCGCAATCACGAACGTGTTGAAGCCGAAGCGCGCCCGAGCTTTGTTGAAACTGCAAAGGGCATTTTGCCGACCAACAAATGGGCACTCGCGGCTGGCGCGCTCTCGCTCGCCGTTCTCACAACAGGAGGCGTCGTATACTTTAACGCACCGCCAAGCCAAGCCGAGGCAACGCCCGGCACGGTAGCTCACCGCGTCGTACAAAATCCTGATAAACTACGCGCCATCGGTCTGTGTGCCACGGAACTCGACGCACAAGGTAGCTTTAACGAGCAAACTCATACGGCAAGCAAAATCGATTTTAGCCCGGCTGATTACCGTGAGGCTGCGCGATTTGCGCTTGCACATAACGTCCCCTGCTCGCCCGACCGCAGTGCTGTCGTAAGCGGCAGCGATCAAGAACTACAAGCCATGCGGGCCAGCGACATCTCGAGTTTTGACGCCGACAAGGCTTGCGACCAACTGGTCCAAGCGCAACATGGCGAGGCGAACAAAGTGCCCGAGAACAATCCTGTGGTGGTCACGATTGACCAGTCTGTAATTGCCGAACTCGGCCGTACTTGCTAGACGCTAAACTTCTGGCCGTCGACGACGATGACCTGGATCATTAAGATAGTTGTGTTCTTGCACCGTTTCGAGCATTACGCCCCGTACTATGTTTAAAATGCGGTGTTTGGCGACGCGTGCCGCGGTCGCCGATCCTACACCAATGATGGGGGCGAGTTCAACTGCGGGCAATTCGAGGCAATGCAGTATGATTCGAAATCGACGCGCCTGTTCGGGTGTTAAATCCTGGCATGCTCTTTCCATCAATTCTTCAAGGTATTTATCTTCAAAATAGGTTCTTTCGGCGCCGCGTGCCAGGGCTATATTTTCGTCTAAATCAGGATGGAGATCTGCTCTATCTCTTCCTTGCTGTCGGTAATGGTCCGCAATACGCCGGGAGCAGCATGTATAAATAAAAGCAACAAGTTTTTCGGGTGTTTCAAAGGTTTGCGGGAATGTTCTGGCTTCGGCCAAGTTAATAAACAACTGCTGAAATATGTCACTTCGTGTTGCGGAATCGGGTACTCGGCTGGCAATAAAGCGTCGTAACGGCGCGCTCATCGTGGTGGCAAAGTATGTGACCCACCGATATTGGTGTTCAGGTATGGTGCTATCTTCGGGATATGTAACCGCAAAGTTCGGATCGATATCGCTCGGGTCGGTTATAGGCGGTGGTTGTTCGGCTGGCGCATCGGGCTGGGCTGGCAAGTCCCCTTCGAGGAATGGCAAGACGTCTGGAAATTCAGAGTGCAAAACAGTACTACCCAGATTACTATCCTGAATCGCCGGGTCTTCAAACCGAGGTTGCGCTGATTCACTCATACAAGCATTATCACTAAATTCTTACCTCTTATGGTACCACGCACGACAGAAATAATCGCGTGGTTTTATCTGTTATTTATGGTATGGATGCCCTGCACTGATCGTGCTGGCACGGTACAAAGTTTCGAGCAAGATGACCATGGCAAGGTCGTGTGGGAACGTTAATTTAGAAAAACTGAGTGTAGTTTGTGCCCGATTAATAACATCTGCTGGCAGTCCTTCCGGTCCGCCGATCATGAAACAAAGTTCTTGGCCGGCCTGTGCACGCTTTTCCAGGAATGCCGCAAGCTCCGGGCTGGTCAGTTGCGGACCATCAATAATTAGCGCCACCAGATGCGCTGAGCCGGCAGCTTGCAGTAAATGTGCACTATCGTTTTGTTTGTCGGCAATGTGCGTAACGCGCACGCTATGCATATGCTGCAAACGTTTCAAATACTCGTCCCAGCCGGCTTTGGCATAGGCGAGCTTTGGCTGTCCGACCGTAACAATGTGGATTTTCATAGGTCGAATTTCTCTATGTTGGGATTGCTCATAAAGCCCTTAGGATAGCGATGTTTTGCTCGTGTTGCAAGTGGTACTTTTTGCTCTTCATAAAGTCGTTGATGGCGCGCTCGACGCCCGGCAATGTTTCGCGTTTATAATCGTGCACCAACACGATGGCATTTTCGGCGAGCTTCGGCCAGACTAATTGCAACGACGCCAGAATTGAATCATAAAAATCACCATCCAGGAATGCGAATGCGATGTCGTCGGGCACTTCGTTGGTGCTGAGTTGGTCGAACCAGCCTTTGTGTGTGATGGGTGGCGTCAGTTTTGCGCGCTGGAATTCGCGCAGGAATTGTTTTTTGCTGACTAATAGTTCGCCAGCTTTGAAATCGATACCGGCGGCATTTTGGGCGGCGGTGACTTTTGGCGGTAAACCCTCGAAAGAATCGTACACATGAAATGCTCGGGCCTCGGACTGTTTGTAGTGATCAAGTAGTCGCCGCATGAACAAGCTGGTCGTACCAATATAGCAGCCAAACTCGACGACATTACCTGCAATATTTTGCTGCAAGATACGCTCAAGTTCACGCAAAATAACGGTGATTTCACCTTTGCTGACCTGATCGGAAATAAGCGGGTATTTAGCCAAAAAAGTCTGATACATCATGCCCGCGTCCTCTTACGCGCAAGGTTGCCCATGATTGCTTCAGGCAGTTCATTCCAATCCGAAACGTAGCGCGGCGAGCGTAATTGACGCTTTGGCTCCCAGGCGCGACTGAGATCTTCGGTAGCATAGTGAATACGGTTTTTGCCGTAGCGTTTGTTGATGGCATCGATGGCTTTCATACGTGAAAGACTGCGTTCGTGCTGGTCAGTTTTAACGAAGCCGAGTAAATCGGTCTGCAGATGATCGGCTGGCACAAAATCGTACAGCAAAACGCCACCGCGGTGATATCGGTGCGCACGGTTATAAACCGGCTGTAGTTTTTCGATGAGCTGCGTAATGAGCAGCCCGGTGTCGTTGGTGGGCGTGTCGAAATGTATTTCTTCGGTCCATTTGCGGTAGCCGGGTTTATTACGGTTAGTGGTTATAAAAAACGCCGCTCGCCGCGCCAGTAAATTCTCGCCGCGAAGCCGGCCTGCCGCTTGAGCGGTAAGGCTCGCAATCGCCGATTCAAGTACATGCAGCTCGCTTGTATCTTCGCCGAACATGCGCGTGCGAGCCAACGAATGACGCACCGATTTTTCGCGTTCCAGTTCAAAACAGCTTGTTCCGAGAAGTTCGCTAACCAACTGGCGCCCGCGAACACCCATGAGCTGTTGGGCGCGCTGCGGTCGTAATTTGCTGAGTGCCAGCGCGTTGCCAAGCCCTTCGGCGCGTAACTTCGGCGCTAATTGTCGTCCGACACCCCAAATGTCTTTGAGTGGCACATCGTTTAAAAGCATTTGTTTTTCCGGGTCGGACATCCCCAGGAACGACACGACGCCTTCATAATTATCGTGTTTTTTGGCGACGTCGGCTCCGAGCTTTGCTAATGTTTTGCTCGTGGCAATTCCGATCGAAACCGGTACGCCGATTTCGCGTAAAATCCGTGCGCGCACTTCCTTACCCCATGCGTGGTAGTCGCTGATGTGGAGCTCAGAAAGATCCAAGAACGATTCGTCGACCGAGTACACCTCAATACGAGGCGTGACGCGCGTTAATACGTCGGTAATGCGCCGCGAGATATTGCCATACAACTCAAAGTTAGCCGAAAACTGCACTACTTTGTTTCGTTCAAAAAGTTCGCGAAACTTAAACGCCGGTGCGCCCATTGGCACGCCGATTTGTTTCGATTCATTACTCCGCGCCACTACACAGCCATCGTTGCTGCTGAGTACGACCACTGGTTTTCCTTCGAGATCAGGGCGAAAAACGCGCTCCGAGCTCACGAAAAAATTATTACAGTCAATGAGCGCAAAAATCGGTCGAGCCACTATTCGGTGACCTTTCGAAATTGGTGAATGGTGCTCGTGATGACGCCCCATGCCGCTTGATCTTCAACGAGCGTATCGTAGCGTGCAATTCGAAACGTATCGTCGTTCCACCAAATCACCAGGTCTTGTTTACGCGGGTCGAGCGCCCGGTCAACCACGGCGACATCACCATCAAAAATGCCGAAATCTTCTCCGCTCGTGCCACGGACGCGAAACAAAAATGTGCTCGTGGCACGTCGAACAAGCAATTGATTGAGGTCGAGGCTCACCAAATTTTTATCAGATGCGGGGTTAGGAAAACCGGCGTGAATCGAAACGCCGTCCCCTGCTGGCTCAGTCATGACTCTATTGTACCGCGCCGTAGTCTAAAACGTAATTGTAAAGCTCGCATATCTATGGTATTACAATAGGAATGACAGAAATCGTGCCGGATATAACACCGCCCTCCCATAACCCGGTCTTTTTGACGGACGGTGCGTTTGATGAGGCTCGCGCCCGTGGTATTACCAGTGTTATGTTAAATGACGAGCTTGTTCAGGATACTGCTGAGCAGCTTGGGTTGCCGACGATTTTTCTTCCTACGCTTGCCGTCGTCGGTTTGGTTACTGATGGTTCCTGTAGACATATTGAATATCGCAGCAAACTCGAAGAGGCCGATCCGCCCACTTTTGTTGGTGGATCTTTATTGCACGAAGAAGCTCCCCCGACTACAGACAGTCTTTCCCAAGAAGCTCACATCTTGGGCTGCAAAACGATTACGTTACTGTCGATACGCTCTCTTCTTGAGGGCGCGGATCATTATACTACCTTGGTTGATGGCTTAGTCACTATGAGATTTGCTGAGGATGTTGGTAGGCGGGAGCGAATGTTGCTTCGCCACGAAGGTAAAGTTACAGACATAAAAATAAACCCCATCCTTAATCCGCGGGGCGCAATTGCGGAAAAAGCCAAAGAAATACGCGATAATACGCCGGCGACTTCACCGCTTATTGTGACGCAGCGCCCTCGATAGCTATTTGATCGTATCTAAAAATTCGACGAGCTCGCGCGGCGTAACCTCGGCCTTGACGATGTAACCATCGGCCCGGTGTTCGATATCGGCACGAATATCTTCGCGTTGCTCCAGGTTGGTTGTAATGATAATTTTAGCGTGAATTTTAGTGTCAGCATTTACGCTTCGTAAGTGACGCAGCACCTCGATGCCGGTGATTGTCGGGATCATGAGGTCGAGCAAAACGATGTCGAACTCGTCTGTTTTAGCCAGGTCAAGTCCACGCTGGCCATCGACTTCGACGGTTACGTTGTAGCCTGCTCGTGTCAGCGCTCGCACATATAATTCGCTGATAAAGTGCTCGTCCTCGATGCACAAAACTTTGCGCCCGGGCGCAGGTGGTGTCATGGGGGTTTGTGGTTCGTTCGTATCCATTTTTATCTCCGATAAAGCGAGTGATTTTTGATCCAGCCGTGAGCACTACGGACAATATCGGTATTATCCCCGTTTTTCTTGCCCTCGGCAAGTTGTGCGTAGGGCACGAGAGTGAATCCGAAGGTGCTGCCCTCGCCCTCTTTTGATTTGACCCAAATTTGACCGCCATGCGCGGTGACAATGGCTTTGCTGAGGTACAATCCCAGCCCTGTTCCGCCAATCTGCGATCGATTGCGGTGATTACGGTAGAACTTATCAAAAAGGTTGTCGATAGCACCTGTAGGCACGCCGACACCGAAGTCCTGGACAGTGGTTTCAACCAGCCCGTTTTGAGTCGGATGTGCGCCAACGATAATGCGCGTGCCGTCACCACTGTATTTGATGGCGTTGTCGATGAGATTGTCGATGACTTCGTATACGCTCACCCGGTCAACGCCGACGGTTGGCAGATTTTTGGCGATATCAGTCTCAAGTTCAATGCCCCGGACCCGCGCACGGAGTGCCATGGTTTCGACGGCTGTTTCAACAATTTCCGGCCATGATTCCTCGTGGAGTTGTAGCTCGAGCTGATCGTTTTCAATGCGCGCTACGTTCAAGATATTGTTCACAAACGTCGATAGCTGCTGCGAAGCGGCGTTCATCTTGTACATAAAATCTTTCATTTCAGGGTTGAGCGTATCGGCGAGCTCTTCTTCAAAAGCTTCAATGTAGCCGCGCAATAAGGTGAGCGGCGTACGAAGTTCATGCACGGCGAGTGCGACGAAACCCACCGCCTGGTCGTCTTGCGAATATTGGTCGGTGTGGTCAAAGAACACGAGCATGGTTTGATAGTGCGTCGCTTCCGAACCGTTGTAATATGCCGCCAGATCAAACTGTAAAGCCGATTTCTTATCAGGTAAATGTAATCGTACTCGTTCCCAGGTCTGAGAGTCGACCGGTTTGTTACCTTTGGCGGCTTGGAGCCAGTCATCGAAGGTGTGCTCGCTTGTGAAAGACATGTCGATCACCGAATACAGGTTTTGCCCGATCGTTTCACTCGCGGTGCGTTCAAGATATTTGAGCATTTTATCGTTCACAAACAGCACATTTTCTTTGTCGTCCAGGATGATCAGCGGCAACGGCAAGTTGTTGGCGATCGAATTACTCTTGAGGTCAGGATGGCGGTGTTTGGATACGCGGTCAATATTTTCAGCGACGCTTGCGAGCTGGTAAATATGCGTCACAAGACTCGTAATGAGCTCTTTACCCAAGTGATTTTTTGCCAGATCAGGCGCGGGTGTGTTGGCGGTATCCGGCGCAATGTGTAAAATCGCTTGCCAGATAAGCTTTGTCGGCTCTGTTAGATAGCGCGCACTCGCCCAAGGTAAAATGGTCATCGCAAATAGCGAGACAACACCCACCGCGGCAATCAACTCATAGCCTGTTAATTTCAGGACATGTTCCGCAAGCCACCAATCACCGAGCACGATCAAGTTATCAATCAAGATAATGAAGAAAACGTGGAGACGGAATTGACTGGTAAGTTTTTGGAAGTGGTTCATCTATTTAAAAGTTACGCCGCCGGCCGAACCCATGACCGTAATCCAGGTTTGCCCAGCATCAAGCTTGAGTGGCTGGCCCTTGGCGTCGGTAAAGGTGAATTGCGCAGGGCCGGCAGTTTTGCTCCAGGTTCCCTGTTGCATGATGCCGTCTTGGAAAACATACATTGTGCCGCTTCCGATGGTGTTGTAAGCAGTGTGCAAGTCGTCGGCTTCAACACCTTGCGGCATGACAAGTGCGACGACAGATTTTGGTGTGATCTGTGATTTGTTGCCGGCTTGATCGACTTCGGTGTGGGCTGCGCCCCCTTCACTGCGGACATAACGGTTGTTGACCGTGTCGTAGTCCCAATGTGAATTAAAGTAGAAACTCGAAATTGCGAAGTCGATACTGCGTGCATTGGGTGCTTTGCTTGGCTGATCAATTTTGCGCGGGAAGCTGGTGTAGTGGCTGGCGCCGTACCCCTTTTTGGCTTCGATGGCGTTGAGGTTTGCCATACTGGTGTAGACATTGTGCGGTGCGTAACGGCTCGAAATACGGGTGTAAGAACCACCGTTTGCGAATTGGTCGAGGTCTTTGATGCCCCAGGTTTTAATGTCGTTAAGTGCTTCAGGACTTCCCCCGACATGTGCGAGTGAAGCGTCAAAACCTTGTGCCCACAAGAGGTAATACGGACGAGCCGAGCGTACCGGCCCGATGTAGCCCGGTGCGGTGTCTTGGTAGAGTGCGAGAAACCTCGTGATGCCTGCTTCCGCCACGGCTTCGAAAACAACACCGGCTTGTTCAAGGCCCGATTGCGGACGTGCATCAGTGCTGTTTTCGATCATAACACCGGTAACGGGTCGTTGGTTAATGCTGGCATCTGAAATTGGCAGTCCGGTTAGGTTCGAAACAAGCGCTGGTGCGGCTGGTGCCGGTTTTTGCGCGGCTTTTTTAACCGTGCCTACCTTTGCTTTGTTCGCAGGATGCGCGACTTTCCACGCCCAAAAGCCACCACCACCCAAAAGAAGTATGCCCAAAACGACACCGAGAATAATCCACTGCTTTTTGCTCAAGTGAAATTTTCGTTTTTTGGGTGCGGGTTTTTTATCGATGTTACTGGTGTCGAGCGTTGGCGCCTCGCCAAAGTCGTTTGAAGTACTTGTTGTTTTATTAGTTTGTATTTTTGGATCGAGCAGAGGGTCTTTGCCCTCCTGTCCGCGAGACCGCGGTGAGAAATCGTCAATCATAAGCACTATTGTACCAGTATTTGCGTGGCTTGTTCGCCTCGAAAATTACTTTTTGCCGATAAAACGGATCAAGTTATGCACACCTTTGGCGCGGTCTTTGTAGGTCACACCGTTATCATCGGCAAGCACCGGGGTAAAATTGTGCGCAAATGCTTTGGCCGTCTCGACGCTAAAAAATCGTTTCGGCTTGTCGTCGATATAAAAATAGTCCGGTTCGAGCTGCTTGCCCGTTTTGTATTGTGGATCACTTGTGCTGTTGACGAAAAATGCGAATACACCGCCAGGCTTCAAAATGCGGTAAATTTCGTCGAAAATTTTTTCGGTAGTTTTTTGATCAAAATAATGCAACGACAAGTGGGCATAGACAATCTCGATGCTGTCATCACCGAAGGGCAATGGTTCACGAAGGTCAATTTGCTGAACACAGAAATGCTGCTGGAATTTCTCGGGAAGTTTTTCACGCAGCGCAGTGAGGTTTTCGGTTTCAAGATCGGTGCTCACCACATGGTAACCGTGTTCGGTGAAAAATCGACTATCTTGCCCAAGGCCCGCACCCAAGTCGAGCACCATCCCCTGCTTTGGGAAGTGTGTGAGTGCAGTTTCTGCGAAGAGCGACGGCCGATCTTTCCAATCTTGTTTTTTGTAGCGATCGTGAAGCTCTTCCCAGGCGCTCATTTATAGCGCCTCCAGCGTTGCCGTGATGCGGCGCAGGGCGACTTCCTTGCCTAGGACGGCCAGCGTTTCGGCTAGGCCCGGACTCGACGGCGCCTGTGTGGTCGCAATGCGAATCAGGCTGAATAAAATGCCCGGTTTTTGGCCGGTTTTCTCGAGAAGATCGTTAAGCGTTTGGGTTAGTTGTTCGTTGCTGAAATCGGTTGCCTCGATGGCGGCTTTGGCTTGTGTAAGCAATGTTTTGAGTTCGGCGTGTTCAAATTTCTTGAGCTGCTTGTTCGTGTCAATTAAGTCCATATTGATCGGCAAGTCTTCAAAGAAAAAGTTGGTGAGTTCCGGCAATTCCTTAAAGAATTTTAACCGTTCTTGTACGAGACCAAGCACTTGTTTTTTGTAAGTTTTGTCGGCAGTTTTAGCAATATTCGGCCAGAAATTAGCAACCCGTGCATATAGATCATCAAGTGGGAGTTCCCGAATGTACGATCCGTTCATCCAGAGCAAGCGGCTTTCATCGAATCGTGCGCCGCTACGGCCAACCCGGTCCAAGCTAAATTTCTGAATAAGTTCATCACGATTAAAGATTTCTTGTTCGGTGCCGTCATTCCAGCCGAGTGATGCAATAAAGTTAATCAATGTTTCCTCTAAGAACCCGTCGCGCAAATAGTCGAGCACGTCTTTGGCGCCGTCGCGTTTGCTCAGTTTTTTCTTGCCGTCCGGACCCAAAATATGCGGTGCGGTGGCGAGTAGCGGTCGTTTGATACCGAGCGCTTCATATAAATTAAGATAATTCGGCGTGCTGGCGATGAACTCTTGGCCGCGAATAACGTGGGTGATTTCCATTTCGTAGTCGTCGATGATGTGTGCGAAGTTGTAGGTCGGATAGCCGTCGGATTTAACTAATACAAAATCGTCGATTACCTCTGCGCCGGTGCTTAGATCGCCCATAATTTCGTCGTGCCATTGGTAGGCTTTGGGGTCGGATTTGAAGCGTATGGTTTTGCCTTCTTCCCAAGCAGTGACGAGTGTTTCGGGACGGTGATTGCGGAATAAAAATGGACGCTTTTCAGCCTGAGCCTGTTCGCGGAATTTTTGCACTTCTTCTGGGCTATACGGATCGATGTAGGCGCGGCCGCTGTCGAGTAATTTTAATGCAAATTTTTTATATGCGCCTTCGGCCACGCGATCGCTTTGGCGATATGGACCAAATGGCCCGCCAATGTCAGGGCCCTCGTCATAGGTTAATCCCAGGGCGCGTAAACTTTCCATAAGGTGTTTGTCGGCGCCAGCGACCTCTCGCTTTTTGTCTGTATCTTCGAAGCGCAGTATAAATTGACCATTGTTTTGGCGCGCAAGCAGCCACGCAAAAAGTGCGGTACGGATACCACCAACGTGTAAATAGCCCGTAGGGCTCGGTGCAAAGCGAGTTCTAACCGTGTCCATTGGTCCTAGTATAGATGAAAAATGGGCTGAGCGGAAGTGCGCGAGCCTCCTGTCACTAAATGTCACGCGCGCAGTTTGCGGTATTTTATCCGCAGTGTTTGAGCACGGACATTAGTGACAGAAGGCTCAACCTACTTAAACTACATACTTGCAGCGAGTTCGCTGATCTGATTGTTGCTGAGTTCGGCGTTGCCTTTGATTTGATACAGCACGCCAGCGTTTACCCAAGCGGCATTTGTGTCACCGTAAAGGTAGATGGTTCGGCCGCCGCTTTCAATGGTTTGGTGGTTCTTGTTTGTGGTTGCAACAAGATTGTCGTAAAGCGTCGAGCTGTCCCAGTTGGATGGTTCTTGTGTGAGTTTAAAACCGGTGCCGTTATCGGAGTGGAAGCTAACCGTGATTTGCTTGTTGTGTGTGGCAACTCCGCCTGCTCGGGCGTAGCCGACTGGTTCATACGATGGAAGCGATGCGTGGAAGCCGGCTCGAACTGAGGCGATGCGGAGTTCAATATTTGGCGCATTCAAATATGCAACGAAACCGCCAATGACCAAAAATGCAGCGATTGCCGCGGTCGCATTGAGCAAACGTCGTCGTCGACGTTGTTTTTTGAGCGCCGCAGCGGGACGAACTTGTTCATGACTCGTGGCGTGCGCCAAAGCTTCTTCAAAAATGTCTCGTTTTGGTGCGGGCGATGCTTTAGAAGGCGTTGCCACGGCTGCGGCAACCTGTGGCTTGTGAGGCTGAGCCGCGGCAGTAAGCGGCGCCTGTGCGTGTGCACGAGCTGGTGTAGCAACGGGAGCGCGACGAGTCGACGTATTTATAACGGGGCGAGAAACAGGCGCGACGTGGTGCCGTGCGGGCGAAGGAGTAAATTTCTTGATCGCTTCGCTTTGGGTGACTTCTTGGGCTCGTCCAAGTCGGTCCGGATTCACATGTGCTGCTGATAGTTTAGGTACGATGGTGCCGAGTGGTTTAGGCATAACTTCAGCGGGCGCTTGCGTTTTAATAGCTGGTTTTTTGTCGATCTTTGGTTTGCTAACAGCGGTACGCATGAGTGTTTTAGCGCGTTCAGGTTGATGCGCGGTAACGTGTTTTGCAGGGCTGTGCGTAACGGCTTTCTTTTGTGGTTTTGGCGCAGGCTGTACCGGAATATACGCAGCGGATTGAGCATGATTTGTACTCATTTGTTTAGGAGTACGGACAAAACCGTCAATAAAACGACCGCGGTGCCCTACGGGAGGCGTTACTGGTCCGGAGTTATGAGAGGAGGGTGTAGTGGGAGCTTCACCGAGAAAGTTCCCGGTTACGGCGTCATATCGCTTACCGTTTAGTTCGATAACATTGCTTTTTGCCACGTGTACTTTGCCCTCAATTAGTATTCCGCTTACGCTGGAGATTACACCCATCTTACATCCAATCGCGGCGCCCCGCAAGTAAATTATTTGTTCAGAATCTTCCTCAAGTTGTGCTGGTAAAACGCAGCAATTGTTTTTATAATATCTAGCCAGAGTATGGATTTTCTCGACCCCCAGAAACAAAAGATGCATAAAGTACGCCTTCTCGTGGGCTATGCTTTGATTGCGGTTGCTTTGGCGATTGCCACGACGATTCTTTTATATGAAGCGTACGGCTTTGGTATCGATAAGAATGGCAAGGTTATTCAAAACGGATTGGTATTTTTGTCGACGCAGCCTGATGCTGCCAATATTGTCTTAAATGACAAGATGTCTAAATCGCAGACCAACACTCGTCTGCAGCTGCCCGCCGGGCAATATAAGGTCAAACTCCAGCGCGATGGCTACCGGACCTGGCAACGTGAAGTGACGGTAGTTGGCGGTGACCTGCAACACTTCGACTACCCATTCCTCTTCCCTAATCAGCTCACGGCAAGTTCGGTAAAACAATATGCTACCGCGCCAAATCTGATTTCGCAGAGTCCTGACCGCCACTGGGCGATCATTCAAAACTCCGGTGAAATGACAGCATTTGAATTGTTTGATCTTACGAAACCAAAAACACCGCTCGTCGCCGTCAATGTTCCCAAGAGTGTGATTACTCCTGGTGACGGCGCGCAATCGTGGCAAGAAGTTGAATGGTCGGACGACAATCGTCACTTGCTTTTGAAACACTTGTACCAGAAATCCGGGCAACCGCAGAGCGAATATGTCATGCTCGATCGCACGGACGGTTCGCAGTCAGTTAATGTCACCAAAACTTTAGGTGGTACGCCTGATCTCATTCAGCTTCGCGACAAAGCCTACGACCAATATTGGGTCTATGACGCCTCTACGAGTACACTCAATACGGCTTCGCTCAAGGCTCCAACACTTGTGTCATACCTCGACCACGTGGTGAGTTTTAAACCATACGGTAGCGACAAGTTATTATATGTAACCGACCAAGCGATTACTCCCGGCAAGGTGGCGATCAAACTTCGTCAAGGTGATGAAACGTTCGCGCTTCGCGAAGTTGCGCCGTCATCTACATATCTTATCGACATGGCACAGTACGCTGGCGATTGGTACGTTGTTGCGAGCTCGCCAAGTGAGAACAAAGTATACATTTATAAAAATCCGGTGAGCGAAATCCAAGACAAGAAATCGGGTTTCCCCTCGCCCATCCGATTGCTGAAAGTAACCAATCCCAATTACGTAGCATTTTCGGCAAACACGCAATATGTCATGACTGAAGGCGGCACCGGTTTTGGCGTGTACGATGTCTTTAACGAGCATCAGTATGTGTACAGTGTCAATGCACCCTTGGATGCACCGCAGTCGCATGCAACATGGATGGACGGCGCGCATATCATGTATGTGAGCGGCGGCAAGCGTGTCGTATTTGATTACGACAGCACTAACCAGCAGATGCTCGATGCCACACTTCCGCAGTACAAACCGATGTTCGATCGCGACTACAAATTCGCCTATTCACTCACCACTCAAACCCAAGCCGCTACCGCAACCAAACCGGCCACCACGGTCTATCAGTTCAGCGACATACCAATGCTGACACCTCAAGATCAGTAAATAGAATGAGCAATTGAGCTATGCGGCGCGAGGGCCGAAACGCTTTTCGCTGCGTTCGCGGGCTTTGGCGGCTTCGATTGCACGGTTCTTTGGCTCAGCGTTCGTTTTGAGCGAACTGACCAGATGGCGGGCGGCGTGAGCAATTTCGTTCACTGCTTTGTTGAAAGCCTCTTCGTTAGCCTGAGAAGGATGCGTAAAGCCGGAGATCTTGCGCACAAACTGCAATGCTGCATCATGTAGTTCGTCGTCGGTAGCAACCGGATCAAAGTTGAATAATGGTTTGATATTTCGACACATAAAAACTCCTTGTATGACTATTATCACATGTTTTATGAAGATTTACTAATATGACACTGTAGCCCCGAGCACATAGCTCCCAGGAACATGAGTTTGCGATGACTGGTTATAAACAAGGAGAACTATGGGCTTAATCTTTGGACACCGCAGGTTCACGTTCCTGGGAGCTATGTGCTCGGGGCTACAAACTGTTACTAGTCGGTGAGCCACTTGATGAACCTGCCCCACAGCGTTGGTCCGTTGCTCGGCAAGGCCTGCGGCGTGGTCGTGGTTGTAGTGGTGGGTGTTCCTGTCGTGTTGCCAGCAGGATCTGGGCTGACCTGTTCGCCCCAGACAACAAGGCGGTTGATCGAAGTTCCTGGCGGATCACAGGTAATCAGGGTGGCAGTCGCCGTTTTGTCGGCTACCGGGTTGAGTACGCTCACATTACTCGGGTTTACGACCTGTTTTTGGAATACTTTATAGCTGTACACTTTCCCGTTGTACGTGATATAGAAAATATCGCCGTTTTCGAGTGCATGCAGCAGCACGAAGGCGAATTTGATTTTACGAGGGTTGAAGATGTTGTTGCTGGAGTGGCCAAAGAACGCTGTGTTGGCCCGCTGACGCGGTGTAACAGTGGTCGGATAAT
>CAZRIO010000008.1:22163-46412 GCA_964600185.1 uncultured Candidatus Saccharibacteria bacterium | reverse complement strand
GCGTTGGTTTCCGGTACCAAAGGTCGGGGGTTCGAATCCCTTCGGGCGTACCAAAGCGACATCGCATCGCTCTTCTTATCAGGAGGGCTTTTCTTTACCCATGACACACTGTTCTTTAATAGCGACCAGATAAATAGTGGGCTCATCAAGCTTGTGTTTTTGGGGCAGACCATGATATTTTAAAAGCCTAACGAGGAGCCTACATGAATGTATCGAGTCCTGAAGTTCCACAAACAAATGAGCTTTCCGAAGTTGTTCATAGGGCATTTCTAGATAGTCGGCTCGGGAGAACGATGGTTGCCGGGTTTACGAGTGTTAGTTTGGCCACGGGTGGGGTAGTAGCCGAAGCGACTAGTGCTGAAGCTGACGCAGATTCCATTCATCACGTATACCATACTGGTAGTGATGGCCTGTGGTTGCACCCTAACACTCCCAAGATTCAAAGCGATAAAAGCATGGTGATGCCGGAAGGTTCCGAATTTGCCATTACCTGTTTTAGTCTAGGCGATGATGTGCAAGGTGACAACGTTTGGCAGTTTGGAAAAGACGTAGCCACGGGCCAGCAAGGCTATGCGGCAGACTTTTACCTTGATACGAAGGTGACAAAAGGCAACGAGGCCTCGCAACTTTTGAGTCAAGGCGAACCACAATGCGGTGGCGAACAACAGTCTACGCCGACCGAACTGCAACCAGCGCAATCTGTTCAGCCATTCTTGAGTTTTGATCGTAATGCGGTGGCTCGGTGGGCGTTGCACCACGCTGAAGATACACCGCCGAATGACGGATCGTGCACGATTTTTATCAGTCGCGCTTTATGGAATGGCGGCGCACCGCAAACGGCAGAGTGGAATAGTAATCCTACGGTAACAAAACATGGCATCCGCCAAGGTTCGGATGCTGCATGGGCTTCTCAAAACTTCGTAGATTACATGCGAACACAGTCTTATGCCGAAGTAGAACCTCTAGGGCATATGAGTTCTACGAACAATAATGTGCCGGATGCAAAACTCGGTGACATCATAGGTTACGACTGGGATGATGATGGCTCAATAGATCACCTTGACGTTGTAACTGGTTTTTCTGCAGACAATCCCCAATATCCCCGTGTCTCCGGTTGGAGCGAGAAAGGTGACGAAGCACTTACATATAATCAACGTGGCTGGACATGGTCTGCCGTGCATAATACCTGGTTACAAAACGAGCCCGGTCAAGCAAATATGACCGCTGAACTGGTACACATACGCAATGAGGATGACCTAAACATAACTACGAGCCGGTAATGAAACTCCAAAGAAAGCAAAAAACTCTAGCGCTTGTCATTTTTTTGGTGGTGGTTGCCATGGCAATTTCCATGTATTGGCTTCATCAAAGTAGTAGTCCATTATCTGACACCAAATACGGCTTCAAATACTTGGAGCCAACAAGCTTACCCCCTGACATTAAAGTTGTTGGAAAAAGAATAAGTGTGGCAAGTGAGGCCGGAAAAATATATGGTGTTCAGGCCGAAATAAACTTGCGCCCGGTAGACTGGGTGTATGCTATTCGCGAGTCAAAACTCGATGGACCTACGCCGGTTGCTTCTGGGCAGAATTACGACCCAGACAGTGTGAAGCCCACGTGTAGCCAAGAAAAGACTGAGGAGCATTCTTACCGTCTTTGTCACTGGATAGACTACGGCAAGATTAACGTTTATGAGATAAAGTTTGCGCAAGACGGCACCTTTATAGATGCACAAATACCATTGGAAACAAACGACAAGATTTTAGTCTCATCGCTTAATAGCTTTGTCGACTCATTTGTTCCAGCCAAGCCGCCAACTGAGGTCATTAGCGGCATCTAAGAGCATTAGTTTCTGTAAGTGGTGGATGATATCAGGCCACAACTGATTCCACCTTTTATCCACTGAGCGTACCAGTTTCGAGTAATTGACTACATGGTAAGGGCTCTCTATACTCTTGTCTATGAAATATTGCAGTGCCTGCGGTAATGTTCTAGAAGAACGTAAACGCAATGCTGAATGGTATTGCCTGCGCTGCAAAGCGCATACCTACGCAAATCCCATACCAACTATCGATGCCATGCTGATCGATGAAAATGATAGAATACTCCTCGGAAAGAGAAATCGCCAGCCTGATAAAGGAAGGCTCAATCTCCCGGGTGGTTTTGTCGACCCTGAAGAAACACTGGAACAGGCGATCGAGCGTGAGCTCAAAGAAGAGTTACAGCTTACTCCATCAGATTATAATCCCTTGAGTTACGGTGGCAGTCGTATCAACTACCATACTGAAGATGACAAAAGTCGACAGCTTATTTCGGTAATTATGGTCGGCCACATGCCGCACCGTGACTTTGACGCAAATGACGAGGTGAGTGAGTATGTATGGAAACATCCCTCGGAACTTAAAGTTGACGAGCTTACGAGCGAGGGGGAATATAAGCACATTATCCAAGCCGCTAAGTCCAGCGGCCTGCAGTCTTAATCGCACTTCACTCCTTAATCTGTTTGAGCACTGGGAACTCTTTGCGAAAAGCACGAAGCGCAGCTAGGTCCAGGTCGGCCACTATCAGTCCCTCTTCTGACCCAATTTCAGAAAGTACTTGACCGTCGAATGACACGATGCACGAGTTGCCTACGCGCTCCTTGGCGCCTGTTTGACCGATTTGACCACAGGCTGCAAAAAATAGTTGATTTTCGATGGCCCGCGCCTTAGTAAGTACATCCCAAGCTCGCTCGCCTGTAATCTTACGCATGTTTGCAGGCAAAAAGACCACCTCTGCTCCAGCCTGCGTGAGAGCACGAAAGTACTCCGGATAGCGCAGGTCTACACAGATACCTACGCCCATAGTAATACCCTCGAGTATAAAAACACCGAGCGTATCACCGGGCTGAACTTCGTCCGATTCGTGATATGTAAAGTCGGTGCGCTCCACGTCGTACATATGTTGTTTGTTGTACTTGTGTATAATCTGACCGGAACGATCAATAACTAAGGATGTATTGGTAGGCTTGCCTTCGGACGAGACCAAAAACATACTACCCAGTACGATGTTGATCTCAGATTTTTGAGCAAGCTCCTTGAACCCTGCTATGTAGCGGGAAGATTCCAAGTCTTCGGGAACGACATCATCACCTTTGTATAAAAAGTCTTCGGCTAGACTGACTATATGCGTACCTTGGGCAGCAGCTTTGGTAATATAGTCCTTTGCCTTCTCGAAGTTAGCGTCTTTATTGTTGGTTGAATCAATCTGAGCTAGAGCAATCTTCATGCCAACACTATATCAAATGATATTCTAAATTCTGGGGCAAGCGCAGGATATTATGGTAAAGAGAGGTTCAGCTTTATCCATTTTTATGGGTTTGAATCTCATCAGACTGATATGATAAGGGTTATGAAGTTACAAACTAAATCCGGCAAAGAAGTGTACCCCATTGGTATCGGCACCTGGAATATAAGCAGCACATTTGAGGCGAATCCATCAGAGAAGTACAAAGGCACAAGGCCTGTTTACGGTAATGAAGAAGCCGAAATCGAAGCTTTACGTTACTCCCTCAGCAAGGGCCAGAATCACATAGATTGCGCGGAGCTGTATGGCGCCTTCTATACGGACGAAGTCGTCGGTCGCGCAATTGCTGGCTTTCCACGCGAAGATTTATACATCGCCGATAAGCTCTGGAAAACGAGCGTATCTAAAGGACAAGTTCGCGATACGGTCGAGCAGATGCTGCAAAAATTAGGTACGGATTACATCGATCTTTTATATATCCACGCTCCGTGGGGAGGTATTAACTGGCAAGAGGCAATCCCACAAATTGATGAATTAATCGATGAGGGTATCGTCCGCTACTTCGGCGTCAGCAATTTTAGTATCGAACAGATGAAAGAAGCGCAGAGGCTTGCTAAACATCCACTTGTCGCTAACCAAATGAACTTTAATGTGCTCTACAAAGACGAAGTAGATCAAGATTTCCGAGATTTCTGCAAGCAACAGGGCATTCAAATTGTCGCCTATCAACCTATTAAGCGACAAGAAGTGCTTGAAAACAAAGTAGTGCAAGCCATTGCAGGTAATCATAGTGCTACGCCCTCGCAAGTAGCCCTCGCATGGCTCATTCAAGTGGGCGCCTTGCCTATTCCAAAAGCAATCAACAAAGACCACATTGACGAGAACCTTAAAGCTACTGGAATAAAGCTCTCTGATAGTGAAATGACGGAGCTGGAAGAAAGTATATTATGACGCGAATCGCAGTGTACGAAAAATTTTATAAAGACGAGAAGCGCCCGGATGCGGTGGGTGAGGCGCTGCAAGGGCTCGATTGCTCTGTTACGAGTGCTAATACAATTCGGGGCGCCGTAGAACAAATCTTAGCCTTTAAGGAACAAGATCGTGCCGATCAACCCGACATCGTTATCATTGGCGGCATGCTATGGGACGACGCGGAGTACAAGAGGCATCCCTACGCAGTCGAAGAGCCGCTATATCTAACAGGCCGCAAACTATTTGGCGGCGAAAAATTGGTTGAGCGTAAGCGCACGACTTTCATGTTGCCGAAATTTGGACCAGACTACGTTGAGTATCGTTTCCCACGCGTTGTCACTCGCCCGAATGTCAACCCCGATGCTCCTCAAGGATTAGTGACGAGTTGGGAGCCCTTTATGAGCGTAGCGGGTCCAATAGTTTCAAGAGTTGTGGAAACGTATTTGCCGGATGCAGTGCGGATCGGCATTTCGAGCGATCTGATGTTGGATTCAGTACTTGATGCGGAAGTTCGGCGCAGTGTGAACGCGATACAAGAACTCCGTGATCACATAGAGCACTACTCCTAAGCCGCAATTATTATAAATTCGTAATCAGTGGTTTTGGTTGTGCAAGACGAGTGAGCCGTTTCCAACCGTTTGCAATTTTTTGGCTTGCTCGCTGCAGCATTGAGGGACGTTCGGGTTTTGGCTGTGCTGCGATCGTTGGCATGGGTTGCGTGTGCATTGCTCGAATATGTCGTACTGGTTTGAGGTTTGGTATGGTGTCGGCGTCGATGTGCAAATCGCGCTCATATGCCCACACGGCGACCGTGCTTGCACGAACAGGGCGCTCGCCCCACCGAGCACTTGGAACTTTCGGTGCTTGTGGCAGTGAAAGTTCACCCCGATTTGCGCGGAACATGGCATCGGGCACTGCGTAAGGATCGGCGCGGTGGTCACTGCGTGGTTCAAACCAACCAACAACAGGTGGCTGCGGCGGCTGTGGTGGCATTGCCTGTTCGACGGCTTCTCGTGCTTTTGCGACAGGATTCTCAAACTCAGTTGCGGGAATCATTGGACGGGTGGTCAGGAGTTCTGCAAATATCGGGCTCTCTCGACGAAAACGAGCCATTGCTAATTCGTCATCTGTTACCAGGGATTCCGGTTCGAGGTTACTGCCAGGGCGCTCACGCATAATTCCCGCCAAAATTGGCGTTGCAAAATAATCGCTTTCGTCAAATGCCGGTGCGCTTGATGTCTCAGGGAGAGGAAGAATTCTCGATACAGATCGGTGAAATTCTAAACCTTCTGGAGAGGTTTCTGGTGCTGCTTGTGTTAGGACTTCTGCGCTACTCATAATAGATCTTTATTTGATTTAGGAATTTTAACACACATGATGTGTATATTGTAAAAAAGTGGCTAAATTTCGGCATGTATCAGGAGAAACTTTTGACAATGTAATGCATTTGCCGTATAGATTCGATACAATACTTTTGAAATGGGGTCCACATAGTGCTGCAAGTTGAAACAAGAATACTGTCATCGGTTCCGCTCGCCGAAGATTTGGGTTACGAGACTGTCGTTGATTATATTCAGACTATCGAAGAGGCGGGCGTTCCTGGTCGTGGCCCTGCAAATGCCGAATATTTTACGGCGCTTGGTTGGGCGAACCTTGAGGCGGCTGTCGCTGCAGGACATGCCAGTGCAGAAGCGGGTACGCCGCCTGTCCAGCAAATACAAAATCATCTTGAAGTCGCTGTCGCAATGGCTGATCGAGTGGTCGACGATCCTACGCGAAGCCTCACATATACATGGCAGGCAGATCGGCTGCAATCAAGCTGGCCGCTTTTTTTGGCGCGTGCCTTTGACACAACGCCAACCGAACAGGTGCAAGATGAAGGAAGGCTCAAAACGGCGCAGATGATCCGTGAAGTCTGGGCTGCCCCGCTGCATACAGGCGGAGACCCTAAACACTACCGCGAGTCTGGACACACGCCCTGCTTTGAGTCCGAAAATCATCGTTTTGGTGTGACCGTCAAATTAGCGACACAACTACTCTGGGAACGAAGTGGTGAGGTTATTTATCCAGGTTCGGATCGGGAAAGTATTGCCGCCTCTATGGAGAGGAGAACGGGTCATGACTTATATGATATACAAGACGGTAAGAAACTCCCCGTTCGCACGCTATATGTACATAAGCAAAGGTGCGATCCCCGAGTCGGCCGGCTTTCATTTAAGTACATAGCAGGCATGGCCGCAGAAGAAATTGGCATCGACACCACTGGAAGCCACGAGGAGCGACTGGTTCAATCACAGCAGTTAATTGAAGCACTGGTTTGTGAAACGGAGAAAGGTTCGAGGATTGCTTCTCAACAACAAGAGTTGCTCGATGCTGCAACCGATGGGCTTCAGGAACGAATAAGTAAACTTCGTGCGCAAATAAAAGCGGAAACTACGCCTGAGGACGGACTTGGTCGTACGGACGAAGGTTAGGAAGTACGTTGAATCGGTGAGCGGCTTTTTGAACGCTCATAATTGCACGATCATGTGTTTCGAGTAATTGCTGGTTGTTGGGCGGTTGTAACATTGTTGTAACATCGTAAAAGTCACCTTTTACTGGAATACCTTCTACGGGCACGACGAGGCGAGAAGTGAGGTCTGGCCCGCGGCTGCCAATACGTCGCGCTACGCTGTAGACGAGTGGTTTGGCGAGCATGGTAATTCCACCTTCAGTTTCCCCTAGGACGCGTTCGACAATAGGCGAGGGATCTTCTTCGTCGGTCAGATCTGCGTAATCCGCCCACTTTGAAATAACACCAGGAATGTGTAGTTTATCGCGCCACTTTTCTTCTGGCTCGGTTGGGGGTCGGCGCAGCATATAAACATTGACGCTTCCGTCGGTTGTTTCAGAAGGAGTTACAAGACCAAGTTCCAGGGTAGGCAGGGCGTTACCATGAGCCCAGCCCTTAAAGACTTCATAAGGCATCATGTCGCGTTCGCCAGCTCGTATCTCGGTAGAAAGCGCCATAACGGTCGCAGCGGCCTCAGCGATGCGCTCAGGAGTAAGTTCGGGTTTAATTGTGGGGTCAAACTCAGCCATGATCACCTCATATGATTGAAAGCATTATTATAACAAAACTTAAGCTTTTAGTCAATGGTGCGCCCGGGAAATTAAGTTGTAAAAAATGTTTTGTGGAACAATGGGAAAGCAGGTACTATACTGCCCAAGATGGCACAAGAAAATACACATCCCGAATCATGCAACCCAGGAAGTCTTGAAGCACAAGTTGAAGCGTTGTATGCGCATGTCGAGCAACAAACTTCGGATTTGAATGCCAAGCCTGCAGAACTTGCCAAGCATCCATCATCCGAAACAGAGGCTGGCCGGTTTGCGCTAGCGCAACTAGTCGAGATGACAAACGAGGCCCGCGCTGATATTGGCGCTCAAGCGGACAAAATTCCCTATGAACAAATTGCTTCTGCGCCCGGACAGCTACGTGCGCAGATCAATGCGTGGCAGACAAACCATGACGCGGTCGGTGACGAAGTCGAGGCTGCAGCTCGTCAACAACAGATCGAAAACGACCAGATTGCTGCAATTTTAGGTCGCCCATTTGAAGCCGGACGCGACATGATCCTAAAGAAAATGAACGAACGTGCTCAAGAGCTTGGCGGTGCATTACCGGATGTAACCGAAAAGACACGTCTCGAAACCGAGCTTAAGGCAGCTGAAGCGTTGTTCGCGGTCGCCGCACGACCTTGGCCGGTCTTTACGGTAGAGCGCCAGTTACTTCCGCCTAAAGAAACGACATCACAAGATGCCGATGTGCCGGAGAATTCCACAGAACAAGTAGCAGAAGAAGCGCCTAAACCACCGGAAGATGATGTTCGAGAGCTCGTCCGAGCTAAGCTTGATACCGTCCCGCCTCTTGCACCACGCGATCTCACAAGTCCATTTCTAAATGATACACAAGTACCGGATGTGCCCCGCGAGAATCCAGGAATAGCGCCCGTTCGAGATCCTTTCAAAAGGACCGAGGAAGTAGCGCCGGCACCGGTAACTAAACCCGTCGAACGACCCATCGTAGAGTTTGTGACTCCAGATGCGGCGCAGCCCGAAGAAGCTAAAAAGTCATTGCCTCCTGTTAATGTGGCCATCAAGACGTTTCTTATAAATAACGCCGGACGTCCGCTGATAGCAGCGCAAATTAGTAACGAAGTTTATGGCGGTCGTGAGACGCAACCGAAGCACCCAGAACAGGTGATAGTGAGCTATCTGAGCCCCGCCGATCAACGAGGCCAACGACTCGCAAGAAAAATAGCGGAAGCTGGCTATACACTAAAGATTGGAACGGCACGTCTTCCGAGAAAAACCGAGCCTAATGCAAGGGCTCAAGGGGTTGTCAAAAATGTGTATTGCGTGGTTGAAGAAGACGGGAAATACACATTGCCAAATGACTTCGCCGGACACACTATCACATGGCAAAAATAATAACGCGCACCTTTTAAGTAACCGTTTTACGACAATCGAAACTTAGTAATGAATAACAACGGGCGTGCCGATTGGCGCCCATGTGTAAACCCACGCCGCATCGGAAGGCGTTAAACCTATGCATCCGTGTGAGCTATTGATATTGCCAAAGTAACTCGTTGGCCGCCAATAGTTACCGTGGATTGCGTAATCTTGGTAAAAATAGTTAATCCAAGGCACGTTTGGCTGCACATAATGGCTGCCGTCGGTGTTTGGTCCGGACATCGTTTGCTTGGCAAATTTAGACTGAATGGCGTAAGTACCGGTCACGGTTGGCGTGCCGCTCGCCCCTGCCGATACCAGAAAACTGCGCGTCAGGTTCGTCTGTTGATATGCATATAACCGTTTATTTGTTAGGTCGACCTCAATCCATTTGCTTGTGCCGGCAGCCGTGATTGTCTTGAACGGCGTGCGTTTTGTAGCAATACCCAAATGAACCCCTTTGCCGTTCAAAAGATCGTGGGCGATTGCGTCGACAACCTGATCTTTATTGGTGACTGATACGCCTTCGCTTCCCGTGATTGCACCACCAACGCCGAGTGAAACTTGCGCGCGTGGCGGGCGCGTATGATCGGCAGCTACTTTATTAATGTACGATCGTACTTCGTTGGTGTTAACACTTACCGAAGCTTCTTTGCCGGGGGATTCTGCGGCATATGTAACCCATTTCGCAAGGTCATTGAGGCTCGGTTTAATCGATTCGCCATCAATATCCAGAACCACGGATTGTCTTAAAATAGTATCGAGTTTCTCTTTGGTTTTGGATAAATTCTCGGCGGTCACGACCGGTTTCTTGGTCACTATATGCATACGCAAGGGCTCTGTTTGGAGCGAACTGGCGGCTTCTAAGATGCTGTGCGTTGGGTTGGCGAAACCATATTGTTTGCCTGTTGCGCCTCGGTGATTTGAGTTGTGCCGTTAATGAGCGAGAGTGACGCATCACGCGCGGGCTCCACGATAATTATGGCGTGATCACGCATAAATGTTCGGAGCGTGTTGCCGTCGATGCTGGTGGTCAATTTAAAAGGAATGGGGCGCCACCACTGTAAACGATTGCTCAGTTTATGTTGTTGTGCGCGAGCAATCGCAATGCTGTTATCTACATCCACCTGTAGGCCGATGTCTTGCAGAGAAAAACTTTGGGTTTTACCATCAGGCTGCGTAATTGCCAGGCGGTAATTACTGATTTTGGTTTGTATAAGGTGAGAAAGTGCCGTGTCCGATGCTCGCGCGGTGACAACGGTGTTCTGAACCTGGTAACGGAAGCCAAAGAGGTTACCGCCGATCCACACAAAAATTGCCAAAATAATTACGATAAGTCCACTCGTAATAACATGCCGCAAAATATAATGATGGCCTTTTCTAACTTGTTCTTCAGTTAAAAAATACGCAAAAATACTCAGCGTTAGTCGCTGCTGCGCTTTGTTGTTTCCTGTACTTTCGGTTTTTCCCATCCTTACTCCAAAAGGCTTACGTTTAGCATAGCACTAAATGCTTTTTGTGCCTCAGATATTAAATCTTTCTATACTTACGGAGATCTAAAGTGACAATGTAGTACACTGGGCAGAACTACAAACTTGTATGAAACATGAAAAGGTTTCCTGATATTTATGATTAACCCCGAAATTACCCCAGGATTTGAGCTTGCTACTTCAGAGCTTGTTGAAAATCGTGTTGCCCATCAGCAGGCGGAATTACATACGAATCTCGAGGCACTGCGCTTGCTCGCAGGAGCAGTTGATGTTGAGTTGCCCGAGGAGCCGCGCGTTGTGTTAGTGGGCAAAAAGCAAAACCCCGATTATCGTTCACGGACGCGCCACCCCGATATCGACGGTTCCATTCCACTGGCATATGACGGTGATATCGTTTTGAAAACCAGTACTGCTTCGCACATTACGAGCGAATCTCTCACGGCTGGAATTGCTATGGAATTGGCAAAACGCAACCTTGCGAAGCGTAATTTTCGGGGCCAATGCGCCATGGGTACGCTTATGGCTGCTGGTGTTGCGGCTGAAGCCTTGCATTACTCGAGTCATGATACGGGTCACACACTCTTTTATGTGGGGCTGGGAATGTTTGCAGCTGGAGCCTCAGGGCTTGCATATTACAGTAACCGTACCACCGTTCATCTACCGAGGCGTCTTGGCGACTTTGCGCCGCCAATCGAAGTTGTTAAGCTACCCAAACACACCTAGCTTTACTGTCATAGCTGGCAGGGCGGCTATAGTAAATACGTAACAGGTTAAGCTTCTCATGTGCGGAGAAGCTTGCTATACTACAGCCTATAATTTCAAAAAATACATAACTTCGGTTACAGATTAGGCTATATATGTCCAAAACAACTTCCGCTGAACATCCAACGCATTCCGTTCAGCACCACACCGCAAAACTTAGTCACAAACAACGCAAGATTGCGCTTGCGGTAGTCGCGCTCGCTTTTGTGATGGATCTTTTGGATTCGACAATTGTAAACATTGCGATTCCGTCGATCCAGAGCAACCTCGGTGCAAGTTACGCGACGATCCAATGGCTGATTGCCGGATACTCGTTGGCGTTTGCAACGCTTTTGATTACGGGTGGACGCATGGGCGATGTCTTTGGTTACAAGAAATTGTTTATGATCGGTGTTGGTGGTTTTACGGTTGCCTCGCTTTTGAGCGGTGTGGCGTGGGATTCGCACATTTTGATTGCTGCACGTCTGTTGCAGGGAGCAATGGCGGCATTGATGGTGCCACAAGTTATGTCAATGATGCAGATCATGTTTAAGCCGGAAGAGCGCGGTATGGTTTCGGGAATGTTTGGTGCGCTTGGAGGACTGAGCGCGGCATTAGGACCGGTGATCGGCGGTTTGCTTATTAAGGCCAATATTTTTGGATTGGATTGGCGTCCGATTTTCCTTATCAATGTGCCGGTTGGTCTTATCGGTTTGGTCGCGGCTGCGAAATATTTGCCAGAAGGAAAGTCGCCGCATCCGTTGAAACTCGACTGGTGGGGCACCTTGATTGTTATTGTCGGATTGCTGTTGCTTATTTTCCCACTTATTGAGGGTCGCGATTTGGATTGGCCAACCTGGACATTTGTGATGATGGCTGCTTCGATTCCGGTGTTTGTATTGTTTGCGTGGTGGCAGCGACGCAAGGTCAGGACCGATGGCTCGCCTTTGGTTATGCCAGCGTTGTTCCGCTTCCGGTCGTTCGCGGTAGGGCTTTTGACGAACGTTATTTTTGAGGCGGTGATGTTGGGGTTGTTCCTGCCTCTGACGTTATTGCTGCAAGTTGGTTTTGGCTACAGTGTTGTGCATGCTGCGCTTACCGGTATTCCGACCGCATTTGGTATTGCGCTGAGCATCGCCGTTTTGGGTCAAAAATTGACGATGAAATTAGGACGTTACACGATACTTATCGGTGGCGCAGTACTGATCGCCGGTTTGTCTTATCTTTCTTGGATCGCGCATCGCTATGGGCTTGAGACGCATTCATGGCAGCTCGCGCCTGGTTTGCTTACCGCTGGACTTGGTATGGGCTTGGTTATGGCGCCCATCTTTGCGATGGTGTTAAACGACGTCGACCCGCATCACGCCGGCTCGGCATCGGGCGTTTTAAATGCGGTACAACAAGTTGGTGGTGCCATTGGTGTCGCGGTGATCGGTTTGATTTTCTTCGGCCAATTGTCGCATCATGCGCCGCAGAGTTTTGATTCGATCACACCAAACATCCGCACACAGCTAGCTGCGGTACACGTACCCGAAGAAGCACAATCCGCAATCCTCAAGGATGCTAAACAGTGTTTCGTCGATCGTTCACAGCAGAAGGACAGTTCTGTAGTCCCTGAAAGTTGCAAGAAAATGACGCCCGCGTCCGACGACAAAGCAATGCAGGCGGTTGGTCGTATTGTAGGTGAATCCGCCAAAACAGCAAACATGTCGAACTTCGATCACGCGTTTCGCTGGTCAACTATTTACGAAATATCACTGTGTGCAGCGGTGATGGTGCTCAGTTTCTTCTTGCCGCGGCATATCCGTCCCGAGGCAATGGAAGAAGCAATGTAATCTCGGGTGATTTTAGAAAAAACGGCGAAATCTACGCCGTTTTTTTCTTGGTTCGATTGATGGCTAGAACCACACAAAGGGGTGCGAGTAAACTCCACAAAAGTGCCAAAAAGGCGGCCGGCGAATATACGACTGCAACTAACAATATAAAACTGCCGATGCTGTACCATGTGTAGCGCTTCAAAAATGGTTTAACAGTGCTGTGGTAGTATTTGTCGGTTATGCGCCAGCCGACAACGCCAGCACCGATGTAACTACCGACAATGCTGAGGATGAGCAAGATGGTGATAAAAATCGTACCGCCTTCCGAGCCGCGGAAAAAATTACCGATGTTGCAAATCATCCAAAACAGACTTGCGACGACCACGCCACTGATCACCGACCAGAGCCAACATTTCCAGAAAATTGCTCGATTTGTGAGCTTCATAAGCGGATTGTATCACGTTTTGCTATGATAGAACCAAAGGAGGCTCAGTATGAAATGGGATTTTTCAGGTTTAAAAGCGATTGTTTTTAACTGTACGCTTAAAAAGTCACCAGAGGTGAGTAACACTGAAGGCTTGATCGACGTGAGCGCTAAAATTATGAAGAAACACGGCGTGGAGGTGGAAATCATCCGGCCGATCGACCACGATATCGCAACTGGTGTGTATCCGGATATGCGTGAACATGGCTGGGAAACTGACGAGTGGCCAGAACTGTATAAAAAAGTCAAAGACGCTGATATTCTGATTATTGCGGGCCCGATCTGGCTCGGCGATAACAGCTCGCAGACCAAGAAAATTATCGAACGGCTATATGCGTGTTCGAGTGAGCTCAACGACAAAGGCCAATATGCGTACTACGGCAAAGTTGGCGGCTGTTTGATCACCGGTAACGAAGACGGTGTTAAGCACTGTGCTATGAATGTTTTGTATAGCTTGCAGCACCTCGGTTGCACCATTCCACCTCAAGCCGATGCTGGTTGGGTAGGTGAAGCTGGTCCTGGGCCGAGTTATCTCGATAAGGGTTCAGGTGGCCCCGAAAACGATTTCACTAATCGTAATACGACGTTTGCAACCTGGAACTTGATGCATTTCGCGAAGATGCTCAAAGATGCGGGCGGTGTGCCCGACTACGGCAACGAACGTACCAAATGGGATGCTGGCGCCCGGTTCGACTTCGAAAATCCGGAATACCGCTCGTAACACTTGTTTTTATCGTGCCGTAAGACGAGGAGCCCTTATACCATGTCCGTGCTCAAACACTGCGGATAAAGTACCGCAAGACTAGCGCGCGTTGACATGATATAAGGGCTCCTCGCTGAGTTTGCTGGCCCACAACTCCCGTACATGGTATAATTACCAGGCTTTCGTAAGAGAGCCCTTCGCACCCGTAGCTCAGCGGATTAGAGTACTTGGCTTCGAACCAAGGGGTGGCAGGTTCGAATCCTGCCGGGTGTACCATTTCTGAATTCTGTTTATTTATGTCTTATGTCCAAAATTGAAGTTGAATCAAGAGCCGTATTATCCCTTTCGGAACGAGCGGAAATGCTCGAATATATGCACATTCTTGGGGATGTGATTCCCGTCGCTCGCGCCACCGTAGATTATTCCGGACACAACCGAACACGAACCGTCATGGTGCGTGCTAATAACGGCGTGTCAGAATTTGTGCAGAAAACCGGAAGTCTCACCGCTGATGCACGCGAGGAAAATACGAAAGTGTTTCCCGCGGATGTTTCATTCGATGAAGCATTGGCCTATGCGGCAGAACGCGGTCATACACAAGGCATTTTGTTTGTACGCAAGATGTTTGAGGTCGAAACACCTCGATTTACCTACTCTTTACGCGATGTTGTAAGTCTTGAGAATAAGCGGTCTTCTACCTTGTTTGAGCTTGAAGCTTCCAAGGCCTATATTGCCGAAGTAGGCCCTCATGAAGCGTTGGAACAAGCCGACGAAACACTGCTCGCACATGACCTTGTTCCATTAGATGGAGTTGGCTGGATGACCTGGGTCGCAAGAATACATGAAGAGGTCGATCGGCCGTTTTCCTATACACCGGCCGCAGCGGTAGCTTTGACTGCTTCGCTTGATGCGAACAATTTCTTTACGACACCGCAGCTTTAGAATCGTTCGTAAGTTGTTCTAACTTTAACTCATTTGCCGTACGATATATTCTGTGGATATGCCGACTCACTCAGTTCCTATTGTTATTCGTCCGCCAAAGTGGCGCGGGAACGTTTTTTTGAGCATCGGGCTATTCTTCCTGGCGATTGCAATAATTACTTTCCGTGGTAGTCATGTTGGAGCATACGATGTAAACCAGTGGCAGGCTCCCCTTGTAATGGGTCTTTTATCTGTAGGAGCTGCAGTCAAAAACTATACCGCCGTGCTGATGTACGAGTCCGGAACGCTCGTCTATAGAATGTTTTTCTTGTGGTACCACGTAGACGCCACGAATCTCGCAAGTGTCGAACGACGTCATTATCTTGTGTCACGGTTTTCCACTCGAACCATACGCTTTAGAGATCGAAACGGTCAGACGCTCCAAGTCTTTATCGACCAGTTTAATTCGCTCGATCTTAGACCGATATTTGAGGAGCTGCGACCGTTTATTTTTACGCCCAAAGTTGATAAGAATTTTTCACCGCTCTTGTTTTCGGATATCTACGAGGCAGAGCCGTCACCGTCGCAAAACAAATGGCGTCTGGCGCGGACATATCTCGGCAAGGCGATGTTGTATGTCATTCTTCCTGCGCTAGTTCTTACGATTGCACTGGTAATTTTCGCGATTTTAACCAAGCAGCCTGCATTTCGGTAGCATTTGCCGATTAATGGTATTGCAAATTTGCCGGCATAGTTGCATACTTGGCGAAAAGGGAGACGATCATGGCAAAACCAGCAAGCGCGGAACTTGTAACGTCAATGGATTTTACGGAGGGGCGGCAAGGACTCAGGATACCTATCTTAGGTCCAGCCGAGGATTTTAGAGTAAAAGACACACCTTTATATCTCGCAAGATTTTGGGTACTTAACGGCTATGGTAAACAAGATGGCGCACGATCTAAAACAGATTTGCGCAATTTTCCGGTCTTAATGCTGGAACAAGATGGCGATTTGCCTGCGGTTACCATCACGGGCGCTAAACATATTCCAACGGCCGAAGAGCGTTCTGAAGAGCGAAGGATGAGCTATGCAAATTCTGAAGGGCGAGGGATCTACAAAAGACAAATTGAAGAGACGCGGATTTTGGTACCTGGCGAGGGCATTGAGCCAGAAGTATTTTTGCAGGTATCTCACGCTGAACGGCATCGCGCGCGTGAGGGTTCCGACGGTTTTTATGACATGAAGTTTGATATTACGCACCGTGGAGAGCCTGTGCTCGAACCTCCGCGAACCGGAGAAGATCATGAAGCATATAGGCAAGCTCACCTTGCGCATGATCAGGCGGCGCACTTGGCGCTATCCAACACGGTCCAGCTGCTATCCTTACCCGTATAAACGTACATTTACACCGGCATTGTAAAGCAAAACAATAGGTTTATTTTTGTGCCGGTTGATGGGCCTGAATGACTGCCTTGACGAGGTCCACGCTCGGTCCGCCGAGATATGGAATCTCGCCGAGATCCTCCTGCTGTGCTGCAAGATTGGGGATTGAAACAGTGTATTCGGGCTGACCTTCGCGATTTATCTCGTGGTACCCAATGGTTTCTGCGGTGCGGCCTGTCGTAAACAAGTCGCGATAATTGAATAAGCGAGTGAAAATTCGAGCCCCTTGGGCACGATCGTAGCCGGCATTGTGGGCGGCGTCTTTGAATTCATCTTCGTTAAGAAGTGGATGATGCTCTTGAAACTCTGACATAACTAGATTATATCATTTTTATTGAATTTGTCCACATACGGGCACGCTGCCTAATGAAAATCTCGCTCGATGAGTACGTCGTGGCCGCCGAACACGCGCGGTCGAAGCAAAAACAACCGAAAGAAAATGATGTGCACGTGTGTCGCAACCCACAAGCCTGCAAAAACCAACAGGTTGTAGAATGACCCGAGCACTGTTACGTGCATGCTGTTTTTCGTAACGAGCGTCGCCGTAAAGGGGACGATCACATCAAAGAAAATAAAAGTATATATAATCCAGGCTACCGCTGTTGTGATGCGTAATCCAATGCGTTTTTCAAGATTTTTCTCGGCTCTATGTTTATCCTGATTGGTGTATTCAATCTCACTAAATGACGATGAGATTTCTTCGTGCATATGTGTCGCGCTTTGTAAGATGACATATACGATGATGCCGACGAGCAGCGCGCCACCGATCACCAGAATATTGTACGAGAGCAATTTATCGAGCGTGTGGCCAACTGCGGTATTAATTTCAGCCAGGAGGGTACGAAGACTATATTCGCCTGAAAGATAGATCGAAAAGAATGACTGCGTTTTTAGGTACGACCAACTCGCACCGAGCAGCGTAGCAGCGACGAATATACCAGTACAAAAAAAGCTGGTCATTGATGGACGCAGCAAAATAAAGATCAGGCGCGATTGTTTCATGACTTTATCATATGCATATGTTCGTGGCGCGTCTAGCCTTTTCATATAAAGCATGAGGTTTGCTGGAAAAAAGCTTGACTTCCGTGTTATTTATAGGCATTCTCAAAGCATAAGTAATTTAAATTAATAATTTAAAAAGTGGTAAAAAAGTATGGTCTCGAGCCCTATAGAAAAATCCCGTAAGTCAGGTAAATTGAAGAAAGTGACCGCCCTTGCATTGAGTGCCTTCGTTCTTGTTGGCGTATCACTGTTTGCAGCGACAAATCAAGCTAAGGCGGCTGCTTGTACTGCACCAAGTGCTGATTATGGCACGGCAACATCAACCGTTAAGATCGACAATGCGACAACTTATAAAGTTTGGAGCCGATTATATGCTCCGGATACGACGAACAACTCGTACTTACTTGAAGTCGATGGCAATTCGTGTTTTGTTGTCGGTGATGGTGGCATAAACCCTGGCGCCTGGTCTTGGGTCGACTACCAAAACGGTGCTGCAAGTTCTAAGATTTCGATGGCTTTGACGGCCGGAAATCACACCTTAAAGATGATTGGTCGTGAGCCGGGTGTTAAACTTGGCCGTGTTTTGCTTGTTTCTGATGCGAACTGTACACCTGTCGATAACGGCGATAACTGTACGGTGGTACAGGATACGACTGCGCCGGTCGCAACGCTCACTAATCCGGTCGCTGGTGCAACTGTTTCAGGTACGCTCAATGTTGCTGCTACTGCAACCGATGACACGGCAGTTTCTAAAGTAGAGTTTTATGTAAATGGCAATGTGGTTGCAACAAGCACCGCCGCTCCTTACACCTACGCTTGGGATACTACCAAAGCTGCAAATGGTTCAAACAGCGTAACGGTGAAAGCTTATGACGCTGCTGGCAATGTTGGCTCAGACGCCGCGCAAGTGACGGTCAATAATATAGCTCCGGATGACAAGCAAGCGCCAACCGTTCCGGGGAACGTGACTGCTGCAGCGAGTGCATACAACAATGTAACGGTAAAATGGGCAGCTTCCACCGATAACGTCGGTGTTAAGGGTTACATTGTGACACGCAACAACGTAACGGTGGGTAACATCACAAGTGGCACACAATATGTCGACAAGACGACGCTTCCGTCCACAACGTACGGCTATCAGGTAATTGCCTATGACGCAGCGGGTAACAATTCAACTGCTTCGACAGCAGCGACCGTTACCACGCCAAGTGCTCCTGACACAGAGGCGCCAAGCGTCCCCGGCGGGGTAACTGCTTCGGCTGCTGGCACTACACAGATTAATGTTTCATGGACTGCTTCAACCGACAATACCGGTGTTAAAGCCTACGATGTTTACCGAGCAACGAGCGGCGGCACTGCTACCAAGGTTGCTACCGTTACTACAACAAGTTACGGCGACACAAACCTTAAGGCCGACACGAGCTACAGCTACTATGTAACTGCAAGCGACGCCGTTGGTAACACGAGTGCAAAATCAGCTACAGTGACCGCGAAAACCGACGCAGCAACTACGCCTCCACACTCGAAAAAGGGCGGGTTGAAGGGTCACATAACCTACGACAAAAAGAATTGGTGGAATCGCCCAGTAGTATTCATGGAAGTTAATGGACACACCCGTTCTGATGTCACTGATTCGAAGGGTAATTACCACATTGGTCGTCTCCCCGAAGGTAGCTACAGCGTGAAATACGTTGCGCTGGGTGCTCACACTCAAACAGCGACCGTTAAGATCACTGCCGACAAAGTAACAACCCAGAACATAACACTGCGCTAAGGCTAAGGGGCATAGATATGAATCCAAATACAGATCAACCACAACAGCATGCAGACTCGAATGTACCCGCACGCCATTCAGGAAAATGGCTGGTTATCGGCCTTGTCGTAGCCATTGTCCTCGTTCTGGTCGTCGCTTCCGTCCTTTTCATGAAGAATCGTAACGATCAAGCGGTGAATGCAAACCCGGCGGCAACGATTGATATAACCAAAACTAGCTATACTCCAGGTACGGTAACGATCAAAAAAGGGCAAAGTGTGACTTGGGTGAATAATGACACGGTTCCTCACCAAATTGCAGCGGATCCGTATCCTACGCATTCGTCTTTGCCTGAACTTCACAGTAGTTCTTTGAACCAAGGTGACTCATATACCTTTACCTTTGAGAATAAGGGTACGTTTACTTACCAGGATCCACTCTATCCTACGACATTGAAGGCGACTGTAGTTGTCGAATAGATAAGCTTCAATGCGTGTGGAAATCGGCATAGTACTATGCCGATTTTTCATGCCAGTGGGATGTTGGCAATGGTCTGCTCGTCAACAATTACGGCTTGCGGTGCGCCCGTTACCTGCACACGCGTACCGGCTCGTATCTGCCAGAAAGTCAGGGATGATACGCCTTCAAGTATTGTTCCATCGACCGGCATGACAGCAAGATGATCATGGTCGTCAATCGTTTGTTGATTAAGCCATAGAGCACCCTGATAATCGGGAATACTACCTTGGTTATAGAGTTTCAGTGCGCTTCCGCCTGCTATTCGATAGACCGTGCCGCTCTCGACAGCTGCCACGAATTCGCCATTAATCGGGACTGCATTCATGTGGTCAAGCAGTTGGAGTGATGTGTAATTAATATTTGGTATATTGGAGCGAAACGTTGGCAAATTACCCCAGTTATATAACCGTAACGGGGCACCACCCACGAACTCATAAATGCCGTTACCACCGGCTTCTTGAATGTTCACGAAACTACCATCACTCGGCGTCATGTTCATATGATCTAACAACTGTAACGACTGATAATTAATGTCAGGGGGATTGCCAAAGCCGGGGAGGGCACCCCAATTGAACTGTCGAATCGGTGCACCACCCACGAATTCGTATATGCCATTACCTCCTGCCTCATGAATAGTAACGAATGAGCCGTCACTTGGAATTGGCCGCATATGATCGAGACTCGCGAGTGATTGATAGTTGATATCTTGCGCCGATCCCTGGAAACCGTTAAGAATACCCCAGTTATATTGTCGAATAGGGGCACCGCCTACAAACTCATATACGCCGTTACCACCAGCTTCGGCGATATTCACGAAAGTACCATTACGGGGATAAGGCGGCAGGGTATTAATACTTGCTTGATTGACTTCAGTAGCTTGGCCACGGAATGAGGGAATTATACCCCAGTTAAACAGACGAATCGGTGCTCCCCCGACCATTTCATAGATTGCACCTGTGTCGGTTGAACGAAGAAATCTACCGTCGGCGAAAGGCGTATCGGGAGCGCTTGAAGCACTATTACATTGTTGTTGCGCGCCGGTATTTGAGGAACCTAACCTGCCTATTGCAGCTGATTCGGCGACAGTTACGCCCGGTTTCCCTTGATCTACCCAGCAGGCGTAAGTGTTTTGGCTGGTGTTTTTCAGTTCCACATGAGTATGGCGCACACTATAGCACGAAGGGTCTAATTTTTCGCTCGTGATTGTGCCGATGGTCATACCTTCGGTGTATGGGCTGTTCGGTATGTGATCAAGATGCTCGTAGTCAACAGTGCCCACAACGGCATTGTCCACAAGAACATTGAGTACCACGCCATGGCCGGCAACGTTAGCTCCGCTGGAAGCACAAGAGTCGTTAAAGCGATTAAAGGTAAAAGAAACTGCGCCATCGCCACTCGAAGCGTGAAGTACGACAGGAGTGCCTGCATTCGCGTATAGGTCGGTCGCCCAATCACCATAGGAGCGATGATGAACCGAAGGGTGGCTCGAGGTGCTGTCGCTATAATTGCCATAACGATCAGGATTAACGAGGGTGTTGTAAGCCCATTTTCCTGTAAATGGCATGCCGATGGCGACTTGGTCTGAACTCGCTGCATAAGCTTCTGTGGCTTGTAATGCTTCACCGCCGGCGAGCATACTTGCTGTGAGTGCACAGCTTATCGCAAAAGAGCCGAATTGTTTTAGGGTATCTTGAATAGGCGCGGCGTTTTCCATAGGGTACGCCGCAGCAATTTCTGCTGACATCAAATTGTTCTCTTTAACTAAAGTTTATTGAAAATGGAGCGAATCGAATACTCTGTCAAAATCAGACCAGTACGTTGAAGATCTTTGCATGTTGAGCTCTTCATTGATACTTCCGAAGGAATACGATTTATTTCCTGAACCAAAGAGATAGAGTTTAGACTTCGTCGTACTGTTAGTGACGGTATATTGTAAACCTTCTCTGTTATCATGAGTAATTGGTTCTTTTTGAATGACGTTTTCGGCGGACTGCGCAAAGTAGTCATTGTAAAATTTGGTTACTGAGGCGAGCGATGTAGTATGCACCTCAAAAGTGGCGGTTTCGCTATATTTCTCGGTGCTGTTAACGTGAAGATTAGCAGAAAATTCGTGCGGGTCGAGGCCGGAGGGCGCAGAAGCTACTTCTGTAACTGCCCATGATGGGGGATATTTAAAACTCACCCCGTAAGAAGCGTTAGTATATGTTTTCCAGCCACTATAAGCGTCGGGTGTAGCGGGCGGTGGTGTGCTCGTTTGTGCGGCTTTCTTCTGCGGGTCGGCTTTATGGTGATTTTTTTGCCAGACAAACCACCCGCCGATCCCTATGGCCAGAAATATACCAATAACCAAAACTGTTTCGACAATGGAGAAACCTCTCGAGTTGATCTTATGAGACATATGTTCTTTCTATCGTTAGCTTAAGCGTCATTATCAGAGAGCGTGCCCTTTATTGCAAGCCCTTATCGTATCGTTTTTTATAATCTGTAACTCCTTTCAAATGACGACTGCCATATTAAGTTTGGCGAAATATAGCAGTCAATGCCCCAGAATTGCAAGCATGTTTTTGCATGATGCAGTACACTGAAATAAAGAAGAAATCATGCAAAAAATTCGAGACGACAAAGGATTTAACACAAAGCTGACGCTTATTGTCGTGATAGTTTTAGCTGTTGTTGGTCTCGCGGGCTGGAAACTATACCGTTACAGTGTGCGCAATCAGGCAAGCACAACAACCAGTAGTTCTGAGACCAGTTTGGTCGCCTCAAGTGATCCCTATGACGAATGGAAAACGTATTGCGACGATGACGCAAAGGCCTGTTTCAAATACCCCGCAGATTGGACGATAGAGGTGAGCACCAACAGCAGTAAGACCGTATCGCTTCACAACACCTCGGGCAGCGTGTTAGTGGGCTATGAGACACCTTTTACCAAAGATGGCGGCACCGACCAGTTTTTTGTCGCAACGCTAGAAGGTACGGTGGTCAATAACGCTGCTGTTACGGTAATCGGTGGTATCTATGGCGACTCGAACACGCCAGAGCTCGCAGTGGTGGATAACAGTCTGCTGCAGACGCATCCGCTCAAATTAGGTGCAGCCAGTACCTTTGTCGATGCGCCACGCTACACGAACAAAGACGGTAAAACGCAGACGCAGCTCATCGCTAGTCCGGTGGGCAATTTCGGCTCGGCCGACAAGGCAAAAGCCTGGTTCCAATCAGCAGACGCAGCGGTGACGTTGCAGATACTCAAGTCATTTCACTTCGAATAATCGACGGCGCTTGCCGACTAATCAATCAGGTTGGCAGCTTTGAGCTTTGGAATAACTTCGTGGGCAAATATCGACCCGACGGGTAACGTTTTGGCTGTTTCCGAGGTGAGCCATGCGATTTCTTCGACTTCACTATCAGGGGTAGGTTCGCCTTGCCACTTGGTAACGACAAAAACGTCCATCTGCACATATTTGTCTTCTTGTCCGGCTGCTTCGGCGTAAAAAGTGCCAAAAGGCTGAAAATCGGCTTCGACCGTAATAAGCTGAAACTCTTCCATGAGTTCGCGAACAAGCGCTTGCTCGGGCGTTTCGTTGGCTTCGATTGAACCGCCAGGGGCGATGAAGAACTTTTTGTTAGACGATCGCTCAACAAGTAATTTGCGGTCACGGATAATAATGCCAGCTGCTTTATGGATGTCGATTGTTCGTGTCATAGTTTCATTCTAGCCCTACGGCCGCCGAATTACGAATTATACGGTCAGCGTTGTGGCGCCAACAGTGGCGGCATACCCGCCTACATGCACACTGTGCGTGGCGTCGACATACATCAGTCCGCCCATGTCCATGTCGTAACCTTGCGCAACGACGCAAACAGGGTGCGATATGAGCTTGTATTTTTTGGCGTAACAACCAAGTGCTCCCGCAGCCACACCGGTGATGGGATCTTCATTTTCATCGGCAAGCGGATTGAATTGCCGCGCGTAAAAATCGCTGTTTTTGATCGGACTGTCTGACGTGAATGGATAAAAACCTTTAGCTTCGGTGCGCCAACAATAGTCTTTGATGCGTTCGAGATCAGGCTTGGTCGCGCGCAAACGGGCGACACTTTTCACCGGAATGAGTAGTTTGGGCGTACCGGTCGATACAACTTGCAGCGGCAAATCAGAAAAATCATCAGGAGCAAGCCCGAGCAGTTGCGCAATAAGATCTCGATCACTTTCAATGTCACCAAACACCGGCGGAGATTGGGCCATGACAATACGACCATCGGCGTGACAGGTAACTTCAAGCTCGCCTGCTTTGGTCTCTTGTAATAAAGTTTTCGGCGCACCATTGGTGAGCTTTATGACACCCAATTCCATCAATAAATGAAAAGTCGCAATTGTCGCATGCCCACAAAGCGCAACTTCGTGATTTGGCGCGAAAAACCGTAAACGTACATCGGCGTGCCGTGCTTTTTGTACGAACGCTGTTTCAGCAAAATTGAGTTCCTGTGCGATGCGCTGCATAGTTGCTTCGGAGAGATGATCAGCATGTAAAACAATGCCGGTCGGGCTGCCGGACTCGGGGTCCTGCGTAAACGATCGAACAAGTTGAATGGTAATGGTCTGCGATGCTGTCTTCGCCATGGACCTT